>NZ_JBMVFX010000010.1:0-145609 GCF_049538415.1 Cellulosimicrobium sp. AB352 | reverse complement strand
CCGCGCCGGGCGACGGCGCGCCGGCGAGCGGCGACACCGCGGCGGCCCGGCCTCGACGGCGTCGCGGGGCCGTGGTCGCGATCGTCGTGCTCGTGCTGGCCCTCGCCGCGGCGCTGGGCGTCGGCGCGTACCTGTGGCTCACCACCACGCGCTGGCAGGAGACGAGCGCCGGGTGGGAGGCGCAGGCGCGCGGGCTCGGGCAGGACGTCGCGCAGCTGCGCACCGAGCTCGACGGCGCGAACGCGGAGCTCGAGTCCGCGCGCACCCAGCTCACCGCCGCCCAGGACCGCATCAGCGACCTCGCCAACGAGAAGGCCCAGCTGGGCGACGAGAACGAGGCGTCCCAGCAGTACCTGGACTACCAGAGCCGGGTCTCGGACGCAGCGGGCAAGGTCGCGGCCGCGCTCGGGCAGTGCACGACGGCGCAGACGCAGCTCATCGGGTACCTCAACAACCGGGACGCCTACGACCCCGCCGACATCGACCGGTTCGCCGACCAGGTCGGGGTGCTCTGCCAGGAGGCCACCGACGCGAACGCCCAGCTCCAGCAGGAGCTCGCCGGATGACGCGCCGCCCGTCCCGGCGCGCGGCGGTGCGCGTCCTCGGCTCGCTGCTCGGGCTGTCGCTCGCGGGCGGCTCGCTCGGCGCCTGCGGCGTCCTGCCGGAGCTACCCGAGCCGGTGCCGGGCTCGGTCGTGCCGTCGCTCGTGGCGCCCGACGACCCGGCCGGCTCGGAGAACCTCTCCCCCGACGGGTTCGACGCCGTCCAGCGCATGGCCGTGCGCATCCGCAACGTCCGGTGCGACGGCCTGTCCACCGGGTCGGGGTTCGCCGTCGACTCCCGGACCCTCATCACCAACAAGCACGTGGTCGACTCGTCGCGCTCGCTCCAGCTCCTCACCTACGACGGGCGCGACATCGCCGCCCAGACGGCGAGCGTGGCCGGCCTGGCGGACCTCGCGATCGTCCGGACCGCGGAGGACCTCCCGTCCGCCCCGACCCTGGCCGCCGCCGACCCGGCGCCCGGCGACGCGGTGACGGTCGTCGGGTACCCCGAGGGCGGGCGGCTCACCGTGACGCAGGGCTCGGTCATCGGCACGACGACGGACCCGCTGCACGAGAACCTCGGCGAGGTGCTCGTCACCGACGCCCCCGTCGAGCCGGGCAGCTCCGGGTCCGCCGCGCTCAACGAGGCGGGCGAGGTGATCGGCGTGGTCTACGCGAAGACGTCGACGGAGAAGTCGCTCCTCGTGCCCGTGAGCACCCTCCAGACGATGCTCGGCGACGAGTCCGCGTTCACGGCCCTCCCGGAGTGCGACGCCTGACCCGTCCCGGCGTCCGCGCACCGACGACCTCGACGGCGAGGCGGTGCGCGCGGTTCTCGCGCGCACCGGGGGCCCCAGGTCTACCCTTCGTGCCATGAGCACACACGCGAGCTCGGACACGCCCCCCGTCGACCCGGCGCACATCACCCACGCGGCACGCGACACGCTGACCGTGCGTCGCGTCTTCGGGGAGTCGTACGAGCGGGACGGCACGCTCGTCATCCCCGTCGCGACGGTCTGGGGCGGCACGGGCTCGGGCTGGGGGTCCGGCACCGGCGAGCTCTCCGGCAAGGGTGCGGCGGACTGGCGGCGTCGCGTCGGCGCGGCAGCGCGCGGGGCGGACGCCGGTCCCGACGACGGCACCGTGGACGGCGGCTCGACCTCCGACCCGGGCTCCGGCAACGCCGGGGGCGAGGCGGGCGGCGAGGGCTCGGGCGGTGGCGGCGGGTTCGGGGTGCGCGTCGTCGCGAAGGGCGTCTACGTCGTCGACGACGCGGGCGTGCGCTGGCAGCCCGCCCTCGACCTCAACCGCGTGATCCTCGGCGGGCAGGCCCTGGGCGCGGTCGTGGCGTTCTCGGCCGCGCTCGCGTGGGGCCTCAGCCGACTGCGCCGGCGCTGAGCCCGGAGGGGGCTGCCCCGACCGTTCGACCGGCGCGTCCGCGCGGGCGGTCCGGGTCGACCGGTCTCCTCAGTCGGCCCGGCCGACGCGGAGCTCGAGCCCGTCGACGCGCTCGGACACCACGGCGTCCGTGGCGAGCGCGGCGTTGACCTGCCCGAGCACGGCGTCGAGACCGGCGCGGTCGAGGCCGGCGTCGATGCGCAGGACCACCGCGACCTCGGCCCGGCGGCCCGGCTCGGCCCAGACGCGCGCGACGTGCGGCACGCCCGCGAGCGACCCCTGCACGGCGGCGAGCACCTCCGGCACCACGACCCCGTCGACGACCGCGGGCGACCAGTCTTTGCCCTGCGCGAGCGCCCACACGGCCGGGCGCGGCACGAGCGCCGTGACCGGTCCTGCCGGGTCGAGCACGAGCAGCGACCAGTCCTCGCTCACGGCGGACAGCGCCGCGCGGCGCGCGTCCACCGGCACCGGCCGCGCGCTCGCGCGCCAGGCCGCCATCGCCGCGACGGACGTGAACACGGGCAGCGCGCGGCGCCCGTCCGGCGCCTCGATGGCGACGACCCCGGCCGACGCCTCCTTGTCCACCGTGTGCCCGTGCTCGCCCTCGCCCGCGCTCTCGAGCTCGGCGAGGATCGGCACGAGCACGCGCGTCTCGCCGAGGCGCGCGACGACGTCGGACAGCGAGGCCGAGCCCGCGGCGTAGGCGTCGAGGAGCGCGGCGAGCGCGGGGTCGGCCGATCCGTCGTCGCCCGCGAAGCCGGAGGACGGCGGGAGCGCCTTGCCCGGGCCCGCGGGCTCGTGGTCGGTCGTCACGGCCGACCCGCGACGTCGAGCGCCTGCGGGAGCGTGAACGCGCCCGCGTAGAGGGCCTTGCCCACGATCGCGCCCTCGACACCGGCCGGCACGAGCGAGCGCAGCGCCTCGAGGTCCTCGAGGCTGGAGATGCCGCCGGACGCGACGACGGGCGCGTCGGTGCGCGCCGCGACGTCGCGCAGCAGGTCGAGGTTCGGGCCGCGCAGCGTCCCGTCCTTGGTCACGTCCGTGACGACGTACCGCGCGCACCCGGCCGCCTCCAGCCGGTCGAGGACCTCCCACAGGTCGCCGCCCTCCTGCGTCCACCCGCGCGCGGCGAGCGTGGTGCCACGCACGTCGAGCCCGACCGCGATCGCGTCGCCGTGCTCCGCGATGACCTTCGCCGTCCACTCGGGGTTCTCGAGCGCCGCGGTGCCGAGGTTGACGCGGCGCGCGCCGGTGGCGAGCGCGCGCTCGAGCGACGCGTCGTCGCGGATGCCCCCGGACAGCTCGACCTGCACGTCGAGGCGCGCGACGACGTCGGCGAGCAGCTCCGCGTTGGAGCCGCGGCCGAACGCGGCGTCGAGGTCCACGAGGTGGATCCACTCCGCGCCGCCGGACTGCCAGTCGAGCGCGGCGGCGAGCGGGTCGCCGTACGAGGTCTCGGAGCCCGCCTCGCCCTGGACGAGGCGGACGGCCTGGCCGTCGGCGACGTCGACGGCGGGGAGCAGCACGAGGCGGTCGGTCACGAGGGTCTCCATCGGTGTAGGCGGTGGCGCGTCGCTCGCGCCGGGTGGTGCGCGCCGGGCGTGTGCCGCGTGCGCAGACGGTCAGAGCGAGCGGACCCAGTTCTCCAGCAGGGTCGCGCCGGCGTCGCCCGACTTCTCGGGGTGGAACTGCGTCGCGGACAGCGGGCCGTTCTCGACGGCCGCGACGAAGCGGCCACCGTGCTCGGACCACGTGACGAGCGGTCGGCGGACGGGCGAGTCCGCCGGGAGGTCCTGGCCGGTCGTGAACGACCGGGCCGCGTAGGAGTGCACGAAGTAGAAGCGCTCGCGCTCGACCCCGCGGAACAGCACGCTGCCCTCGGGCACGTCGACCGTGTCCCAGCCCATGTGCGGCACGACGTCGGCCTCCAGACGGTCGACGAGGCCCGCCCACTCCCCCAGACCGTCGGTGAGCGTCCCGTGCTCGTCGCCCTGCTCGAACATGACCTGCATGCCCACGCAGATCCCGAGGACGGGCCGCCCGCCGGCGAGCCGCCGACCGACGATCTCGTCGCCCCGCACGCCGCGCAGACCGGTCATGACCGCGGCGAACGCGCCGACGCCCGGGACGACGAGCCCGTCCGCGTCCTGCGCGCGCGCCCGGTCCGCCGTCAGCTCGACGTCCGCGCCGACGCGCTCGAGCGCGCGCACGGCCGAGCGGACGTTGCCGAACCCGTAGTCGAGCACGACGACGGACGGGCGGCGGGCGGCGGGCGCCGCCGCGGTGGGCTCGGTCATGCGCCGTCCTTCCGTGCGCGCCGCGCCGCCGACGTGAGCAGGCGCATCGCCTTCCAGCGGGAGATCGACGAGCTCGCCACGACGCCGTCCTGGTCGGCGAGCGTCGTCGTGCCGGTGAGCAGGTCCTCGAGCGACTCGGGCGCACCGCCGAGCACGAGGCCCGGCGCGAGGGTGTCGCCCTGCACGCCGTCCGCCCAGCGCGTCATCGTGAGCTGCTCGCCGCTGCGCTCGACGAGCACGAGCGGCACGCCCTTGACGAGGGTCGTCAGGGCGGCGGCCGCGTGCGCGGGTGCGTCGCCCGCGGGGTCGCGCAGCACCGCCACGGCACCGACGTCGGTCGGGACGACGTCCGCCTCGACCTGCGCGAGCGAGCACGCCGCCGCGAGCGGCTCCGCGCCCGCGATCTGCGTGATGAGCGCCACGAGGTCGGGGACCGCCGAGGCCGTCAGCGACGAGAGGTCGTCGGGGATCTCGACGCCGTCCAGCGCGTCGTCGTCGTGGGTGCTCACAGGGCTCCCTTCGTGGACGGGACGCCCTCGACGCGCGGGTCCGGCGCGACGGCGGCGCGCAGCGCCCGGGCGAGCGCCTTGAACTGCGCCTCGACGATGTGGTGCGGGTCGCGGCCCGCGAGGACGCGCACGTGGATGCAGATGCCCGCGTGGTGGGCGATCGACTCGAGCACGTGCCGCGTGAGCGACCCCGTGAAGTGCCCGCCGATGAGGTGGTACTCCTGCCCCTCCGGCTCGCCCGAGTGCACGAGGTACGGCCGTCCGGACACGTCGACGACGGCGAGCGCGAGGGCCTCGTCCAGCGGGACCGTCGCGTCGCCGAAGCGCCCGATGCCCACCTTGTCGCCGAGCGCGACGCGCAGCGCCTCGCCGATCGTGATCGCGACGTCCTCCACCGTGTGGTGCGCGTCGATGTGGGTGTCCCCCGTCGCGACGACCTTGAGGTCGATGAGCGAGTGCTTGCCCAGCGCCGTGAGCATGTGGTCGTAGAACGGGACGGTCGTCGAGATCTCGGTCCGTCCGGTCCCGTCGAGGTCGAGCTCGACGAGCACGCTCGACTCGGACGTCGCGCGCTCGATGCGCGCGGTGCGCTTCACAGTCCTGCCACCTCCACGAGGGCCTGTCGGAAGGCCCTCATCTCGTCGCCGGTGCCGATCGACACCCGCAGCCAGCCGTCGGGACCAGTCTCCCGGATGAGCACGCCCCGCTCCAACAACGCCGCCCAGACCGCGTGCCGGTCCGCGAACGTGCCGAACAGGACGAAGTTGGCGTCGGACTCCGCGACCTCGAACGGACGACCGTCCGGGTGCCGCAGCGAGCGCAGCCACGCGACGGTCTCGTCGCGGCGCTCGCGCAGCGCGGAGACCTGCGCGAGCAGCTCGCCCGAGTGCGCGAGGGCCGCGCGCGCGACCGCCTGCGTCACGGCCGACAGGTGGTACGGCAGGCGCACGACGCGCAGCGCGTCGACGAGCTCGCGCGACGCCGCGAGGTACCCGACGCGAGCGCCCGCGAGCGCGAACGCCTTGGACATCGTGCGCGTCACCGCGAGGTTCGGGTAGCGCTCGAGCAGCTCGAGCGCCGACGGCGTCCCCGCGCGCCGGAACTCGCCGTACGCCTCGTCGACGACGACGACGGCGGGCGCCTCCTGCCCCCCGGGGAGCGGGACGCGCACCGCGAGCGCCGCCTCGCACACCGCCTCGACGGTCGCGGCGGGCAGCGCCGTGCCGGTCGGGTTGTTCGGGCTCGCGAGCAGGACGACGGACGGCTGCTCGCGCGCGATCACCTCGCGGGCGTGCTCCGGGTCGAGCGTGAAGTCCTCCGCGCGGCGCCCGACGACCCAGTCCGTGTGGGTGTCGCGCGCGTACTCCGGGTACATCGAGTACGTCGGGGCGAAGGAGACGGCCGTGCGCCCCGGGCCGCCGAAGGCCTGCAGCACGTGGAGCATGATCTCGTTCGAGCCGTTCGCCGCCCAGAGCTGCTCCGCCCCCAGCGCGACGCCCGCCTCCGTCCCGAGGTAGGCGGCGAGGTCGGTGCGCAGGCCGAGGAAGTCGCGGTCGGGGTACCGGTTCAGCCCGGTGGCGGCGTCGTGCACCGCGCGCGTGATGGTCGCGACGACGGCCTCGCTCGGCGCGTGCGGGTTCTCGTTGACGTTGAGCAGGACCGGGACGTCGAGCTGCGGCGCGCCGTACGGCTCGACGCCGGCGAGCTCGGGGCGCAGCGGGAGCAGGGGTCGTCCCGCGACGGAGGGTGGGGTCACTCCCCCAGTCTACGAAGCGTGGGCGCGCGGCCGCCCGTGACGTCCGGCACGCGGGCACCCGGGACGACCGGCACGCGGCGGTCCCCCAGGCCGGTCGGCGCGCGGTCGGCCGGGACGGTCGGCCTCGCCGGCGAGAGGCGGAGGTCCCGACCTGGGCGGACGTCGGTCGCCGGTCCGGCCGTCCGGGGCGCCGGAGCGGCGTCGCGCGCGTAGCGTCGAGAGGGAAGGGAGGACCGTCGGCAGGGTCCTCCTGGCCCTCTCCCCGAGAAAACGAGGTGATCCCCGTGTCCGCCATGCGTGCCGCCGTCGTCCGCTCGTTCACCGACCCGCTGGTCGTCGAGGAGCTCGACGTCCCGTCGCCCGGGCCCCACGAGGCCCTGGTCAAGGTCGACTACACCGGCGTGTGCCACACGGACCTGCACGCCGCGCACGGCGACTGGCCGGTCAAGCCCGCTCCCCCGTTCGTGCCGGGCCACGAGGGCGTCGGCACGGTCGTCGCGGTCGGCGACCAGGTCACGCGCGTGCGCGTGGGCGACACGGTCGGCAACGCCTGGCTGTGGAGCGCGTGCGGCGAGTGCGAGTACTGCGAGACGGGCTGGGAGACGCTGTGCCCGCAGCAGAAGAACGGCGGCTACTCGGTCGACGGCTCGTTCGGCCAGTACATGCTCGTCGACTCGCGGTACTGCCCGGTGATCCCCGACGGGGTCGACCTCTCCGCCGTCGGGCCGATCCTGTGCGCCGGCGTCACCGTCTACAAGGGGCTCAAGGTCACGGACACCCAGCCCGGCGAGTGGGTGCTGGTCTCCGGGATCGGCGGCCTCGGGCACATCGCGGTGCAGTACGCGGTCGCGATGGGCCGCCGCGTCGCCGCGGTGGACGTCGACGACGAGAAGCTCGCGCTCGCGCGCAAGCACGGCGCGGAGGTGACGGTGAACGCGGCGACGTCGCCCGACGCGGCGGCCGAGATCCGCGAGAAGACGGGCGGCGGCGTCCACGGCGCGCTCGTCACCGCCGTCAACGCGCACGCGTTCCCGCAGGCCGTGGGGGCGCTGCGCCGCGGTGGCACGGTCTCGCTCGTCGGCCTGCCGCCGGAGAAGTTCCCGCTCGACATCTTCACGACCGTCCTCTTCGGCCTGACCGTGCGCGGGTCGATCGTCGGGACGCGCAAGGACATGGCGGAGGCGCTCGACTTCTTCGCGCGCGGCAAGATCAGCCCGACGTACACCGTGCGTCCGCTCGACGACATCAACGCGATCTTCGCCGAGATGGAGGAGGGCCGGATCGACGGGCGCGTCGTCATGGACATGCGCTCCTGACGTCGCGCCGCTGCCGCTCGCGTCGTCCCGGCCCGTGACCCCGACCGGGTCGCGGGCCGGGGCTGTGCACGACGGCCCGAGGGTCGGCGGGTGCGCCTACGATCGTGCGGGTGAGCCCCACCGACCCGTACGCCGACCTGCCCTTCGACCCGGCCGACGAGCCGCCGCTCGACGAGCCCGCCGACCCGTTCGGCGACCCGTGGGCGGGCGCGGCGCCGCAGGCACCGGCCGGCGCGGCTCCCGCCGCGCGCACGGCCGGCGGCGAGGTCCCGGGCACGGGCGCTCGGGGCGGCGACCCCACGCCCGACCCCACGCCCGTTCCTGCGGCCGACGGCGGCGAGGCCGCCAAGCGCGCCAAGCTCGCCATGCTGCGCGGCCTCCTCGACGGGCAGTCGCTGCGCGAGGACGCCGAGACCGCGCTGCGCGCCCTCGTGGGGCGCGACGACGCGACGCTGCGCGAGGACCAGTGGCGCGCGATCGAGGCGCTCGTGGCGTTCCGCCGTCGTGCGCTCGTCGTGCAGCGCACCGGGTGGGGCAAGTCGGCCGTGTACTTCGTGGCGACCCGGCTGCTGCGGGACCGCGGCGCCGGCCCGACGGTGATCGTGTCCCCGCTCCTCGCGCTCATGCGCGACCAGATCTCGGCCGCCGCACGCGCCGGGATCAAGGCGGTGACGATCAACTCTGCGAACGTCACCGAGTGGGACGACGTCCACCGCGCGATCGCGGACGGCGAGGTGGACGTCCTCCTGTGCTCGCCGGAGCGGCTCAACAACCCCGGCTTCCGCGACGAGGTCCTCCCCCGGCTCGCGGCCGACGCGGGCCTCGTCGTCATCGACGAGGCGCACTGCATCTCGGACTGGGGCCACGACTTCCGGCCGGACTACCGGCGCATCCGCACCCTGCTCGCCGACCTGCCGCCCGGCATCCCGGTGCTCGCGACGACCGCGACGGCGAACGAGCGCGTGACCGCCGACGTCGCGGAGCAGCTCGGCGTCACGGCGGCGCACGCCGCGGGCGGGGCCGTCGGCGACGCCGCGGGCGGTGCGGCCCACGAGGACGTCCTGGTCCTGCGCGGCGGCCTGGACCGCGAGTCGCTGCACCTCGCCGTGCTGCGCCTGCCCGACCAGCCGACGCGCGTCGCGTGGCTCGTCGAGGCGCTCCAGGACGTCGACGGCTCGGGGATCGTGTACTGCCTCACCGTCTCCGCCGCCGAGCAGGTCGCGAGCCAGCTCCGCGCCGCCGGTCTCGCCGTGGCGTCGTACACGGGCCAGACGGACCCCGCCGAGCGCGAGCGGCTCGAGGAGGACCTCAAGGAGAACCGTGTCAAGGCGCTCGTCGCGACCTCCGCGCTCGGGATGGGCTTCGACAAGCCGGACCTGGCCTTCGTCGTCCACCTCGGGGCGCCGAGCTCGCCCATCGCGTACTACCAGCAGGTCGGGCGCGCGGGCCGTGGCGTGGACTCGGCCGTCGTGGTGCTCCTGCCGGGCGAGGAGGACCGCCGCATCTGGGAGTGGTTCGCGTCCACCGCGTTCCCGCCCCAAGACCAGGTGCGGGCGACCCTCGACGCCCTCGGCGCGGGCGGCACGCAGTCCGTCGCGCAGCTCGAGACGCAGGTCGACCTCAAGCGGTCACGCCTCGAGGGCATGCTCAAGGTGCTCGACGTCGACGGCGCGGTCCGGCGCGTCAAGGGCGGCTGGGAGGCGACGGGCGAGCCCTGGACGTACGACGCCGAGCGCTATGCGCGCGTCGACGCCACGCGCTCGGCCGAGCAGCAGGCGATGCTCGACTACGAGGCCACCGACGGGTGCCGCATGGCGTTCCTGCGCGCCGCGCTCGACGACCCGGAGCTCGAGGACGGGTGGCGGTGCGGCCGCTGCGACACGTGCGGCGGCGTGACGCTGCCCGCACTCCCCGACGCGGAGGCCGTCGCCGCCGCGCGCGCCGACATGGACCGCCCCGGCGTCGAGGTCGTGGCCCGTCGGCAGTGGCCGAGCGGCATGGACCGTCTGGGGCTCGACCTGCGCGGGCGCCTGGGTGCGGACGAGCTCGCCGAGACCGGGCGCGCGGTCGCGCGCCTCGACGGGCTCGGCTGGTCCGCGCCGCTGCGCGAGCTCTTCGCGGCCACGACGCCCGACGGCGACACCCCCGTCGCGCTCCGGCGCGCCGCCGCGCGCGTCCTCGACGACTGGGCGGAGCTCTACGAGTCCGCCCCGCAGCCGGACCCGGAGACCGGGGTCGATGACAACTCTCCTGACGGCACAGCCCCGGCCGAACGGCGGCTCCTCGTGGACGGCGTCGTCGCGGTCCGCTCCGCGACGCGCCCGCGGCTCACGTTCCACCTGGCGAACGGGCTCGCGAGCTATCTCGGCAAGCCGCTCATCGGCGCGGTCGGCCCGGTCCCGGGCCGCGAGGAGCCGGGCCGGCACGACGTGAACTCCGCGACGCGCCTCGCGGGCGTCGCGAGCCGCCTCCAGCTCGAACTGTCGGACGCCGCGCGCGCGGGGCTCGCCGGCCGCCGCGTGCTGCTCGTCGACGACTACACCGAGTCGGGCTGGACCCTCACGGTCGCGGCACGCCTGCTGCGCCGCGCCGGGGCGGCGGCGGTGCACCCGTTCGTGCTCGGGGTGCGCTGACGCGGACGCGCCAGACACCGGGCCGCGTCACCAGCGCAGGCGCAGCTCGGTGTACGTCGTGTCCACGAAACCGAGCGAGCGGTAGAGCGGCTCGCCCTCCGGCGTCGCGTGCAGGGACACGGAGTCCGCGCCCGCCGTGCGGGCCCAGTCGAGCGCCGCTCCGACGCACGCGCGCCCGAACCCCCGGCCGCGGTCCGTCGGGTGCGTGCAGACGTTCGACAGGTGCGCCGTCGTGCCGCGGGGATTGCGCGCCGACGGCGCGGACCGGTGCCGCTCGACGAGCGCGCACGCCGCGAGGCGTCCCGGTGCGTCGACGACGAACGCGACGACGTCGGGAGTCCCCAGACCCGCGGCGAACCACGCGCGCGCCCGGCCCTGCCACGTCGGGTCCTCCGCGCCGGGCTCGCCCATCGCGCGCATGAGGTGCACACGCAACGACACGAGGTCGGCCGCGTCGCGCGGGACGGCACGCCGCACCCGCACGACGGCGTCCCGCGCGGAGACCCCGTGCGGGCCGCCGTCGAGCGGTGCCTGGTCGCGCGAGGCGCCGTCGTGCGGGGCCTCGTCGTGCAGGGCCTCGTCGTGCGGGCCGCCGTCGTGCCGCCGTGCTTGGTCGTGCGGGCCGCCGTCGTGCGGCGCGCCGGACCGACCGGCGGTCACAGGAACCGCGCCCGCACCGCCTCGCCGTGCGCCGGGAGGTCCTCGTCGTTCGCCACGGCGACGATCCGGTCCGCGAGGTCCTCGAGGGCGTCGCGGTCGTACTCGACCACCTGGACGGCTTTGACGTAGCTGTGCACGCCGAGCCCGCTGGAGAAGTGCGCGCAGCCGCCCGTCGGCAGCACGTGGTTCGAGCCGGCCATGTAGTCGCCGAGCGAGACCGGCGACCAGGGCCCGACGAAGATCGCCCCCGCGCTCGTGACGCGCTCGGCGAGCTCGGCCGCCCCCACGGCCTGGATCTCCAGGTGCTCCGCGCCGTAGGCGTCCACCACCTGCAGCCCGTGCTCGAGGTCGTCGACGAGCACGATCGCGGACTGCGGGCCGGCGAGCGACTGCGCGACGCGCTGCGCGTGCTTCGTCGCGGTCACGAGGTCCGCGAGGCGCGCCTCGACCGCGGCGGCGAGCTCGACCGACGGGGTGACGAGCACCGCGGCGGCCAGCGGGTCGTGCTCCGCCTGGCTGATGAGGTCGGCCGCGACGTGCCCCGGGTCCGCCGAGGCGTCGGCGAGGACCGCGATCTCGGTGGGGCCCGCCTCCGCGTCGATGCCCACGACGCCTCGCACGAGCCGCTTGGCCGCCGCGACGAAGACGTTGCCGGGGCCCGTCACCACGTCGACCGGCTCGCACAGCACGTCGCCGTCCTGCGGCTCGCTGCCGGCCGCGCCGTACGCGAACATCGCGACCGCCTGCGCCCCGCCGACGGCGTACACCTCGTCGACGCCGAGCAGCGCGCACGCGGCGAGGATCGTCGGGTGCGGCAGGCCGCCGCTGTCCCGCTGCGGCGGCGACGCGACGGCGAGGCTCGGCACGCCCGCCTCCTGCGCCGCGACGACGTTCATCACGACGGACGACGGGTAGACGGCCAGGCCACCGGGCGCGTAGAGCCCGACGCGGCGCACTGGCACCCACCGCTGGCGGACCTGGGCGCCCGGCGCGACCTGGACCGTGAAGTCCTGCGGGCGCTGCGCAGCGTGCACGAGCCGGACCCGGCGGATCGACTCCTCGAGACCTGCGCGGACCTGCGGGTCGAGCGCCGCGAGCGCCGCGGCGATCTCGTCGGCCGGGACCCGCAGGTGCTCCGGCCGCACGCCGTCGAAGCGCTCGGCGTACTCGCGCAGGGCCTCGGCCCCGCGCGTCCGCACCGCCTCGAGGATCGGCGCGACCCGATGCGCCGCGTCCTCCACGCCGACCTCTGCGCGCGGCAGGGCCTCGGCGAGCTCGCGTGCGGACAGGGAACGCCCTCGGAGATCGATGCGGGAGATCATGCGACGAGTCTAGGAGCCCGGGAGGTCCGCGACGAGCGCGTTTCGCCCACCGGTCGTCCTGGCGGTCGCCCTGCGCCGGCGCGTTCTCGTCGGGAGTCGTGTCGTCGCGGCACGCGGCGCCGGGGAGAATGGCGTCATGAACGCCTCCGACGACGCCCGCCCGGTCGAGATCTCCGACGACGTCATCCGCCTCGGCCAGTTCCTCAAGCTCGCCGGGCTCGCCGAGTCCGGCGCGGAGGCGCGCGAGCTCGTCACCGAGGGCGAGGTGCGCGTGAACGGCGAGGTGGACACGCGCCGGGGACGCCAGCTGCACCGGGGCGACGTCGTCACGGTGGACCGGCCGCAGGGCGGGGAGAGCGCGACCGTCGCCTGAGCGGCGGGTACGACTCGTCGGGCACGGTCAGGCCATGTACGTCGAGGCCATCACCTTGTCCGGCGTGAGGCGCAGCACCACGCGCTCCGGCTTGGGCGTCAGCGGGCGGTAGCGGCGGGCGTAGCGCGCGACGGCGTCCGCCACCTCCTCCGCGTCCTCGACGACCTCGATCGTCCCCTCGAGCGTGAGCCACCGCCCGCCGTCGACCTGGCACACCGCGGCGCGCGGGTGCGCCCCGTCCGGGCCGGTCCGGCGGGCGTTGCGCGCCTTCACCGACCCGCGGTTCGTCGTGATCCGCACGACGCCCGCGTCCGGGTCCCAGGTGAACGCCACCGGGACGACGTGCGGGCTCCCGTCCTCGCGCAGGGTCGTGAGCGTGGCCAGGTGCCGCTCGGTGACGAAGACGCGCTGCTCGGGGTTGAGTCGGATCACGCTCGCGAGTCTAGGCGCGGCCCGCCCGGCACCGGCCGGAGCCGTCTCGTGCCGGTGGTCACACGACGCCGCCGACGAGCCGCCGCGGGTGCGCCGTCCTGCGTGCGCCGCAGCGCGGGCAGGACGGCACCGCCCGGGCGGTGGCACCGCCTGCGCGGCGGGACCGTCTGCGCGGCGGGACCGTGCGCAGTGCCGGACCGACGGCGTCGGCGTGTCAGAGCAGGCAGGACGGCCCGAGCAGCGCCTTGAGGTCGCCGAACAGCGCCGGCGACTTCTCGACCCGCAACCCGTCGCCCGCGCGGACGACCGTGGTCTTGCCGGGCTCGAGGACCTGGACGTGCACCTCGGCCGAGCCGGGGTGCGTCGCGAGGACCTCGCGCAGGCGCAGGATGATCGGCTCGACGCAGCGCGTGTGCGAGACCTTCACGGCGAGCGGCGACTCCGCGCCCACGGTGATGTCCGGGAGCGAGACCTCCATCGCCTGGAGCTGCATCGTGTCGTCGCGCCGGCGCACGCGCCCGCGCAGGACCACGACCTGGTCCTCGGCGAGGACGGTCGAGTACGCGAGGTACGTCTCGCCGAAGAACATGACCTCGACGGCGCCCTCGAGGTCCTCGATGGTCACCGCGGCCCACGGGTTGCCGTTCTTGCTCATCTTGCGCTGGAGCGACGTCACGAGGCCGGCGATCGTCACGGTGGAGCCGTCGGGCCGGCCCTCGTCGGCGAGGAGGTTCGCGATCCCGGTGTCCGCCGCACGCGTCAGCACGTGCTCGAGCCCGGACAGCGGGTGGTCGGACACGTACAGGCCGAGCATCTCGCGCTCGAACGCGAGGCGCTGCTTCTTGTCCCAGTCCGGGAGGTCGGGCACGTCGACGGAGAACGACATGCCGTCCTCGGCGTCGGCGCCCCCGAAGTCGGCGAAGAGGTCGAACTGGCCCTCCGCCTCCTTGCGCTTGACGCTGATGACCGAGTCGACGGCCTGCTCGTGCACGACGAGCAGGGCTCGCCGCGCGTGCCCGAGCGAGTCGAACGCGCCCGCCTTGATGAGCGACTCGATGGTGCGCTTGTTGCAGACGACGGCCGGCACCTTGTCGAGGAAGTCGGTGAACGACGTGAACGCGCCCTTCTCCTCGCGCGTGCGGATGATCGCGTCGACGACGTTCGCGCCGACGTTGCGCACGCCCGTGAGGCCGAAGCGGATGTCGCCGCCCACCGCGGTGAACTTCGCCGCCGAGTCGTTCACGTCCGGCGGCAGCACGGTGATGTGCATGCGCCGGCACTCGTTGAGGTAGAGGGCCAGCTTGTCCTTGTCGTCGCGCACGCTCTGCAGGAGCGCCGCCATGTACTCCGTCGGGTAGTTCGCCTTGAGGAACGCCGTCCAGTACGCCACGAGGCCGTACCCGGCGGAGTGCGCCTTGTTGAAGGCGTAGCCGGCGAACGGGACCAGCGTGTCCCAGACCGCCTGGATCGCGGCGTCGGAGTACCCGCGCTCCCGGCAGCCCGCCTGGAACGGCACGAACTCCTTGTCGAGGATCTCCTTCTTCTTCTTGCCCATCGCGCGCCGCAGCAGGTCTGCCTGTCCGAGCGAGTACCCGGCGAGGATCTGCGCGGCCCTCTGGACCTGCTCCTGGTAGACGATGAGGCCGTAGGTCTCGTCGAGGATCTCCGCGAGCGGCTGCTCGAGCTCCGGGTGGATGGGCTCGATCTTCTGCAGGCCGTTCTTGCGCAGCGCGTAGTTCGTGTGCGAGTTCATGCCCATCGGGCCCGGGCGGTACAGCGCGATGACGGCCGAGAGGTCGTCGAACTTGTCCGGCTTCATCTGGCGCAGGAGCGCCCGCATGGGGCCGCCGTCGAGCTGGAACACGCCGAGCGTGTCGCCGCGCGCGAGCAGCTCGTACGACGCCTTGTCGTCGAGCGTGAGCGACTCGATCTCGATCGGCTCCTTGCCGTTCATCTCGATGTTCTCGAGCGCGTCGTCGAGGATCGTGAGGTTGCGCAGCCCGAGGAAGTCCATCTTGATGAGGCCGAGGCCCTCGGACGTCGGGTAGTCGAACTGCGTGATGACCGCGCCGTCCTGAGGACGGCGCATGATCGGGATGATGTCGATGAGCGGGTCGCTCGACATGATGACGCCCGCCGCGTGCACGCCCCACTGCCGCTTCAGGCCCTCGATACCCCGCGCGAGCTCGACGACGCGCTGCGCCTCCGGGTCGGTGTCGTGGAGCTGGCGGAACTCCGCCGCCTCGGAGTACCGCTCGTGCTTGGGGTCGAAGATCCCCGACAGGGGGATGTCCTTGCCCATGACCGCGGGCGGCATCGCCTTGGTGAGCTTCTCCCCCATCGCGAAGGGGAAGCCGAGGAGCCGCGCCGAGTCCTTGAGCGCCTGCTTGGCCTTGATGGTGCCGTAGGTGACGATCTGGGCGACGCGGTCGTCCCCGTACTTCTCCGTGACGTACCGGATGACCTCCCCGCGCCGACGCTCGTCGAAGTCGACGTCGACGTCGGGCATGGAGACGCGCTCGGGGTTGAGGAACCGCTCGAAGATCAGCCCGTGCTCCAGCGGGTCGAGCTCGGTGATGCCCATGAGGTAGGAGGCCATGGAGCCCGCCGCCGAGCCACGGCCCGGGCCGACGCGGATGCCCTGGTCCTTGGCCCAGTTGATGAAGTCGGCGACCACGAGGAAGTACCCCGGGAAGCCCATCTGGATGATGACCTCGGTCTCGTACTGCGCCTGCTTGCGCGCCGCGTCCGGGATCCCGTTCGGGTAGCGGCGGTGCAGCCCGCGCTCGACCTCCTTGACGAACCAGCTCGTCTCGTCCTCGCCCTCCGGGACGGGGAACCGCGGCATGTAGTTCGCCTTCGTGTTGAACGACACCTCGCACTGCTCGGCGATGAGCAGCGTGTTGTCGCACGCCTCGGGGAGCTCCGCGAACACCCGGCGCATCTCGGCCGCCGACTTCACGTAGTAGCCGGTGCCGTCGAACTTGAACCGGTCCGGGTCGTCGAGCGTCGAGCCGGAGTTGATCGCGAGCAGCGCCTCCTGGCTGGAGGCGTCCTCCTCGCGCACGTAGTGGAGGTCGTTCGTCGCGACGAGGCGCGCGCCGATGGTCTCCGCGAGGCGCAGGAGGTCCTTCGTGACCCGCGTCTCGATGTCGATCCCGTGGTCCATGAGCTCGACGAAGAAGTTCTCGCGGCCGAAGATGTCCTGGAGCTCGCCCGCCGTCCGCACCGCCTCGTCCCACTGGCCGAGGCGCAGGCGCGTCTGGATCTCGCCCGACGGGCACCCGCTCGTCGCGACGAGGCCCTTGCCGTACCGCTGGAGGAGGTCGCGGTCCATGCGCGGCCACTTGCCCATCTGCCCCTCGAGCGACGCGAGCGACGACGCCCGGAACAGGTTGTGCAGACCCTCGTTGTCCTTCGCGAGCAGCGTCATGTGCGTGTACGCACCGCGCGCCGAGACGTCGTCGGACTCCTGCCCCTGCTGCCCGAACCGCACGCGGGTCTGGTCGAACCGGCTCGTGCCCGGCGTGACGTACGCCTCGACGCCGATGATCGGCTTGATGCCCTTCGCCTGCGCCCGCGACCAGAACTCGAACGCCCCGAACACGTAGCCGTGGTCCGTCGTCGCGATGGCCTTCTGCCCCAGGCGCTCGACCTCGTCGAACAGGTCCCCGATCCGGGCCGCGCCGTCCAGCATCGAGTACTCGGTGTGGACGTGGAGGTGGACGAAGTCCTCAGTCGCGGTGGGCATGCACCGATCTTAGGCGTGCCCCACCGACACTCCCGCGAGGTCGCGGCGGGTCGTGCGGCACGTCACGCGGACGACCCGCGGCACCCCGCCGAGACCGGTCAGGCGTCGGTCGTGAGGGTCTTGGCAGCGTCGCGGTGGTCGATGCCCGCGTCGAGGTAGACGGGTCCGGACACGGCGTACCCGAGCCGCTCGTAGAAGCCGATCGCCTGGACCTGGGCGGAGAGGAGGACGCGCACGGCGCGGCGTCCGTCCGGCCCTGGGACCGCGTGCTCGGCGAGCGCGACCTCCTCCAGCGCGCGCATCACCGCGACTCCCGCGCCGGTGCCGCGCGCGACCGCGGCGACCGCGACCCGGCCGACGTGCACCTCTCCCGGGTGCGCGGGGTCCGTGAGGAGCCGGCCCGTGCCGACGACGTCCCCGCCCCGGTCGCGGTCCCGGACGAGCACGTGCGTGGTCGTCTCCGCGGTGTCCAGGTCGTCGATCTCCTCCTCGACCGGCACCCCCTGCTCGTCGACGAACACCGCGAGCCGCAGCGCGTGCGCGGCGGCCAGCCCGGCGTCGTCGGCCACGCGCTCCACGGCGAGCCGGGCGTCGCCCGGCCCCGAGGCGGCCACGGTCACGCGTACGCCCCGCGCAGCACCTCGAGCGCGTGCGCGAGGTCGTCCGGGTACTCGCTCGTCAGCTCGAGCCACTGCCCGGTCGTGGGGTGCTCGAACCCGAGGCGCATCGCGTGCAGCCACTGGCGCGTCAGGGACACGCGCGAGGCCAGCACCGGGTCGGCACCGTACGTGAGGTCGCCGACGCACGGGTGCCGCAGCGCGGAGAAGTGCACCCGGATCTGGTGCGTGCGACCCGTCTCGAGGTGCACCTCGACGAGGGACGCGGCGGGCAGCATCTCGAGCACCTCGTAGTGCGTGACCGAGGGCTTGCCCTCCGCCGTGACGGCGAACTTCCAGTCCGCGCTGGGGTGCCGCCCGATCGGCGCGTCGATGGTCCCGGTGGTGGGCTCGGGATGGCCCTGGACGAGCGCGTGGTAGACCTTCTCGACCGTGCGCTCCTTGAAGGCGCGCTTGAGCGCGGTGTACGCGACCTCGCTCTTCGCGACGACCATGAGCCCCGAGGTCCCGGCGTCGAGGCGGTGCACGATGCCCTGACGCTCCGCGGCGCCCGACGTCGAGATCCGGTACCCCGCGGCCGCGAGGGCGCCGACGACGGTCGGGCCCGTCCAGCCCGGCGACGGGTGGGCCGCGACCCCGACGGGCTTGTCGACGACCACCAGGTCGTCGTCGTCGTGCACGATGCCCATGCCCGGCACGGGTTCCGCGACGACCTCGACGGCGGGCGCGGCGTCGGGCACGTCGACCTCGAGCCACCCGCCCGGGACGAGCCGGTCGGACTTGCCGACCTCGCGCCCGTCGAGGCGGACGGCGCCGCCCGCGGCGAGCTCGGCGGCCCGCGTCCGCGAGAGGCCCAGGAGCCGGGACAGCCCCGCGTCGACCCGCTCGCCCGCGAGGCCGTCGGGCACGGGGAGCGACCGGAGGCTCATCGCGCTCCCTCGTCGTCGGTCCGCGTGGCGGTCGGCTCGGGTGCGGGCCCGGACGTCGGATCGACGGCGTCGTCGGCGCTCGTCCCAGGGTCCGCGTCGTCGCCGCCGTGGCGCGTCCCGTCCAGCCCGATGCCGAGCACCGACAGGACGGCGATCATCACGGCCGCGGCCACGATCGCGATGTCCGCGACGTTGCCCACGAACCAGTTCGCGTAGGCGATGAAGTCGACGACGTGCCCGCGCGCGAAGCCGGGCTCCCGGAAGAAGCGGTCGACGAGGTTGCCGAGCGCACCGCCCAGCAGGAGGCCCAGCGCGACGGCCCACGCGCGCGAGCCGATGCGGCTCACCATGCGCACGATGACGACCACGACCGCGACCACGACGATGGTCAGGAGCCACGTCATGCCCGTCGCGATGGAGAGTGCCGCACCCGGGTTGTAGATGAGCCGCAGGCCGAGCAGCGACCCCACGAGCGGGATCGTGTCGTCGCCCAGCGTGAGGCTCGACTCCGCCCACCACTTGGTGAGCTGGTCGAGCACGAGGACGAGGACGGCGAGGACGACGGTCCACACGACGAGGACGCGCCGCGGACCGCGCCGGACGGCTCCTGCGGAGGGGTCGGCGGTCGCCTGCGGGGAGGCGTCGGCGGGATCGGTGGGCTCGGGGCGCGCAGAGGTGGACATCGGCGGCAAGTCTGCCACGTCGTCGCCCCGGTCGACGCGGCCCCGCGACGGCCCGGTGCTCAGCGCCGCTCGGCGCGCTGCTTGGCCTCGACGGACAGGTTCGCGCGCGGGAACGCCTGCAGGCGCGCCTTGCCGATCGGCAGCCCGGTCTCCTCGCACGTCGCGTACGTGCCGGCCGCGATGCGGTCGAGCGCGTGCGACGTCTGCGCGAGGAGGTCGCGCACGTTGTTGACGAGCGTCAGCTCCTGCTCGCGCTCGAGGGCGCTGGACCCCGAGTCGGCCTGGTCGTCGCCGGCGCCGTCACCGGAGTGGCGCAGGAGGTTCGACAGCTCCTCGTCCGCGACGGCGAGCTCCCCCTCCAGCCGCTCCTTCTCGGCGAGCAGCTCCGCGGCGAGCTCCTCGGCCTCGCGCAGGGTCCAGGGCTCCTCCCCGTCGCGCACGGGGAAGGACTTGACGTCCTTCGCGAGGTTCGGGAAACGGTCGCGCACGGCCGAACGGGCCGCGGTGGTGAGCTTGGTCATGTCGCCCCTCCAAGTTCGAGTCAGGCGAGAGTAGACGCAGCGGCCGGTACGCACAACACACCACGCCGGTCCGCCGAGGCGGGAGTGAAGGCGCAGGTGCGAGGCGTACCGGCCGCTGCCGGACGGTCGACGCAGGTGCTAGATGCCAGGAGCGAGGTCGCTCGTGCGGCTCGCCCCGCCGACGTTGCTGCGCGGCGGGAGGGCGCTGCCCCGGTTGTCCAGGTCGCCCAGCAGGTTCTGCAGGTAGCTCTTGAGACGCGTGCGGTAGTCGCGCTCGAAGATCCGCAGCTCGTCGATCTTGCGCTCGAGGAGCGAACGCTCCTGCTCGAGCTGCGAGAGCGTGCGGTGCGAGGTCTCCTCGGCCTCGCGCACGATGCGCGAGCCCTCCTCCTTGGCCTCCGCGATGAGGCGGTCGCCCTCCTCCTGGCCGGAGCGCACGTAGTCGTCGTGCAGCTTCTGGGCCAGCTGGAGCATGCCCGTCGCCGACTCGGGCTCCGCCGCGTTCTTCGTGACGACGGCCTGCGAGATCGGGGCGGGGCGCACGGGCTCCGGCTCCGGCTCGGGCGCCTTCGGCGTCTCGACGACGGGGGGCTGCACCGCAGCGCTGGACGCGTCGGCCCGGCTGAGCTCGGCGAGACGACGCTCCGCCGCAGCGAGCTTCGACTTGAGGTCCTCGTTCTCCTCCTGCACGGAGTTGAGGGTCCTCACCACCTCGTCCAAGAAGTCGTCGACCTCTTCGACGTCGTAGCCCTCGCGGAACTTCGTCGCCGAGAACTTCTTGTTCAGGATGTCCTCTGCAGTGAGCAGTGCCATCGGTTCACCTCATAGCGTTTGCGTGTCGGTCCGGGCGACCTCGCGATCACCAGACTCCAAAGTAGCGGACATTGCCCTCAGGGGCGGGTGCAGCCGCGCCGTCGCGCGCCGTCGGAACCGTGCCGACGGCGTGCAGCGTGCGCGGGCGTGCGGTGGGGGTCGGGGCGAACCGGACGTAGCGGCCCGGTACGGGCCGTCCGGACACCCTGGTCGGGTGACGTGCGTCTCAGAGCGAGGACACGATCTGCGCCGCGATCGTCACCGCGAAGAACAGGATGATGAACGCGAGGTCGAGGCGCACCTGACCCAGCGAGAGCGGCGGGATGAGCCGGCGCAGCGCGCGCAGGGGCGGGTCCGTCGCCGAGTAGATCACCTCGGCGAGCACCAGCAGGACCCCCCGGGGCCTCCAGTCGCGCGCGAAGAACTGCACCCAGTCGAACACGAGCCGACCGATGAGCAGCAGCAGGTAGAGCCAGAGCAGGAATCCGACGATGCCTGTGATGAGGTCCCAGATCACGGGTCAACTGTGCCAGACGCACCGCCCCCGGCCCCGCCGGGGACACGCGCTACGCCCAGGGCGGACGCCCAGGAGGAACGGGCGCGTCACCGCGTCCGTCCCTCCGTGCGTGCGGCGCGTGCTCGGCGGGTGCACCGCGCCGCGCGCACGCTCAGCTCTGGTTGTAGAAGCCCGCGCGACCGGGGGCCGGCGCGGCGGCCTGCTCCTCGCCGGTGATCTCGACGTGCTCGGGCGAGAGCAGGAACACCTTGTTGGTGACGCGCTCGATGGCCCCGTGCAGCCCGAAGATGAGGCCCGCGGAGAAGTCGACGAGGCGCTTCGCGTCCGCGTCGTCCATGTCCGAGAGGTTCATGATCACGGGGGTGCCGCCGCGGAACGCCTCGCCGATCACGCGCGCGTCGTTGTACGACCGCGGGTGCACCGTCGTGATCCGCCGCAGCTCGGCCGCCGACATGCTCGTCTGCGGCACCTCGCGCGGCCCGAGCGCGCGGTGCAGCGGCGTCACCGGTGCCTGGTAGTCGTGCGCCACGTCCGCCCCCGTCTCGTCGAGCTCGTCGACGTACTCTTCCTGCTCGTCCTCGCCGCGATCATCAGCGAGGCCCAGATACAGCATGGTCTTGCGCAGCGCTCCCGCCATGGGCCTTGCTCCGTCCTCGATCGATCCTCGGTCCACCGGCCGTCGGACCGGTGCGTTCACGCTAACCGAGGGTGCGCGGCGAGCCCCGGACGACACGCCCGGCGTGCGCAACCTCGTGCGGAGGTCGGACCGAGCCCGCTCAGGTGCCGGTGAGCGTCACGAGCCCGGCGAACCGGCCGGTCGTCGTGCCACGACGCGCCGCCCGACGGTGCGAGAAGAACCGCTCGTCCTCGATCGTGCACGCCGGGACGCGCACGACGTCCGCCACGCCCGCCGCGACGAGGTCCGCGACGACCCCGGCGGGCAGGTCGAGCGCCGGCGTCCCCCAGGACGTCGTCGACCACGTGGCCGGACGCGCGAGCGCGACGTCGTCGCGCATCCACGCGGGCACCTCGTAGCACCGCCCGCACGCGCTCGGCCCGACGGCGGCCCGCACCCGGTCGACCCGCGCACCGGCGGCGACCAGGGCGCCCAACGCCGCGTCGACCACCCCGTGCGCGAGGCCGCGGCGCCCGGCGTGCGCGACGCCGACGACGCCCGCCTCGGCGTCTGCGAGGAGGACGGGCACGCAGTCGGCCACGAGAACGCCGAGGCCCGCGCCGCGGGACGCGGCGACGAGGGCGTCCGCCTCCCCCACCGTGTCGACGGGGTCCGCACCGCGCGGCACAGGCTCCACCGTCGCGACGCGGGTGCCGTGCACCTGCGTCGCGAAGGACGCCGGGACGCCGAGCCACGCGGCCGCGCGCGCACGGTTGGCGCGCACCCGATCGGCGTCGTCGGTCACGTTCAGCCCGAGGTTGAGCGTGTCCCACGGCGCCGGCGAGAGCCCGCCGTCGCGCGTCGTGAAGCCGGCGCGCACCCCCGGCCCGAGGTCCACCTCGAGCACGACGGGAGGGGCGGCGCCGTCGGCACCGCCCCTCCCGTCCTTCACGGCCCCGGCGCTCACGCGGCCCCGCACCGCGCCACGCGGTCGCGCACCGTCACTTGAGGAAGTCGGGCACGTCGAGCTCCTCGACCTTGCGGCGCGGGGGCTCCTCGTCGAAGATCCGCGGGGGCACGTCGACGCCCTCGTTCTGCCCGCCCGGCACGGCCTCCGCGTTGTGGTTCCCGGCGTCGCCGGAACCGACCACGGTGAACGGGGCGGGGGCGACCGGCTGCACCGGCACCGGGCCGTGACCGCCGTCGAGCGTGACGGGCACGTCGTCGGCCTCCGGCTGGATCGGCACGACCGGCCGCGGCAGCGTGTGCGCACCCGTCGTCGGTGCCGGCGGCACGGTCCGCGCGGCGGGCACGACCGGGATCGCGCTCGTCGCGGGGCGCTGGGCACCTGCCACCTGGCCGAGCGCCCGCGCGTCGCCCCGCACCTGCGGGGCACCGCCGTCGAAGCCGGCCGCGATGACGGTGACACGGACCTCGTCGCCCAGCGCGTCGTCGATCACGGCGCCGAAGATGATGTTCGCCTCGGTGTGCGCGGCCTCGTGGACCAGACGCGCCGCCTCGTTGATCTCGAACAGGCCGAGGTCGGAACCACCCTGGATGGAGAGCAGCACGCCGTGGGCGCCGTCGATGCTCGCCTCGAGGAGCGGCGACGAGATCGCCATCTCGGCGGCCTGCACCGCGCGGTCGTCGCCCCGCGCGTTGCCGATGCCCATGAGGGCGCTGCCCGCACCCTGCATGACGGACTTGACGTCCGCGAAGTCGAGGTTGATGAGACCGGGGGTCGTGATGAGGTCGGTGATGCCCTGGACACCGGACAGCAGCACCTGGTCGGCCTGGTGGAACGCCTGCAGCGCGCTGACGTTGCGGTCCGACATCGACAGGAGGCGGTCGTTCGGGATGACGATGAGGGTGTCGACCTCGTTGCGCAGGTTCTCGATGCCCTGGTCCGCCTGGACCGAGCGGCGGCGGCCCTCGAAGGTGAAGGGCCGCGTCACGACGCCGACGGTCAGCGCGCCGAGCGAGCGCGCGATGCGGGCGACGACCGGTGCGCCGCCCGTGCCGGTGCCGCCGCCCTCGCCCGCCGTGACGAAGACCATGTCCGCGCCGCGCAGCACGTCCTCGATCTCCTCGGCGTGGTCCTCGGCCGCCTTCTTGCCGACCTCCGGGTCGGCGCCGGCGCCGAGACCGCGCGTGAGCTCGCGACCGACGTCGAGCTTGACGTCCGCGTCGGACATGAGGAGCGCCTGGGCGTCCGTGTTGATGGCGATGAACTCGACACCCTTGAGGCCGACCTCGATCATCCGGTTGACGGCGTTCACGCCCCCACCGCCGATGCCGACCACCTTGATCACTGCTAGGTAGTTCTGCGGAGTTGCCACGTCAATGCCTCTCGATCGGTCAGCCCTGAACCTTCACCCTCAAGTAGAGGGTTATAGTTATGTCAGGTCGTTCATGGGTCGACCGTAGGTGTCGACGTGCCCATCATCAACGACCGCCTCGCGCGTGTCGGGGATCGCCACGCGCGCATTCACCGCGTCACCGGGAGCCGCGGGGCCGAGACGTCGTACACGGTGACGCCCGCGTTCTCCGGGACGGCCCGGAGCGTCTGCAGGACGCGCACCTTCAGCGCTGCCTCCTCGGAGCTCCCCCACTCGACGACGACCCCGTCCCGCAGCGTCATGCGGACCGCGTCGCGCGTCGGCGCCGAGACCTCCGCGACCTGCGCGTGGAGGTCCGCCGGGAGCGCGTTGAGCAGCACGAGCGCGGCGTCGAGCGCCCGCGCCCCCTGGTCGTCGAGCGGCGCGTCGATCTCCGGCAGCCCCTCGGGCACCACCGGGTCGGTGCGCACGTGGACGCCGTCCGCGTCCAGCAGCGCGAAGCCGTCGTCCACGGGCACCGCCACGACGGGCTCGCGCGACTCGAGGAGCACGGAGAGCCCCGAGGGCCACGCACGCCGGATCTCGACGTCGCGCACGCCGTTGAGGTCGAGCACCTGCTCGCGCAGCGCGACCGTGTCGAGCCGCGGCAGCGGCACGCCGTCCGCGGCGGCGACGACGTCGCGGACCTGCTGCGGGTCGATCACCGTGCCCTCGCCGGAGACCGTGACCTTGTCGAGGTCGAGGCCGAGCACGGGCGAGAAGAACGCCACCCACGCGAGCCCCGCGGCGACGAGGAGCCCCGCGACCCAGCCGAGGACGCGCGTGCGCACGCGGTGGCGGCGCATCGCGTCGCGCTCGGCGAGCCGCTCGGCCATGCCGTGCGAGACGACCCCGATCGGGGCAGCCGACGCGCCGCGCGGGACCGACGTCGGGCCCGCGCCCCGGCTGCCGCCACCGCGCGCGGCCGGAGGACGACCGGTGCCGGGTCGGCCGCCCGACGAGCGCACGAGCTCGGAGCCCGGCGCCGCGACGCGGCGCACCGGTCGCGTCGGCGTGTCCTCGACCGGCGCACGGCGCGCGCCGGCGGGCGGGGCCGGCTTCGCGGAGCTCGGGGCCGGCTTCGCGGGGTCCGGGGCCGCGGGCCGTCCGGCCCGCTCGCCCGCGCCCGACCGGCCCGGCCGCGGCGCGGCGGGACGAGGCTGGGGCGGCGGACGCATCAGGCCTCGCCTCCTCCGGGCGCCGGGGCACCGTCGCGACGCGCGCGGAGGCGCTCGAGGACGACGGCACCCAGCTCCGTGACGTCCCCCGCTCCGACCGTGAGCACGAGGTCGCCCGGGCGGGCGGCGTCCGCGACGCGGTGGGCCGCCTCGACGCGGTCCTCGACCGCGGCGACGACCACGCCGGGAGCGTCGACCAGGTCGGTGATCGTGCGCGCGCTCACTGCCGGGTCCGGCTCCTCGCGCGCCGCGTAGACGCCCGTGACCACGACCTCGTCCGCTCCGGCGAGCGCCTGCGCGAACTCGCGGGCGAACGTCGCGGTGCGCGAGAACAGGTGCGGCTGGAACAGCACGAGCACCCGGCCACCGGCCGCGACGGGCCGGGCGGCGGCGAGCAGCGCGGCGACCTCGGTCGGGTGGTGCGCGTAGTCGTCGACGACGCGCACGCCGCCCGCCTCGCCGCGGGCCTCGAAACGACGGCCGGTGCCGAGGAAGCCGTGCGCAGCCGCGACCGCCGCCGCCGGGTCGACGCCGAGCACGACCGCCGTCACGACGGCCGCGGTCGCGTTGAGAGCGTTGTGGTGCCCCGGCACGCGCAGCAGCAGCTCGAGCCCGTCGAGGCGCGCCGTGCCGACCGTTCCGGTGAGCCACGCCCGCACCCCCGGTCGGCCCGCCTCGTCGGTGGGGGCCACGTCCGCGACACGCACGTGGGCGTCCGCGGACGTGCCGTACGTGACCACCGCTCCCCCGGCCCGGGCGTGGGACGACGCGAGCGCGCGCGCCCCCGCGTCGTCGGCGCACGCGACGAGCGTCCCGCCCGGGACGATCCGCGCGGCGAAGTCGACGAACGCCTGCTCGAACGCGGCACGCGACCCGTAGTGGTCGAGGTGGTCCGGCTCGACGTTGGTGACGACGGCGACGTCGGGGGCGTAGTTGAGGAACGACCCGTCCGACTCGTCGGCCTCGGCCACGAGGACGTCCGACCCGAGGTGGCCGCCCGCGACGGGGCCGTCCTCGGTGAGCACCGTGCCGCCGATCGCGAACGACGGGTCGAGGCCCGCGCCGCGCAGGACGGTCGCGATCATCGCGGACGTCGTGGTCTTGCCGTGCGCGCCCGCCACGGCGACGGACCGGCCGCGCGCCATGAGCGAGGCCAGCGCCTGCGAGCGGTGCAGCACGCGCAGCCCGGCCGCGCGCGCCGCCGCGAGCTCGGGGTTCGTCTCGCGCACCGCGCTCGACACCACGACGGTGTCCGCGCCGGCGACGTGCGCGGCGTCGTGCCCCACCCACACCCGGACGCCGTCGGTGCGCAGCGCGGCGAGCGCGTCGCCCTCGCGCGCGTCCGAGCCCTGGACGGGGACGCCGTGCGCGGCGAGGAGACGGGCGACGACGGACATGCCCGCCCCGCCGACGCCGACGAGGTGGACCGTGCCGAGCTCCTCGAGCGCGAGCGGGCCCTCGCCGGACGCCGCCGTCACGGCCGTGCCCCCGAGGCACCGGCGACGGCCTCGGCGACGAGGTCCGCGACGCGGGCGGCGCCGTCGCGCACGCCCGCTCCCGCGGCGGCCGCGGCCATCGCGTCGAGCCGGCCCGGGTCACCGAGCAGCGCCGGGACCTCGCGCGCGACCCACGCCGCGTCGAGCTGCGCGTCGTCGACGAGCAGGCCCCCACCCGCCGCGACGACGGGGCCGGCGTTGAGCCGCTGCTCCCCGTTGCCGATGGGCAGCGGCACGTAGACGGCCGGGATGCCCAGCGCCGCGAGCTCGCCCACCGTGCCCGCGCCCGCGCGGCACACGACGAGGTCCGCGACCGCGAGCGCGAGCTGCATCTCGGCGAGGTACTCGCGCACGTCGTAGCGCGCGCCGGAGTGGCCCGCGACGGCACCGGCCGCCGCCTCGCGCACCGCGCCGTCCTTGCCCTTGCCCGTCAGGTGGAGGATCTGCGTGCCCGCCCCGAGGAGCGCGCCGGCGGCACCGGAGACCGCCTCGTTGAGGCTCTGCGCCCCCAGCGAGCCGCCGGTGACCACGAGCGTGCGCGCGCGGGGGTCGAGGCCGAGGCGCGCCGCGGCGTCCGCGCGCACCCCGGCGGCGTCCGCCGCCCGCGCGGCCACGAGGTCCTGGATCTCGCGGCGGAGCGGCAGCCCGGTGACGACGCCGCCCTTGAGCGGCGTGCTCTCGAACGTCACGCCGACGCGCGCGGCCCACCGGGCACCGAGGCGGTTCGCCAGGCCGGGGCGCGCGTTCTGCTCGTGGATCACGACCGGGACGTCGCGACGGCGCGCGGCGAGGTACGCGGGCGTGGAGACGTAGCCCCCGAAGCCGACGACGACGCGCGCGCCGGTCTCGTCGATGACGGCGCCCGCCGCGTCCACGGCGGACTTGAGGCGTCCCGGGAGGTTGACCCACTCCGCGCTGGGGCGGCGCGGGAGCGGGACGCGCGGCACGTGCCGCAGCGGGTAGCCCCGGGCGGGGACCAGGTCGTCCTCGAGGCCGCCCGCGACCCCGAGCGCGGTCACCACCACGCCGGGCTCACGCACCCGGAGCTCGTCCGCCACCGCGAGGAGCGGGTTCACGTGCCCCGCCGTCCCGCCGCCTGCGAGCACCACCGAACCGATCGTCGTCACGTACCTCGTCGTCCTTCCCTGCGGCAGGTGCCGCGTCCTGTCCGTCGTGCGGAGGTCTGTCGTGCGAGGCACGGGGCGCCCCACGGGTCCGGCGTCGCGGCCGGAGCGGCCGCGACGGCCGGGGAGGTCATCGCGCGGTCCGGCGCCGGGGGCGCGCCGCCCGGCCGACGACGGCGAGCGAGCGCCGCACGACGCTCCCCCGCGCGGCGAGCGCCTCGGCCGCGCCCGGTTCCGAGCGTGCGAACGAGATGAGCACGCCGAGCGCGGCCATCGTCATGATGAGCGCGGAGCCGCCCGCCGAGACGAGCGGCAGCGGGACGCCGATCACGGGCAGGAGCCCGATGACGACGCCGATGTTGATGAACGCCTGGCCGACGATCCAGCACGCGATCCCGGCCGTCGTGATCTTCACGAAGGGGTCGGGGTGGCGGCGCACGATCCGGCTCGTGGCGACGCCGACGATGACGAACAGCCCCAGCACCAGGAGCGTGCCGAGCAGCCCCAGCTCCTCGCCGATCACGGCGAAGATGAAGTCGTTGTGCGCCTCCGGCAGGTACGACCACTTCTCGCGGCTCGCCCCGAGGCCGACGCCCGTGAGCCCGCCCGTGCCGAGCGCGTACAGACCGTGCATCGACTGGTAGCACTCGCCGAGGGTGTCGGTGCACTCGCGGTACGTCGCCATGATGCGCGAGAGCCGGTCGCCGCCCGACTGGTTGAGGATGAACACGTACCCGACGACGAACGCGGCACCGCCCGCCCCGAGGGCGAGCAGGCGCCCGTCGGCCCCCGAGACGAAGAACGCACCCGCGATGATCGCCATGACGACGAGCGCCGTGCCGAGGTCGTGACCCGCGAGCACGAGGCCCACGACCGCGACCGCGACGGGGACCGCGGGGATCAGCACGTGCCGCCACTGACCGAGCATCCGCTGCTTGCGCCCGAGCACGACACCGAGCCACAGCGCGAGCGCGAGCTTCGCGACCTCGGCCGGCTGGAACGTGAAGAGCTTCAGGTCGATCCAGCCCGTGTTGCCGTTGACGTTCTTCGCGAGCGGCGTGAACACGAGCATCTGCAGCCCGAGCGCCACGAGGAGCGCGGGCCACGCGAGCCGCTTGTACCAGTCGACCGGCACGCGCGTGGCGACGAGCAGGACGGGCAGGCCCATGAGGGCGAACTTCGCCTGCTCGAGGAACGCCCCGAAGGGTGACTTGCCCGCGGCGATCTGCGTGACCGCCGAACTGGAGAACACCATGACGAGACCGATGATCGCGAGCAGCGCCGTCGCGCCGACGAGCAGGTAGTAGCTCGTCACCGTGCTGTTCCACTGGCCGAGCCACGGGCGCTCGGCGGGCTCGGGCCGCGGGCGTCGCGGCTCGCGGGTCGTCGCCCGGCCCCGCGGCACCGTCCGGCTCGTGCCGGCCCGGGGGACGGTGCGCGTCGAGGGCGCGCCTCGCCCGTTCGCGGTCTGGGTCATGGGCTGCCCGGCCTACCCGTGGTCGGGGCGCAGGGCGCGCGCCGCCTCGGCGAACGCGTCGCCGCGCGCGGCGTACGAGCGGAACTGGTCCATCGACGCGCCGGCGGGCGCGAGCAGCACCGTGTCGCCGGCCTGCGCGAGGCGGCGGGCGGAGTCGACGGCGCGGGGCATCACGGTCCCAGTGTCGCCAGGATCCACGCGCACGACGGGGATATCGGGCGCGTGTCGGGCGAGCGCACCGGCGAACGGTTCCGCGTCGACGCCGATCAGCACGACGGCACGCAGCCGGTCGGCGCGCGCCGCGACGAGCTCGTCGAACGACGCCCCCTTCGCGAGGCCGCCCGCGACCCACACGACGGTCCCGGGCGCGAACGCGGCGAGGGACGCGGACGCGGCGTGCGCGTTGGTCGCCTTGGAGTCGTCGACGTAGGCGACGCCGTCGACCGAGGCGACCTGCTCGATGCGGTGCGACCCCGTGCGGAACGCGCGCAGCCCGTCGCGGACCGCGACGGCCGGGACGCCGTGCGCCCGTGCCAGGGCGGCCGCGGCGAGCGCGTTCGCCACGACGTGGGCGGGCACGACGCCGTCGGCGCCCGCGAGGTGCGACAGGTCGCCGAGCGTCGCGAGCTCGGCGGCGTGCGTGTGCCGGTCCGGAGCGTCCGCGGGCGCGTGGAACGCGCGGTCGACGAGCACGTCCTCGATGACGCCGAGCTGCCCGCGCGCCGGGGCGCCGAGCGTGAAGCCGACGGCCCGGGCCCCCTCGACGACGTCCGCCTCGCGCACGAGCGCCTCGGTGCGAGGGTCCGCGACGTTGTAGACGCACGCGACCCGGGCGTCCTCGAAGACGCGGCCCTTGTCGGCCGCGTAGGCGTCGATCCCGCCGTGCCAGTCGAGGTGGTCGGGGGCGACGTTGAGGACGGCGCCCGCCTCGGGGGACGTGGTGTGCGTGAAGTGGAGCTGGAAGCTCGACAGCTCGACCGCGAGCACCTCGAGCGTCGGGTCGAGCGCGGCCTCGACGACGGGCGTCCCGACGTTGCCGACCGCCGCCGTCCGCAGGCCCGCGGTCCGCAGGATCGTCTCGAGCATCTCGACCGTCGTCGTCTTGCCGTTCGTCCCGGTGACGGCGAGCCAGGGCGCGGGCCGCCCCGACGGGCCGGCGACGCGCAGGCGCCACGCGAGCTCGACCTCGCTCCATACCGGCACGCCGCGCTCCGCGGCGGCCACGAGCAGCGGGTGGCTCGGGCGCCAGCCCGGCGAGACGACGACGAGGTCGGTCGCCGCGAGGTCCACGTCCGCCGCGTCGTGCAGGTCGGCGTCGGCGGCGCCGTCGTCGAGCGTGACGACCGACGCCGCGCGCGGGCGGAGCGCCGCCGCGGCGGCGCGCCCGGACACCCCGAGGCCGGCGACGACGACGCGCGCACGCTCGAGCGGGACGGCGAGGTCGTGGGGGTCGCGTGCCACTAGCCGACCACCCACTCGGCGTAGAAGATCCCGATGCCCAGCGCCGCGAACAGCCCGGCGATGAGCCAGAAGCGGATCACGATCGTGACCTCGCCCCACCCGGACAGCTCGAAGTGGTGGTGCAGCGGCGCCATCTTGAACACGCGCCGCCCGGTCATCTTGAAGAACCCGATCTGGATGACGTCGGAGAGCACGATGATGACGAAGAGGCCGCCGATGATGAGCGCGAGGAACTCGGTGCGCGTGAGGATCGACAGGCCGGCGAGCGCGCCGCCGAGCGCGAGCGAGCCCGTGTCGCCCATGAAGATCTTCGCGGGGCTCGCGTTCCACCACAGGAACCCGAAGCACGCGCCGACGATCGCGGCGGCCACGATCGCGAGGTCCTGCGGGTCGCGCGTCTCGTAGCAGCTCGGCCCGGCCGACGCGAGGCGCTGGCAGGTCTGGTTGAGCTGCCAGATGCCCACGAGCACGTACGAGCCGAACACGATGAGCGAGACGCCCGTCGCGAGCCCGTCGAGACCGTCGGTGAGGTTGACCGCGTTCGACCACGCGGTGATGAGGAAGTTGGCCCAGAGCACGAAGAGGATCAGCCCGACCGTGACGCCCGCGAACGCGAGGTCGAGGTTCGTGTCGCGCAGGAAGGAGATGCGCGTCGACGCCGGCGTGCGGCCGTGCTCGTTGGGGAACTGCAGCGCGAGCACCGCGAACGCGATGCCGACCGCGCCCTGGCCGATGATCTTCGCGCGGGCCGTGAGCCCGAGGCTGCGCTGCTTGCGGATCTTCGTGAAGTCGTCGAGGAAGCCGACGATCCCGAGCCCCGTCATGAGGAACAGGACGAGCAGGGCGGACACGCTCGGGAACCGGCCCGAGACGACGTACGACATCGCCCAGCCGAGCAGCGTCGCGCCGATGATGACGACCCCGCCCATCGTGGGCGTCCCGCGCTTGGTGAAGTGCGCCGTCGGGCCGTCCTGGCGGACGAACTGCCCGTAGTTGCGGTGCACGAGGAACCGGATGAACAGCGGCGTCCCGAAGAGCGCGACGAGCAGGGAGACGCCCGCCGCGACGATGATCGCGATCACGCGCGTTCACCTCCTGCCGCACCGGCACCTGCGGCCGCCAGCTCGTCGCCGAGCCGCCACAGCCCGGACCCGTTCGAGGCCTTCACGAGCACGACGTCCCCCTCCTGCAGCTCGTCGCGCAGCAGCGCGGACGCCGCCTCGACGTCGGGGACGAAGCGCGTCTCGTCGCCCCACGACCCCTCCTGGGTCGCGCCGTCGTGGATCCCGCCGGCGCCCTCGCCGACCACGACGAGCAGCTTGACGTTCAATCGCACCACGAGCCGACCGATGTCGTCGTGCGCGACGCGCGAGTCCTCGCCGAGCTCCAGCATCTCGCCGAGCACGGCGACGGACCGCCGGTCGCGCCCCGCCATGACGGCGAGCGCCTTGAGCGCGGCGCGCATCGAGTCCGGGTTGGCGTTGTAGGAGTCGTCGATCACCGTGATGCCGTCGGGACGCTCGGTGACCTGCATCCGGTGCGGGCTCAGGGCACGCGCGTCGGACAGCCGGGCCACGACGTCGGGCAGCGTGACGCCGAGGCGCAGCGCGGCCGTCGCGGCCGCGAGCGCGTTCGTCACGTGGTGCTCGCCGACGAGGCCGAGGGTCACGCGCGCGCTCGTGCCCTCGCCGCGCGTCGCGTCGCCCGACGCGCCGGGGCGCACGCGCAGCGTGAAGGAGGCCCGGCCCGTGCGGTCGATGCCCAGGTCCTCCGCGCGCACGTCCGCCGCGGGGATCGTCCCGAAGGTGACGACCTCCCCCGGCGCGACGTCGGCCATCGCCGCGACCCGCAGGTCGTCGGCGTTGAGCACGGCGACGCCGCCGGGCGCGAGGCCCGTGACGATCTCGGACTTGGCGCGCGCCACGGCCTCGATCCCGCCGAACTCGCCCAGGTGGGCGCTGCCCACGACGAGCACGACCGAGACGTCCGGGGGCGCGATGCGCGTGAGGTAGGTGAGGTGCCCCACGCCGCTCGCGCCCATCTCGAGCACGAGGAAGCGCGTGGACTCGTCGGCCTCCAGCACCGTGAGCGGCAGGCCGATCTCGTTGTTGAACGACCCGCGCGGGACCACGGTGGGGCCCTCGGGGCGCAGGAGCTGGCCGAGCAGGTCCTTCGTCGTGGTCTTGCCCACGGAGCCCGTGACGCCGACCACGCGCAGGTCGCCGCGCTCGCGCAGCGTCGCGAGCACGTGGCGGGCCAGCTCGCCGAGCGCGGCCTGGACGTCGTCCACGACGACGCACGGCACGTCGAGCTCGCGCGCGGCGAGGACGAGCGTCGCGCCCGCCTCGACGGCACCCGCGGCGTAGTCGTGACCGTCGACGTGCTCGCCCGGCAGCGCCACGAAGAGCGACCCCGGCGCGACCCGGCGCGAGTCGACGACGACGGGCCCCCCGACCCGGACCTCCGGGTCGGCGGACAGGCGTCCGCCGGTCGCTGCGGCCACCTGCGCCGCAGTGAGCTCGATCATGCGTGGTGCTCCTTCAGGTCGGGGGTGTCGTGGGGCGGCGTCGTCGCGGGGCGCTCCTCGAGCGCGGCCCGCGCCTCGACGCGGTCGTCCAGGGGGTGGTCGACGCCGGCGATCTCCTGCCACACCTCGTGGCCGCGGCCCGCGACGAGCACCGTGTCGTCCGGGCCCGCGGCGAGGATCGCTTCGCGGATCGCCCGGGCGCGGGGCGCGACCTCGAGCACGACGACGTCGCGCGGCTCGGGTGCGGCGGCCGCGGCCTCGCGCGCCGCGTGGGCTCCGGGCAGCACCTCCGCGCGGATCGCGGCCGGGTCCTCGCCGTGCGGGTCGTCGTCGGTCACGACCACGACGTCGGCGCCCTCGACCGCGACGCCGCCCATCGTGGGCCGCTTGCCGCGGTCCCGGTCGCCGGTCGCGCCGAACACGACGACGAGCCGGCCCGGCGTGGTGGGCCGCAGCGCGTCGAGCGCGAGGGCGAGAGCGTCCGGGTTGTGGGCGAAGTCGACGACGACGCGCGGGCGGTGGGGCGGCTCCGAGACGACCTCCATGCGGCCCGGGACCGCCGGGTCGAGCCCACCGGCCGCCGCGAGCGCCGTCTCGAGGTCGCGCGCGTCCGTGCCCGCCTCGAGCACGAGGGCCAGGGCGAGGGCGGCGTTGGCGACGTTGAAGTGCCCGGGCAGCGACGTCGTCGTGCGCACGCTGCGGCCGTCGCGGTGCCGCAGCGTGAACGCCGAGCCGCCCGCCTCCGACGGCTCGACGTCGTGCACGGTCCAGTCCGCCGCGGGCTGCTCGTCGCCTGCCGTGGTCGGGCTCACGCGCAGCGTGGCGACCGGGACGCGCGCGGCCGAGACCATGCGCTCGCCCCACGCGTCGTCGACCACGACGACGCCGCGGCGCGCGTGCTCGGGCGTGAACAGCAGCGCCTTGGCCTCGAAGTACTCCTGGAGGTCGCCGTGGAAGTCGAGGTGGTCCTGGCTGAGGTTCGTGAAGCCCACGACGTCGTAGACGAGCCCGTCGACGCGGTGGAGCGCGAGCGCGTGCGACGAGACCTCCATCGCGAGCGTGCGTACGCCGTCCTCGCGCATCGCCGCGAGCAGGGCCTGGAGGTCGGCCGCCTCCGGGGTCGTGAGGCGGCTCGGCAGCACCCGGTCGCCGGAGCGCATCTCCACGGTGCCGATGAGGCCGCCCGTCCAGCCGAGCGCGCGCAGCGCGTGGTCGACGAGGTACGTCGTCGTGGTCTTGCCGTTCGTGCCCGTCACGCCGAACGTCGTGAGGTCCTGCGCGGGGGCGCCGTACACCCAGGCCGCGACGGGGCCGAGGAGCGCGCGGGGGTCGGGGGCGACGAGCACCGGCACGTCGAGGCCGGCGTCCGCGAGCAGGTCGGCGCCCTCGGCGTCCGTGAGGACGGCACGGGCGCCGCGGCCCACGGCGGCGGGCGCGAACCGCGCCCCGTGCGCCCGGGCGCCGGGCAGCGCCACGAAGAGGTCGCCCGCGTCGGCGGTGCGGTCGTCCGACGCCACCGACCACACCTCGGCGGAGCCCGGTGCGGCGTCCGCGCCACCCGCGCGGACGTCGAGCCCGAACCGTGCTGCCAGGTCCGCCACCGACCGACGGGTGGTCGTGGCAGGGCGAAGACGGTCGATCGGGGATGTCACGTGTAGAACCTACCGTGCCGGGACGGGCCGCCCCGCAAGCCCGCGGGCCGCTGCACCCGGGCCGGGGCGCGCTTCACGGGACCTTCACCGGCGACCGGGAGAGGGGCGGTGAGGTTCACCACGTCGTCGGGAGCGGCACGTAGGGCTCGGTGCTCGGCTGGACGCCCTCGTGCTCGAGGGTGAAGCCCATGATCTCGCTGAACACCGGCGCCGCGACGACGCCGCCGAAGATCGACGAGTGCGGGTTCTTGAGGAAGACCGACACGGTGTACCGGGGGTCGTCCGCGGGCGCGACGCCGATGAACGACGCCATGATCCCGGACAGCCGCCCGTCCTCGCCCGCCGCCTCCGCGGTGCCGGTCTTGCCCGCGACGCGGTAGCCGGGGACCGAGGCGCTCGATCCGGTGCCCTCCTCCACGACGGACTCCATCATGTGCAGCACCGTGTCCGCCGTCTCCTGCGACACGACGCGCTCCGGCGCCGGGCGCTCCGCGGGCACGAGCTCGCCGCGCTCGTCCGTCGTCCCGGCGACGATGCTGGGCGTCGTGCGGACCCCGCCGTTCGCGATCGTCGAGAAGACGCTCGTCGCCTGGATGGCGTTGACCGACACGCTCTGGCCGAAGAGCACGGCGTACTCCGTGCGGCCGTCCCACGAGTCCGCCGGGTGCAGGATGCCCGCCGACTCGCCGGGCAGCCCGAGGCCGGACTTCTGCCCGAAGCCGAACTTGCGCAGGTAGTCGTAGCGGACCTGCTTGGGGATCTTCTCGCCGACCTGGACCGTGCCCGTGTTCGACGACTCCGCGAGGATGCCCGCGAGCGTCAGGCGCTCGACGGGGTGGTCGTGCGAGTCCTTGAACGTCTGACCGTTCGGGGTCGTGTAGCGGTCGGGCACCTCGAACCGCGACCCGGCGTCCGCGTGGCCGCCCTCGATGGCCGCCGCCATCGTGATGACCTTGCCCGTCGACCCGGGGTCGAACACGTTCGCGACGGCACGGCTCGGGCGGGCGACGGCGTCCGTCGAGCGGTCGTTCGGGTTCACCGTGCCCGAGTCCGCGAGCGCGAGCACCTCGCCCGTGCGGACGTCCTGCACGACGGCGATCGCGTACTCCGCGCCGGTCTCGCTCACCGCCCGGTCGATCGCGTCCTGCGCCTTCCACTGCACGTCGCGCACGGTCGTGAGGCGCACGTTCAGGCCGGGCACCGCCTCGACGACGTCGCACCGTCCCGTCGGGATGAGCTGTCCGCCGAGCCCTGCCTCGCACCGGCGCGAGCCCGGCGTCCCGGCCAGGACGTCGTCGTACGACGCCTCGATGCCGCCCCCGCCCGTCTGCTCGTCGTTGACGAAGCCCACGAGGTTGCCGGCGACCGTGCCCGCCGGGTACGTGCGCTCGCTCGTCATCGTCGTGCTGACGAACGCGGACAGGCGCAGGTCGGCGATCTGACGCTGCACCTCGGGCGTGACGTCCTTCTCCAGGACGAGGTACCGGGACGTGCCAACGAGGTCGGCCGCCAGCTCGACCGCGGACCGGTCGAGGATCGGGGCGAGCAGCTTCGCGACGCCGACCGCGCCGCCCTCCTCGAGCGGCTCGCCGTTGACGAGGTCCCCGGAACGGGGCTCGAAGCTCGCGATCGCCTGGAGGTCGGCCGCGACGGTGTACCGGTCCACCGAGGTCGCGAGCACCACGCCGTCGGCGTCCGTGATGTCGCCGCGGTGCGCGATCGTCGTCGAGCTGCGCGTGCGGTCGTTCTGGGCCTCGGCCGCGAGCGCGGGCCCGCGGAGCACCTGGACGTTGACGAGCTGCGCGATGAACACCGCGGTGATCACGCCCGCCACGACGATGAGCCAGCGCTGCCGACGCTCGGGCCGGCCCGGCTCGCGGGTCCCCCGGGCCGGACGGGACGGCGGGCGGCCGGCGCCGCGCGGCGCGCGCGACACCGGGGCGCGCCCCGACGTGCTGCGCGTGGTCGACGTGCGACCGGACGTGGTGCGCGCCGTCGAGGCACGACCGGACGTGGCGCGCGCCGAGGTGGTGCCCGTCGAGGCGGCGCGCGCGGGCGCGGGACCACCGGAGCGAGCACCCGCGGCCCGACCGGCGGACGCAGCACGGCCCCCCGAGGAGGCCCGGGAGGCCGCGGTGGCGGGACGGGGACGCGGGGTGCCCGCCGCCGGTCGTGACCGGCCGGTGCGCCCGGCGCCCGTGCCCTGCGTCACTCCCCCGCCCCCTCCTGCGCCACGCCGAGCACCGTGCCGTCGGACAGCCGGACCATCGCCGGGTCCTGCGCCTCGACCATGCCGAGCCCGCGTGCGGTCTCCGGCAGCGCCGTCTTCTGCTCGGCGACCTGCAGCTGCAGGCTCTGCGTGTCCTGGGCCACGCGGCTCACCTCCCGGCGCAGCTCCGACATCTCGTAGGAGTTGCGCGCCATCGTCGTGTTCACCAGGAGAGCACACAGGAGCGCGGCGCCGAGGATCGACATGCAGACGACGAGGAACGGGACCTTGGAGCGCGCCTGCAGCGGCGCCCGGACGAGCTCGAGACGCGAGCGCAGCGCCCGCTCGGACGCGCCGCCCGGCAGGGCGGTCAGCGACGGGCGCGGTGCGGGCGCCGGCCGGGCCGGGCGCGGGAGCGGGCGGGCGGCGGTCGACCTCTGTGCGCTCATCGTGTCGTCTCCCCCGGGTCGTGCGGTCGGTCGGTCGGTCGGTGGCCGGGCGCCGGCGAGCGGCGAGCGGCGGACGGGCGGCGGTGCGGCGGTGTCGGGCGGGTGCGCTCGGCGGCACGCAGGCGCACGGACGCGGACCGCGGGTTCGTCTCGCGCTCCCCGGCCGGCGCCTCCTCGGCCCCCCGGGTCAGCAGCTGCAGGTACGGCTCGTCCTGCTCGGGCACGACCGGCAGGCCGGCGGGCGCGCTGATCGTCGCGCCGGCGGCGAGCACGCGCTTGACGATGCGGTCCTCGAGCGAGTGGTACGACTCGACGACGATGCGCCCGCCCACGGCGAGCACGTCCACCGCGGCGGGGACCGCGCGCTCGAGGACCTCGAGCTCGCCGTTCACCTCGATGCGCAGCGCCTGGAACGTGCGCTTGGCGGGGTTGCCGCCCGTCGTGCGGGTGGCCGCCGGGATCGACGCGCGGACGAGGTCGACGAGGTCCGCGCTGCGCTCCCACGGCTGCTGCTCGCGCCGGCGCACCACGGCCCGCGCGATCCGCTGGGCGAACCGCTCCTCGCCGTAGTCGCGCAGGATCCGGGTGAGCGCGCGCTCGTCGTACGTGTTGAGCACGTCCGCGGCCGTGAGACCCACGGTCGGGTCCATGCGCATGTCGAGCGGGGCGTCCTGCGCGTAGGAGAACCCGCGCTCCGTCTCGTCGATCTGGAGCGAGGAGACGCCGAGGTCCATGAGCACGCCCTGGACCGGTGCGCCGACCACGTCCGCGACGACGTCCTCGATCTCGTCGTACACGGCGTGCACGGCGCGGAAGCGGTCGCCGAACCGGGCGAGCCGGCGCGACGCGCGGTCGATCGCCTCGGGGTCGCGGTCGATGCCGACCACGCGCGCCGTCGGCACCTGCTCCAGGACGGCCTCCGTGTGGCCGCCCATGCCGAGCGTGCAGTCGACGAGCACGGAGCCCGGCTCGCCGAGCGCGGGCGCGAGCAGGTCGACGCAGCGCTGGAGGAGGACCGGGACGTGCCGCTCGGCGGCGTCGTCGGGGGTGCTCGTCACGTCCTCCTCCTCTCCCTGCTGGTCGTCGTGCTCCGGTGCTGCTGCTGGTCGTGCTGTGCTGCGGGCCCCGTACGGTCAGGTCTCCCTCCGCGTCCTTTCTGGCGCCGGGGAAGTGCGCCAGACCGGGCGGGAGGAGGCCTCACCGTGCGGGGCCGGGGGTGCTCGGCCCTAGAAGCGCAGGTCCGGGAACACCTCCTCCGCGGTGTCGGAGTACGCCGACTCCTGCTCCGCGAGGTACGTCTCCCACGCCTGCGCGTCCCAGATCTCGACGCGCGTGCCGGCGCCGATCACAGCGACGTCGCGGTCGAGCCCCGCGTACGCCCGCAGGGGCGCGGGGATCGAGACACGTCCCTGCTTGTCCGGGATCTCGTCGCTCGCCCCCGAGAGGAAGACGCGCAGGTAGTCCCGGGCCTGCTTGCTCGTCACCGGCGCCTGCCGGATCTGGTCGTACATGCGCCGGAACTCGTCCATCGGCAGCAGGAACAGACAGCGCTCCTGCCCCCGCGTCATGACGAGACCCGGTGCGAGCCGCGACCGGAACTTCGCGGGGAGGATGAGCCTCCCCTTGTCGTCCAGACGCGGCGTGAAGGTGCCCAGGAGCAGGCCGGAGGAACCGCCGAGCACGTCGTCCACGAAGCCGGACATGCACCTGGCACCTCCCCTCCTGCTCCCTTCTGCTCCACGGTACTCCACTTCCCTCCACCGCTCTCGGCGAAACTCACGGGTTTCACCCGTCTTCGCAGGATCTCCGCAGGTCAGACGGGCTGGAGCGCGGTGGAGGGGAGGACTCCCCAGGGCGCGTCGCGGCCGCGTCCGGCGGGGCCGCCGTCGGGCGGCGACCGCTTCCGGGAGCCGTCCGGCGGGTCCTGGGCGGCGGCGCCCGGTGCCCGTGGAGGGAGAGGGAGGGGCACGGGCCGGTCGGGACGGCCCGCGCCACCGGGTCGGGGTCGGCGGACCTCCCACCGTCTACTAGGCTCTTCCCACCCGCGGTCTCGCCGGTCCGCGGCCCTGCGCCACCGACGACGGAGGTCCCCGTGCTCCCCGACATCGCCCCTGTCGCGCCCTCCGACGAGCCCGGGTCAGGTCGCCTCGCCGGTCTCGACGAGCTGGTCGAGACCACCGGACGGATCCGCTCCGGCATCGAGTCCGTAGTCACCGGGCGGCCGGACCTCGTGACCGTCACCGTCGCCGTCCTCCTGGCGCAGGGTCACCTCCTCGTCGAGGACGTCCCCGGCGTCGGCAAGACGACGCTCGCCAAGGCGCTGGCCCGCACGATCGACTGCAAGGTCGGCCGCATCCAGTTCACGCCCGACCTCCTGCCGAGCGACCTCACCGGCGTCAACATCTACCGCGCCGCGAACCACGAGTTCGAGTTCCGGCCCGGCCCCGTCTTCTCCAACATCGTCATCGGCGACGAGATCAACCGCGCCTCCCCCAAGACGCAGTCGGCGCTCCTGGAGTGCATGGAGGAGGGCCAGACGACGGTCGACGGCACGACCCACATGCTCCCGAGCCCGTTCCTCGTCGTCGCGACCCAGAACCCGGTCGAGATGGAGGGCACCTACCCGCTCCCCGAGGCCCAGCGCGACCGCTTCATGGCACGGCTGACCGTGGGGTACCCCGACGTCGACGCCGAGCTGCGGATGCTCGACCGCCAGGAGTCGGACAACCCGCTCGCGCACCTGCGGCCGGTGACCACCGGGGCGGACGTGCTGCGGTTCGCCGAGGTCGCGCGCTCGGTCCACGCGTCCACGGCCGTCAAGCGCTACGTCCTCGCGCTCGTCACCGGGACGCGCGAGCACCCGGGCCTGCGCCTCGGCGCCTCCCCCCGCACGACGCTCCAGCTCCTGCGCGCGGCGAAGGCCCTGGCCGCGATGGCGGGGCGCGACCACGTCCTCCCCGACGACGTGCAGTACCTCGCGGTGCCCGTGCTCGCGCACCGGCTCGTCGTCACCACCGAGGCACGGCTCTCGGGCCAGGACGCCGAGGCCGTCGTCGCGTCCCTCGTGGCGCAGACGCCGATCCCCGCGCTGGACGCGACCGAGCGACGCTGACGTGCGCGGCCCGTCGTTCCTCGCGCGGCTCCGGCGCAGGACCAGGAGCCTCGCCAGCGCGCGCCCGACCCGCCGCGGCACCGTGGTCCTCGGTGCGGGCGCCGCGCTCGTGGTGCTCGGCGTCACGCTCGGCCTGCCGGACCTCGTCGGGCTCGGCGCGGCGGGGCTCCTCGCCGTGGGGGCCGCGTGGTGCTGGATGGCGGCCCGGCGCATCGACCGGGGGCGCGGCGCGCTGCACGTGACGCGCCGGGTGCAGCCCAACCCCGCCGTGCGCGGCCAGCTCACGACCGCGCGCCTGACCGTCGCGGCGGCGCGCACGACGTCGTCGACGGCCTCCACGCTCGCACGCCTGCGCATCAGCGAGCAGGCCGCGCACGAGCTGTCCGACCAGGGCTCGTTGCGCGCGCAGGTCGCGACGGTCGGCGACCACATCGCCGTGCGGTACCGCCTGCGGCCGCTGCGCCGCGGCCGGTGGCCGCTCGGCCCGCTCCTCACGACGCGGACCGACCTGTTCGGCCTCGTCAGCGCGACGCAGGAGCTCGGCGACCCGACGGCCGTGGCCGTCTGGCCGCGCACCGTCGAGCTGCCCGTGCGCGGGAGCCGCGCGTTCGGCGAGCACGAGCGCTCGACCTCCGGCGCCCGGCTCGCGTCGAGCGACGACTCGGTCCTGCGCGACTACGTCGCCGGTGACGACCCCCGCCGCGTGCACTGGGTCAGCGCCGCGCGCCGCGGCCAGCTCATGGTGCGCTCCGACGAGAGCGCGGGCCTGCCGCCCGTGACGGTGCTCCTCGACCGCGGCCTCCTGCCCCACCCCGAGCTCGCCGCGTCGAGCCCGCGCGCGCTGGCCGACGGCGAGTGGGCCGTCGAGTGCGCCGCGTCGATCGGGGTGTCCCTGCTCCAGGCGGGGCACCCCGTCCGCCTCGTCCCCACGTCGCTCGCCGCGGTGGTCCCCGGCACCGGCTTCCGGGTCAACCGGTCCGGCGAGGGCCCGGCCGACCTGCTCGACGCGACGGTCGACCTGCACGGGCACCAGGTCGTGGCGGACGCCGACCGCTCCGTCGTCACGACCTCCGAGGCGCTGCGCCGCGACCGCCGCCCGGGCGAGATCACCCTCGCCGTGCTCGGCCCGCTCGGCTCCGTGGCCCGGCACACCGTCGCCGCGATGGCCGGGGACGGCGTCCACCGCGCGCTCGTGGTGAGCACCCGCCCGTGGGCCCCCGAGCACGCGGACGCCGTCGAGACGGTCGCCGCGCTCCGCTCGACGGGGTGGCACGCCGCGCTCGTCGACCCGTCCGTGTCGCTCGAGCACGCCTGGACCCTGCTCGCGGAAGGCTCACGATGACCGCACCCCGACCGGGAACCTCGGACTCCGCGGGCCTGCGCGTGCTCGCGACGAGCGCGCTCGTCGCCACCGCGGTCGTCGCGTCCGCGTACGCGCTGGGGAGCGTCGTCGGGCCGGGCGGCTGGACGGGCACGGTCGTGCGCGTCGTCGTCGTCCTCGCGCTCGTCACCGGCCTCAGCCGCTGGGCGCTCGAGCGGAGCCACGCGGCGCGCGGCGAGGTGCTCGCCCCGCCGGCGGCGCTCCTGCCGTCGCTCGCCGGGCTCGTCGTCGGGCTGTGGGCCCTGCTCGGGCTGTACGGCGGGCCGACGGACCGGTTCTCGCTCCTCATCGGCCTGTCCAACGTCGACCGCGTCCTGTCCCGCCTGGGCACCGCGCGCGACCTCACGCTCGCGGAGGTCGCCCCGATCGACCCCAGCCTGCCCATCGCGCTCCTGGCGGTCGGCGGCGCGGTCGTGGTGTTCGTCGTCGCCGACCTCATGGCCGGCGGGCTGCGGCTCGGCGCGGGGGTCGCGCTGCCGCTCCTCGCCCTGTGGGTGCCCGGGCTCGTCATCGTCGGCGAGATCCCGCCGCTCGCGTTCGTCGTGACCGTCACCGCGCTCGTGCTGCTCCTCGCCGTGGACAACCCGCACCGCGCCGTCCGCCGCGGGGCGTCCGCGCGACGCCCGGAGGACCGCGCCGCCGGAGGCCTGCGTGCCGCGGGCGCGCTCGTCGTGGCCGTCGCCGTCGCGGTCACCGCCCTCGGGCTCGGGTCGGCGAGCGCCTCGCTCCCCGAGGTGGCGTCGGCGTCGTGGTCGCGCCTGTTCTCCTCGACCGGCCAGACGGTCCGGCTCTCCGACGACCTGGACATGCGGCGCGACCTCGCCGAGCGGTCCGCCGAGGTCGTCCTGCGCTACCGGACCGACGGCGAGAACGTCGGTCCCCTGCGCGTCTTCACGCTCACGGGGTTCGACGGCACCAACTGGCGCCGCGGCGCCGACCGCGACGGCACCCCCATCGACGGCGGCGAGCAGGTCCTGTGGCCCGACGACCCGGGCGCCACCGGGGACCCGACGTCGCTGCGCGTCACGCTCGAGTCGCTGCGCGACACCAAGCTGCCCCTCCCGACCGAGCCGCGCGCCGTCGGCATCGACGGCGACTGGGCGTACGACGACGTGCGCGACGAGGTGCTCGGCGAGCAGCCGACGGGCGCGGGCACGTCCTACGAGGTCACGGTCTTCCCGCGGCCGCTCGACGCCGACGCGTTGCGCGGCGCCAGCGGCGCGGACCCGGACGACCCCAACTACCTCGACGTGCCCGCGACGGAGCACGAGCAGGACATCCGCGACCTCGCGACGTCCGTCGTCGACGGCGCGACGACGCGCTACGACCAGGCGCTCGCGCTGCAGACCTACTTCCGCGACATCTCGCAGTTCACGTACTCCACCGAGGTGCCGCCGGGCGCCTCGGGCGACGCCGTCTGGGACTTCCTCCAGGACCGGACGGGCTACTGCGTCCAGTTCGCGACGTCGATGACAATGATGGCCCGCACGCTCGGCATCCCCGCACGGCTGGGCGTCGGGTTCCTCCCGGGCGAGCGCGTCGACGACTCCAGCTACAAGGTCACGGGCCGCGACTCCCACGCGTGGCCCGAGCTGTACTTCCCGGGGCAGGGCTGGGTCCGGTTCGAGCCGACGCCCGCGCAGCAGACCGGCCCGACGCCGCGGTGGGCGACCCCGGTCGCCGTCACGCCCGGCGGCCCGGCGGACCCGGGGAACGTCCCGACGCCGGACGCCAGCACGGCCGCGCCGTCGGCGCCGGTGACGCCGGCACCCACCGCCCCGGGGGCCGGCGGCACGACGGGCGGCACGCAGGAGGACTCCACCTCGTGGCCGCTGGTCGTGGGCGTGGCGCTGCTCGTCGCGGCGGCGCTCGCCGCAGGGCTGTGGTTCGTGCTGCGCCGAAGCACCGAGGCGGAGAGCCTGCGGGACGCCGAGGACGCGTGGGCCGAGCTCGTGGCACGGCTCGGTGCGCTGGAGGTGCGGTGGCCGTCGTCCACGACGCCGCGCCGCGTGCCCGCCGTCGTCGTCGCGACCCTGCAGGCGCGACGCGGGGCGGATGCCGGGGACGAGGACCTGGCCGAGACGCTCACGGCCCTCGCGTCGGCGCTCGAGGCGGAGCGCTACGCCCCGCGTCCGCGCGAGACGGTCACCCCGGAGCGCCTCCAGGCACTCGTCGACGCCGCCGTCGAGGGGATCGAGAGGTCGCTCAGCGACCGTCCTGCTCGCGCCGACGGTCCCAGCGCTCTTCGAGCCGGCTGAGGAACGGCTTCCGCGACGTCCTGCTCGCTGCGGCCGGCCGGACGGTGCCGTCGGCCTCGACGGTGCCGACCGGTCCCTTGCGGGAGGCGCGCGGTGCCTGGAAGACCAGCACGACGCCGGCGAACATGAGGACGAAGCCGATGACGCCGAGCCAGGTCTGCGAGAGCGCGGCGCCCAGCACCAGCAGGAGCAGCCCTCCCACGACGCCGACACCGGCCAGGACGTAGCGCAGCGCAGAGCGACGTCGAGGGGCCTGGAGCGTGTTCGCCAACCGCGGATCGTCCGAGGTGAGCGCGCGCTCCATCTGCTCCAAGACCCGCTGCTCGTACTCAGACAGAGGCATGAGCACCCCGATTCTCCACGGTGGTCGTGTGACACCCTCAGGATAGATCGACATCCGCGGGGGTGGTAGTCGAGCGGGCCCGGGCGGGCCCCATCGCGATGGATCTCACCCCGAAACGGCCGCGGACGGCGTCGACGGCCTCCTCCGCGCGCCGTCGGACGGCGTTCGTCTCCACCACGGCCTCCTCGAGCGTGGGCTGGACGACGGCCTCCGCGCGCGGCTCGAGACCTTCCGCACGCACCCCCACGAGCCGGACCGCGAGCCCTCGCAGGTCCACCCCCGCGACGAGCTCACGCGCGACGAGGTAGATCTCGCGCGCGACGTCCGTCGGGGCGCCGAGCGTGCGGGCGCGCGTGACGGTCCGGAAGTCGCTCGTGCGGACCTTCACGCTCACCGTGCGGGCGACGAGGCCCTGGTGCCGGAGCCGCCCGGCGCACCGGTCGGCGAGCTCGAGCACGCGCGCCTGCACGGCGGCGAGGTCGCGCAGGTCGTGCTCGAACGTCGTCTCCGCGCCGATGCTCCGCTCCGAGCGCTCCGGCTGGACGGGGCGCGGGTCGCGACCCCACGCGAGGTCGTGCAGGTGCGCCCCGGAGACCTTGCCGACCGCCGCCTGGAGGGACGCCACGTCGGTGTCGGCGAGCTCGGCGACCGTCCGGATGCCCCACTGCGCGAGGACGGCCTCCGTGCGCTCGCCCACACCCCACAGCGCCCCGACCGGCAGGGTGCGCAGGAACGGCACCGTCGCCGCGGCGGGCACGAGCAGCATGCCGTCGGGCTTGGCGTGCGTGGACGCGAGCTTCGCGACGAACTTCGTGGTCGCGATCCCGACCGAGCACGTGATCCCGTGGTCCGCCTGGACCCGACGCCGCAGCGCGGCCGCGATCCGCGTGGGCGGCCCGAGACGGCGCCGCGCGCCGCTCACGTCGAGGAACGCCTCGTCGACGCTCACCTGCTCCACGAGCGCGGTGATCTCCCCGAGCGCGACCATGACCGAGCGCGAGACCTCGTGGTACCGCGCGTGGTCCGGCGGCACGACGACCGCCTGCGGGCACAGCCGGCGCGCGGTCGTCATGGGCATCGCCGAGTGGACGCCGAACGCGCGCGCCTCGTAGGTGGCGGCCAGGACGACGCCCCGCTCGGCACCGCCGACGATGACCGGTCGCCCGACGAGCTGGGGACGCCGCGCGAGCTCGACCGAGGCGAAGAACGCGTCCATGTCGACGTGCAGGATCGAGCAGCCGCTCTCGTCGTCCCCCCAGTCCCGGCGGACGACGGCACGAGGACCCCGGCTCATCGGGTGCTCACCGTGCCCGCGGGCCGACCGGCCGGGTCGTCACGACGCCACCGTCCGCAGCCCCGGCAGCCGGACGAAGCCGGCGTCCGGGTCGACGAGCATCGCGACCTCGTCGCGGAAGTCCTCGGCGCACGCGACGAGCTCGTCGGCGCGACGCGGGTCGACCTCGTCGAACCGCCCGGCGTCCACGGCGGCACGGACGCGCGCACCGCTCGCGAAGTACACCGACCACGCGGCGAGCGCGGGCTCGGCGTCCGCGAGCTGCTCCCACACCGAGCGGGCGCGCCCACGGCGCACGGGGCGCGCACGGAGCGCGACGACCGCGGCGGCTGCCCGCAGCGCGCCGAGGTGGGCGTGGACGAACCGCTCCCCCGCGTCCTGCGCGAGCGCCGCAGCGACGAGCTCCGCGTCCGCGCGGGCGAGCAGCCGCCGGACCTCGGCGGGAACCACGACCTGCGCCCTCGCGCCTGCTTCGTTCGACATCGCGCACCTCCTGCTCCACTATCGAACACCTGTTCGATCCTGTCAACGTGCCGGACGCCGGCAGCCCGTACCGTGGGGCACATGGCTCGCCGTACCTCCCGACGCCCTCCAGGGTCCTCCGCACCACCCACACCGCCCCGGCGTCGGGGCCACGCGCGTGGCGGGCCTGCGGCGTCCGACCTCCCGGACGAGCCAGTCGCGACCACGACGGGCACGGCGCGCGTCGAGCGCGACCCCGACCGCCCGTCGGCGGTCACCCTCTACGTCAACGGGGTGCCGAGCTCGTACCTCGACCTGGACGACCCCGGGATGCTCGCGTTCGAGTACATGCAGCAGATGGCCGCGGTGGTCGACGAGCTGCACCCCGGGCCCGTGCGTGCGCTGCACCTCGGCGCTGCCGGGTGCAGCCTGCCGCGCTGGGTCGAGCACACCCGCCCCGGCTCGACGCAGCTCGGGGTCGACCTCGACGCGCGCCTCCTGGAGCTCGTGCGCGCCTGGTTCGACCTGCCGCGCTCCCCGCGGCTGCGGCTGCGGCCCGACGACGCCCGGCACGCGGTGGAAGGGCTCGCCGACGCGTCGTTCGACGTCGTGGTCCGGGACGTCTTCCACGGCGACCGCACGCCCGACCACCTCGTGACCCTCGGCATGGCCGAGGAGGTGCGGCGCGTCCTGCGACCGGGGGGCGTCTACCTGGTCAACTGCGCGGACCGGCCGCCCCTCGCGTCGGTGCGGCGCGAGCTCGCGACGCTCGCCGCCGCGTTCGGGGGCGGCACGGGCGACGGCGCCGTGGAGGAGGGGCGTGTCGCAGCGATCGCCGAGCCGGCACAGCTCAAGGGCCGCCGGTACGGGAACGTGGTGCTCGCCGCGGTCGCGCCGGGCGGTGCCGAGCCTGCCCTGACCGGCCCGGGCCTCGCGCGCACCGTGCGCTCGCTGGCCGTGCCGGCGCGCGTCCTCGTGGGGAGCGAGCTGCGGACCTTCGTCGGCCCGGCGGCGCCCCTCCCGGACCCCGCGCCCGCGGACCCCGGGTCCGCCGACCCCACGTTCGAGGGGCCCGCTCCCGGGGACGCCACCACCGCGCGTCCGGCGCCCGACGAGCACGCGCGGGCGACGCGCGAGGGCTGACACGCCAGGAGCCGCGCCCCCGGGAGGGGACGCGGCTCCTGCGCTGCTGCTACGACCGGGCGACCCGACCGCAGGACGTCGTGGACGTCAGAGCGGGCGGACCTTCTCCGCCTGCGGGCCCTTCGGCCCCTGGGTGATCTCGAACTCGACCCGCTGCGCCTCGTCGAGCGTGCGGTACCCGTTCGACTCGATCGCCGAGTAGTGCACGAAGACGTCGGCACCGCCGCCGTCCTGCGCGATGAAGCCGTAGCCCTTCTCGGCGTTGAACCACTTCACAGAACCCTGCGCCATGCTGTTCCTCTGACCTTCTGTCCATCCGGGGACATCAGCAGGCGGACCCTTCGTCCACCCCCGTGCGCCGCAATGCCATGTCCCACGTCCTTCGCCGGCGTCCCGGCCGTGTGCGGCCGGCAGGCCCGACGCCGGACCGCCCCGCCGGGCGGACCCACGTACCGGCCCTGCACCGGGTCGTGCGCAAGTACGTCACTGCAACGGGTCACAGTGTGGCATGGACCACGTCAGGTCCGCCATGGAGAACGAGCCCTCTCGTGCTGATTTTTCGGCACATACTCCCCGGCGGGGCCGAGCGCGCCGTCACTCCCCCGACTGCTGCGCGAGGAAGCGCTCGAACTCCGCGCCGAGCTCGTCGGCCGTGGGGATCGGGGCCGACTCGGCGAGCAGGCTCGTGCGCCCGACCGAGCGGGCGAAGGCGTCGTACTGCTCCTCGAGCGCCCGGACCACCGCCGCGACCTCCTCGGAGTCGCGCACCTGGCGCTCGACCTCGGTCTTCGCGTCCTGGACCGCCTCCGCGAGGCCGCCCGTGGCGAGGTCGAGACCCGTCACGCGCTGGACGTGCTCGAGCGCGACGACCGCCGCGGGCGGGTACGACGACTGGGCGAGGTAGTGCGGCACGTGCACGGTGTAGCCGACGGCGTCGTGGCCGGCGCGCCCGAGCCGCAGCTCGAGCAGCGCGGCGAGGCTGGCCGGGACCTTGACCGTCCCGAACCACGACGTGTGCTCGCCGAGCAGCTCGGGGCGCGTGGCGTGCGCCGTCACCGAGAGCGGCCGCGTGTGCGGGATGCCCATCGGGATGCCGTGGAAGCCCACGACGAGCGAGACGCCCAGACGCTCGACGACGTCGCGCACCGCGGCGACCACGCGCTCCCACTGGACGTCCGGCTCGGCGCCGTGCAGCAGCAGGAAGCCGGTGCCCTCGGCGTCGCGCACGTGGTCGACGACGAGGTACGGCTCGTCGTAGTCGGACCAGCGGTCCGTGCTGAAGGTCATCGTGGCCCGCTTCGAGCGGTAGTCGATCAGCTGGTCGGCGTCGAACGTCACCAGGCGGGTGACCTCGCCGATCTCCAGCAGGTGGTCGACGGCCACCTCTCCCGCGCTGCCCGCGTCGACGAACCCCGCGACCGCGTGCAGCAGCACCGGCCCAGAGCCCGCCTCGGGCGGCGTGGGCCACAGGCGCGCCACGGCCTGCTCGTCGAGCTCGTAGATCCCGCGAGGGTCCAGCATGCATCCTCCTCGTCACGTCCTTCGCCCGTGCGCCGCCGGTGGCGCGCTCCGGGCCTGACGAGGTAACGCGACCCGGGCCGGGGATCATTCCCGGCCGGGCTGCGCCGGCAGTCAGCGACCGGGGAGGCGCACCACGGAGACGAAGAAGTCGTCGATCTGCCGCACGACGTCGATGAAGCGGTCGAAGTCGACCGGCTTGGTGACGTAGGCGTTGGCGTGCAGCGAGTAGCTGCGCACCACGTCCTCCTCGGCCTCCGACGTCGTGAGCACGACGACGGGGATCTTGCGCAGCGCGTCGTCGGCCTTGAGCTCGGCGAGGACCTCGCGCCCGTCCATCCGGGGCAGGTTGAGGTCGAGGAGGATGAGGTCGGGCGTCGGGGCGCCCGCGTGCTCGCCCTCCTTGCGCAGGAACTGCAGCGCGCTCACGCCGTCGGACACCACCGAGAGGCGGTTGGTGACCTTGTGGTCCTCGAACGCCTCGCGGGTCATGAGCACGTCGCCCGGGTCGTCCTCCACCAGGAGGACGTCGATCGGCTTGCTGCCGTGGCTCATGCGGGGCTCTCCTCGTCGTCGGGGCGCGCGGGGGCCGGAGCGTCCGGACCGGCGCCGCCGGGGTCGGAGCGAGCGTAGCCGACCTGCGCCTGCACGTAGGCGTGGGCGAGCGTGAAGCGGATGGTCGTCCCGCCCTCGCGCGGCTCGATCCAGATGCGTCCGCCGTGGTACTCGACGATGCGCTTGCACAACGCGAGGCCGATGCCCGTGCCCTCGTACACGTCCTTGGCGTGCAGGCGCTGGAAGATGACGAACACGCGGTCGGCGTACTGCGCGTCGATGCCGATCCCGTTGTCCTCGACCGACAGCTCCCAGTGGGTGTCGCGCGCGAGCACGCCCACGTGCACGGCGGGCGCCCGGTCCGGGTGGCGGAACTTCAGCGCGTTGCCGACGAGGTTCGCGAGGAGCTGGCGCAGGAGCGCCTGCTCCCCCACGACGACGGGGAGCGGGTCGTGCGTGACGCGCGCCCCGGACTCCGCGATCTTGTCGGAGAAGTCCTCGAGCACGCCCCGGAGCTCGTCCTCGAGGTCGACGTCGACGCGCTCGGTGCCCGTCCGGCCGACGCGGGAGAACCCGAGCAGGTCCTGGATGAGGCGCTGCATGCGCTTCGCGCCGTCGACCGCGAAGTCGATGTACTGGTCGGCGCGGTCGTCGAGCTCGCCCCCGTAGCGCTTCTTGAGGAGCTGCGTGAAGCTCGCGACCTTGCGCAGCGGCTCCTGGAGGTCGTGCGAGGCGACGTACGCGAACTGCTCCAGGTCGCGGTTCGAGCGCTCCAGCTCGCGCGCCTGCTCGGCGAGCAGCTCGTGCGAGCGCGCCGCGTCCTCGTGCGACGCCTTGATCTCCGCGACCTGGCTGACGAGCTCGACGCGCATGTGCTCGACGTCCTGCGCGAGGTCCGCGATCTCGGCGGGCCCGGACGTGACGACCGGCTCGTCGAGGCTCCCGGAGCTCACGCGCCGCACGCGATGCGCGAGCTCGGCCATGGGTTCGGTGACCCAGCGCTTGAGGCAGACCCACAGGATGATGCCGACCGCGAGCGCCGAGCCGACGAGGACGAGGACGCTCCCGAACAGGGCGCGGCTCCACCGGTCGAGCGCGTCGAGGCGTTCGACGCGCTCGTCGCGCAGCTCGTCGACGTACTGCGCGGTGTCGGCGCGCGCCGCCGCGAAGAGCTCGGCGCCGCGCGCCTGGTCGACGGCGCGCACGCGCCCCGGGCCCTGGGCCTCGGTGGTCGCGATGGCGGGCTCGGCCGCCTCGGAGACCCAGGCGCGCACCGAGGACTCGGCCTGGGCGAGCGTCCCGGCGAGCTCGTCGTCGAGGCCGAGACGGTCGACGAGCGCGGCGTCGGGGACGACGCCCTCGGCGTCGACGCCCACCGCGCGCGTGTAGGCCTCGAGCGCGGTCGCGTCGCCCGTGGCGACGTACGCGCGCACCGCGACCTCGGCGTCGAGCAGGCCGACGTACGCGCCGTCCGCCTCGCTCACCGCGTCGAAGAACGGCCCGGTCACGTCGGTCTGGAGGGTGAGGACGCGCGACAGCGCGATCGCGGAGGTCGCGAGCACGCCGAGGAGGATCACCCCGGCGACGACGAGCGCCCAGCCGAGGCGCCGACGCAGCGTCGGGGCGCGACGCTCGCCCGCGCGCCTGCGGTCGCCGGCGGCGCTCACCGGGCCCACTCGTCCGAGTCCGCGAGGGTGGCCGACCGCTCGCCCGGCGAGGTGCCGTCGCCGTCCCACCCGAGCACGAGGAGGGCCGCGTCGTCCGCGAGGGGGCCGCCGTGGAGGTCGCGCACGCGACGGAAGACCCGCTCGACGACGCCCTCGACGCCCTGCTCCAGCGCGCTGTCGACGGCGCGGCGCAGGCCGTCGACCCCGACGCGCTCGGGGCGGGTCCGTGCGTCGCCCGCCCCGGCTCCCGCGACGGTCGCCTCGACGAGGCCGTCGGTGTAGAGCATGAGGGCCCAGCGCTCGCCGAGCTCGACCGGCTGCGACGTCCAGCCGCCCGCGACCGGGATGCCCAGGGCGCGGCCGCGCGACGTCGGCGTGATCTCCGACGCCGTGTCGCGCAGCAGCAGCGGCGCGAGGTGGCCCGCGAGGTAGACCTCGGCGCTGCGTCGGTCCGCGGAGACGACGACCTGGCACAGCGTGACGAAGACCTCCGGGCGCGCGCGCTCGGGCACGAGCACACGCTCGAGCAGCGGCAGGATCGCCTCCGGCTGGGTCTCGCTGAGGACGATGGTGCGCCAGGCCGTGCGCAGCGTCGCGCCGAGCGCGGCCTCGTCCGGGCCGTGCCCCGCGACGTCCCCGATGACGCACAGGACCGTCCCGTCCGGGCGCTCGACCGCGTCGAAGAAGTCGCCGCCGAGCAGGCCGTTGCCGCCCGGCACGTAGCCGACCATGACGTCGAGGCGGTCGTCCTGCACGAGCGGGGTCGGCAGGAGCGCACGCTCGAGGCGCGCCGTCTCTGCCGCGCGGACCTCGCTGCGGTACAGCGCGCGCTGCTGCTCGACGGACATGCGGCGCTGGACCGCGTAGCGCACGGACCGCCCGAGCAGGTCGCCGTCGACCTCCCCCTTGACGAGGTAGTCGTCGGCGCCCGCGGCGACCGCCTGCACGCCGAGGTCGATGCCCGAGTGGCCGGTCAGGACGACGAGCGCCGGCGGCCGCGACCCCGCGCGCACGCGCTCGACGGCGGACAGTCCCACGGAGTCGGGCAGGCCCAGGTCCAGCAGCACGCAGTCGACGTCGTGGGAGACGACCATCTCGAGGGCACCGTCCAGGGTCGTCGCACGGTGCAGCTCGACCTTGAGGTTGCCGTCGGCCAGCAGCTCCTCGACGAGGATCGCGTCCCCGTCGTCGTCCTCCACGAGCAGGATCCGGAGCTCGTCCGTCGGGGCCAGCACGGCGCGCCCCGGGCGCGCCTGGTCCGGTCCGGCGGCGTCGTCGCCGCGCGCGGAGGGTCGGCCCGGGGCTCGACGCTCGCTCCCGGTCACGACGCCCGCTCCCCTCTGGTCGCCATGGGCCACGATCCTAGCCGCAGGCGCGCGTCCGGCCCGGTCACGGCGCCGGGACGCGCCGGTCGTCGGTCCCCGGGACGGTCGTCGTACGCCATAATGGACGGCCGCGCGGGCGGCGCGGCGCCGGTCGAGGAAGGGACAGCGTGGGACGCAACGACGAGCTCCGGCTCGAGCAGGAGGTCGTGGACACCCTCTACGCGCGCCTCGACGAGCTGCGGGCGGCCGCCCGGGCACGCCTCGACGAGGTCCGGCGGTCCGGCCCGTCGGGCTCGCCGCAGAACCGCAGCGAGCGCGACGCGTTCGCGACGCTGTACGAGGACCGTGTCGCGCAGCTCGACGCGGTCGAGGACCGCCTCGCGTTCGGCCGCCTCGACCTCGACGACGGCACCCTGCGCTACGTCGGGCGCATCGGCCTCACCGACGAAGAGCACTCGAGCCTCCTCACGGACTGGCGCGCGCCCGCCGCCCAGGCGTTCTACCGCGCGACGGCGGCCCACCCGGACGGCGTCGTGCGCCGTCGGCACCTCGTGACGCGCGGTCGTGCCGTGACGGGACTCGAGGACGAGCTCCTCGACCTCGACGCCCCCGAGGCCGTGACGGGCACGACGCTCTCGGGCGAGGGCGCGCTGCTCGCCGCGATGGCCGCGGGCCGCACGGGACGCATGGGCGACATCGTCGCCACGATCCAGTCGGAGCAGGACGCGATCATCCGCTCCGAGCTCGCGGGGGCGCTCGTCGTCCAGGGCGGGCCCGGCACGGGGAAGACGGCGGTCGCGCTGCACCGCGCGGCCTACCTGCTGTACGCGCACCGGCGGCTGCTGGAGCGCTCGGGCGTGCTGCTCGTCGGCCCCAGCCTCTCCTTCCTGCGCTACATCGACCAGGTGCTGCCGTCGCTCGGCGAGACCGGCGTCGTGAGCACGACCATCGCCGACCTCCTGCCCGGCATCGTCGCCGACGGTGAGGAGGACCCGCGCGTCGCGCGCGTCAAGGGTCGGGCGGTCATGGCCCGTGCGGTGCGCCGGGCCGTGCGCGCACGCGAGCGCGTGCCCGCGGCCGACGTGCCGGTCCGGCTCGACGGCCACGACCTCGTCATCCGCCGCCGCGACGTGCGCGACGCCATCGCGAAGGCGCGGCGCACCCACAAGCCGCACAACCTCGCGCGCGTCACGTTCGTCCGCGAGATGCTCTCGCGCCTCGTCGAGCAGTACGGGCGCCAGCTCGGCGAGCCCCTCGTCGGCGAGGACCGCGCGCTCGCGCTGGAGGACCTGCGCTCCCACCGCGACGTGCGCGTCGCGCTCAACCTCGCCTGGCTGCCGCTCACGCCCGAGCGCCTCGTCGAGGACCTGTGGACCAAGCCGCACCGGCTCGCCGAGGCCGCGCCCGAGCTCTCCCCCGAGGACCGACGGCTCCTCGAGCGGGCGAAGGGTGCACCGTGGACCCCCGCGGACGTGCCGCTCCTCGACGAGGCGGCGGAGCTCCTCGGCGAGGACGACCAGGCGGAGCGGGCCGAGGCCGCCGCGCGCGCGGCGCAGCGCGCGCAGGACCTCGAGTACGCGCGGCAGGTGCTCGAGTCGTCCGGTGCGGGCGGCGGGATCGTCGGGGCCGACGTGCTCGCCGAGCGGTTCGCCGCGAGCGGCCCCCGCCTGACCACCGCCGAGCGCGCCGCGCAGGACCGCACGTGGACCTACGGCCACGTCGTGGTCGACGAGGCGCAGGAGCTGTCCGCCATGGCGTGGCGCATGCTCGTGCGCCGGTGCCCGACGCGGTCGTTCACGGTGGTCGGCGACGTCGCCCAGACGTCCTCGCTCGCGGGCGCCCGGTCGTGGAAGGGCATGCTCGACCCGGTCTTCCGCGACGCGTGGCGGCTCGCCGAGCTCACGGTCAACTACCGCACCCCGGCCTCCGTCGCGGACGCGGCCCGACGCGCGGCCGTCGCGGCCGGCCTCCCGGTCTCGCCGCTCACGTCCGCGCGCGACGTCGAGGACGCCCTGCGCGTGGTCGAGGTGGCACCGGGCGCGCTGGAGGCACGCGTCCGGGCCGAGGCCGAGGCCGCGCGCGCCGAGTTCGTCGCCGCGGAGTCCGGCCGCGTCGCCGTCGTCGCGGCCGCGCCCGCGGTCCCCGCGCTGCGGGCCGCGCTCGGGCTCGCCGACGCGGGCGGCGAGGACCCGGTCGTCGTGCTCGACCCGGTGCAGGTCAAGGGGCTGGAGTTCGACGCCGTGGTGCTGGTCGAGCCCTCCGACGTCGCGACCGGGCCCTCGGGCCCGTCCGACCTGTACGTCGCCATGACGCGGCCGACCCAGCGCCTCGTCGTCGTGCACGCGCGCCCGCTGCCCGCAGGCGTCGCCCCCGCGCCGTCGGACGACGCACGGGGCGCCCGAGCCTGACAGCGGTCGCGTCCGGGCGCGGGGTCACCTCGTCCCGAGGGTCAAGACCCGTTTGGTCCGGACCGCGGGACGGGCGCACCATGGGGGCGTGCTACGCGCCCTCCTCCTCGAAAACCTGCACCCCCTCGCCGCCTCGAACCTCGAGGCCGCGGGCATCGACGTCACCGTCCGCACCGGGGCCCTCGACGAGTCCGAGCTGATCGAGGCGCTCGACGGCGTCCACCTGCTCGGCATCCGGTCCAAGACGAACGTCACGGCGAACGTGCTCGAGAACGCCCCCGACCTGGTGGCGCTCGGCGCGTTCTGCATCGGCACGAACCAGATCGACCTGCGCTCGGCCGCGACGCAGGGCGTCGCCGTGTTCAACGCGCCGTTCCAGAACACGCGCTCCGTCGTCGAGCTCGCGCTCGCCGAGATCATCGCGCTCACGCGCCGCCTCACCGAGCGCGACCGCGCGCTGCACGAGGGCCGCTGGGACAAGTCGGCGGAGGGCGCGCACGAGGTCCGTGGCCGCACGCTCGGCATCGTCGGCTACGGCAACATCGGCACGCAGCTCTCGGTGGTCGCCGAGAACCTCGGCATGTCGGTCGTGTTCTACGACACGGCGGAGAAGCTCGCGCTCGGCAACGCGCGCCGCATGGACACGCTCGACGAGCTGCTCGAGCAGGCCGACGTCGTCACGCTCCACGTCGACGGGCGCCAGGGCAACGCCGGGCTCTTCGGCGCCAAGCAGTTCGCCCGCATGCGCCCGGGCTCGATCTTCCTCAACCTGTCGCGCGGCTTCGTGGTGGACTACGGCGCGCTGCGCGAGGCGATCGTCGAGGGCCGCGTGGCCGGCGCCGCGGTCGACGTCTTCCCGCACGAGCCCAAGCGCAAGGGCGACGCGTTCGACTCCGAGCTGCGCGGCCTGCCGAACGTCATCCTCACGCCGCACATCGGCGGCTCGACGGAGGAGGCGCAGGAGGCGATCGGGCAGTTCGTGTCCGCCAAGCTGCGCGACTACCTCACCACCGGCTCCACGACGCTCAGCGTCAACGTGCCGAACCTCGCGCTCGAGCAGACGACGGGCATCACGCGCATCACGCACCTGCACCGCAACACCCCCGGTGTCCTCGCCGCCGTCAACGCGACCCTGGCCGAGCACGGGACGAACATCGAGGGCCAGCTCCTCGCCACCCGCGGCGAGATCGGCTACGTCGTCACCGACGTCGGCTCGCGCGTGGAGCCCGCCGTCATCGAGGCGCTGGCCGCGATGGAGCAGACGATCGCCCTGCGCGTCCTCGACTGACGCGGCCCAGCACCCCGGGACCCTTCGCCGCGCGCGGCCCGTCCGCACGCGGCGAAGGTCCTCGGCGGCCATGACCTTCGCCGCTGAGCGCCTCTCGCGCGCCGGTGCCACGATGAGGCATGACCGGATACACGCACGACGCGCCGCAGATCCTCGACGCCGACGCGTCGTGGGACCTCGTGGAGGGGACCCACGTCGCACGCCTCGCCGTGAGCGTGCGGGGCGAGCCGGACATCTACCCCGTGACCGTGCGGGCGCACGAGCGCACGCTCGCGTTCCGCACGGTCCCCGGCACGAAGCTCGCGACGCTCGCCATCAACGAGCGGGTCGCCCTGGAGTGGGACCACGTCGACGACGACGGGGCGTGGAGCGTCGTCGCGCGCGGCACCGCTCACCGTCTGCGCACCGAGCACGAGGTGGATCCCGTCCGGGAAGGTGCGGACCCGCTCGTCCCCACCGTCGACGTCCCGACCGAGGAGTGGGTCGTGGTCGAGGCCCACGAGCTCACCGGACGACGCTTCGCGCGCGCGGAGCCCTAGTCCCCCGGACGCACGACGTCCGGCCGCCCCGCAGGGGACGACCGGACGTCGGGGGTGGTGCTCAGCCGGACTTGCGGCGGAACGTGCGCTGGACCGGTCCGACGGTCTCCGAGCCGTGCACGGAGCCCGTGTTCGACTCGCCGTCCGCCGTGCGGTGGCGCGCGGCGTTCTTCCGGTCGAGCGCCTCCCGGAACTTCGCCTTGGCCTCCTCGGTCGGTGCGGTCTCTGCAGCGGGTCGCTGCTGGTCGGACGCCATGGCGGTCTCCTCGTCGACGGGGAACTCGGTGGGGGCACTGCGGTCGGCCCGACGCTGCGGGCACCCCGCCAGCCTCCCCCACCGGGCGGCCCGACGCCACCTGATTTGTCCGCTCGGACCGGCCGTCCCGGCCTTGCGGGCGCGGGCGCTGGGGACCGCGCCGCGAGCGCCGACGACCGCGCGGCGAACGCCGTCGGGTAGCGTCGGGACGTGTCGCCCGATCCCACGCCGCAGGCCTCCCCCGCTCCTCCCCACGCCACAGGCGGTCCCGCGCCGGCGCGTGCCGCGCTCCCGCACCGTGCGCTCGGCCGGAGCGGCCTGCGCCTGCCGGAGGTCGCGCTCGGGCTCTGGCAGAACTTCGGCGTCGCCGACCCCTTCTCGACGCAGCGCGAGATCGTGCTGCACGCCGTCGACCGTGGCGTGACGCACCTCGACCTCGCGAACAACTACGGGCCGCCCGGCGGCGCCGCGGAGGAGTCGCTGGGCCGGCTGCTCGCGCGCGAGCTCCGGCCCGTGCGCGACGAGCTCGTCGTGACCACCAAGGCGGGCTACCGCATGGGCCCCGGCCCCTACGGCGAGGGCGGGTCCCGGAAGTACCTGCTCTCGTCCCTCGACGCGTCGCTGCGCCGGCTCGGGCTCGACCACGTCGACATCTTCTACTCGCACCGCTACGACCCCTCCACCCCGCTCGAGGAGACCATCGGTGCGCTGGCGACGGCGGTCCGGTCGGGGCGCGCCCGCTACGCCGGCATCTCGTCGTACTCGGCGCGGCGCACGCGCGAGGCCCTGCGGGTCGCGGCCGACGTCGGGGTCGAGCTTGTCGTCACCCAGGTCTCCTACTCCATGCTCAACCGGTGGATCGAGGCGCCCGACCCGCACGACGAGGCGGGGGCCACCGTGCTCGACGTCGCGGGCGACGAAGGGCTCGGCGTCGTCGCGTTCTCCCCGCTCGCCCAGGGCATGCTCACGGACCGCTACCTCCACGGGGTCCCGGACGGCTCGCGCGCGGCGCGCGGGGGGCCGCTGCGCCCGGCGTTTCTCTCGGAGGAGAACCTCGACCGCGTGCGCCATCTGGACGGGCTCGCGCGCGCCCACGGGCGGACGCTCGCGTCCACGGCGATCCGCTGGGCGCTGCGCGACCAGCGCGTCACGTCGGTCCTGCTCGGCGCGAGCTCGACGCGCCAGCTCGACGACAACCTCGCGGCCCTCGAGGCCCCCGACCTCTCCCCCGAGGAGCTCGCGGCCGTCGACGACCTCCCCGTGGACACGGGCATCAACATCTGGGCGACGCGGTCCAGCGACCTGTAGCGCCGCGGCCGCGCGCAGCCGTGTCCGGCTGTGCGGACCGAACCTCGGACCGGAGGCGCGAGGCGCGGGACCGTCGCGTGACCGTCAGGCCTGGGGTGCCGTCTCGCGGTCGGTCGCGACGTCGTCGGTGGCCTCGGCCGCCGCACGGCCCGCCGCCGCCTCGCGCTCCTCCCGGTCGACGCGCAGCGACGTGATGGCGCTCTCGAAGTCCTCGAGCGAGTCGAACGCCTGGTAGACGCTCGCGAAGCGCAGGTAGGCGACCTCGTCGAGCTCGCGCAGCGGCCCGAGGATCGCGAGACCGATCTCGTAGGCGTCGAGCTCGGCGCTCCCGCTCGCGCGGATGGTCTCCTCGACGCGCTGCGCGAGGACGGCGAGGTCGTCCTCGTTCACCGGGCGCCCCTGGCAGGCCTTGCGGACGCCGTTGACGATCTTCTCGCGCGAGAAGGGCTCGGTCACGCCGGACCGCTTGACCACGGACAGGCTGGCGGTCTCGATCGTGGTGAAGCGACGGTTGCACTCCGGGCACTGGCGTCGCCGGCGGATGGAGGCACCGTCGTCGGACGTGCGGGAGTCGACGACGCGGGAGTCCGCGTGACGGCAGAACGGGCAGTGCATGGCGGGCTCCTCCGCGGGTCGCGCCGACAGGTCGGCGCGACGAACGTATGTCGTCGCGGGCGCGCGGTGCAACACGCCGACGACGCGCCGGGCCGCGGACAGCAGAACGGGGGCGGTCGAAGTCGACCGCCCCCGTCGGGACGCCCCCGTCCCCATCTCGCGCGCGACTCGCCTCGCGCGCGGCGACGTGCACAGGAGTCGCGGTGGTCCGCACACTCCTCGCCTCGTCCGCCCAGCCCCCCAGCCGGCGTGTGAGGTGACACTAACTTAGGCGGACCTAAGGCGCCGGCGCAACCCTCGGCCGCCACCTGTCGCGCGTCGGCGCCGTGTGCTGCGTCACAGGATCTGGACCGCGCGCGCGTCGCGTCACCGCTCGGCGACCGGGAGCAGGATGGTCTGGCCGGCCCGCACGCCGGACGAGGGCAGGCCGTTCAGCTCCACGAGCCCGCTGACCACCTCCCGGAGGTCCTCCCCCGGGGTCGCGACACCCTGGGCGAGCTCCCACAACGTCTCCCCCGCGCTCACGACGTGGACGCGAACCTCGACCGGCTCCCCGGGCCCGCTCGCGACGGCCAGCCCGACCCGCGCCGCGAGGACGAGCACGACGGCCACGAGGAGCACGAGGACCGCACGGCCGCGTCGCGTGAGCCGCAGCCGCGCCTCCGGGCGCGCACCTCGCTCCGCTGCGCCGCCCCGCCCGAGCGCGGACGGCGCTGCCGTCGCCATCGCCACCGTGTCCATGTCCCCTCCGTCCCGGCCCGCGAGCCCGATCGCCTTCCCCGGTCGATCGGACCCGCGCGCCCGCCTCATCTCCGCGCCGACCCGTTGCGGTCGAACACCTGTACGTAGAACATCTGTACGAATGTCTATCACGAGCGACCGACAGAGTCGAGACATGCTCGAACAGGTGTTTGATTCGTGTCGCATCCTCCCCTAGCCTGGGGTGAGGTCGGTTCGCCGGACATGTCCGCTCGGACCCGGAGGGGCGACCGAGGTCCCGGGGCGCACGCCCCGGGGAGGGGAGGCCGCAGGCCCGGTTGGCGCCGGCGGCACGCGACGGACGAGGGCGGAGCGACCATGGCGGGACGAGGCACGGACAGGGCACGGGGGCTCGCCGAGGTGCGCGAGCTGCCGGACGGGTCGGCAGGGGGTGACGGGCTCACCCCGCGCCAGCGGCTCGTGCTCGAGACCATCCGCGCGTGCGTCGAGCAGCGCGGCTACCCGCCGAGCATGCGCGAGATCGGCGAGGCCGTCGGGCTCACGAGCCCGTCCTCCGTCAAGCACCAGCTCACCACGCTCGAGCGCAAGGGGTTCCTGCGGCGCGACCCGAACCGTCCGCGCGCCATCGAGGTGGTCCAGCCCGACGACGCCCGCCGCGCCACCCCGCTCGCGCCGGCCGGGACGGCCCCCGAGCCCGCGTACGACGGGGCCCACCCCGCGCCGTCGTACGTCCCCGTCGTCGGCCGCATCGCCGCCGGTGGCCCCATCCTCGCGGAGCAGGTCGTGGAGGACGTCTTCCCGCTGCCGCGCCAGCTCGTCGGCGAGGGAGAGCTCTTCCTCCTGCGCGTCCAGGGCGACTCGATGATCGACGCCGCGATCTGCGACGGCGACTGGGTCGTCGTGCGGCGCCAGCCGGTCGCGGAGAACGGCGAGATCGTGGCCGCCATGATCGACGGCGAGGCCACCGTGAAGAGCCTGCGGCGCGCCGACGGCCACGTGTGGCTCATGCCGCACAACGCCGCGTACGACCCGATCCCCGGCGACGACGCCCAGGTGCTGGGGCGCGTCGTCTCCGTCCTGCGCAGCCTCTGAACGGTCTCCGAGCGGCTCCGGGCGCCCCTCCTGGCAGGCTCGGGACACCACGAGAGCCGGGCGGTCCCTCGACCGCCCGGCTCTCGTCGTGCCGGGCCCGACGGGCCCGTGGGCTCAGAGCCCGAAGCGTCGCGCGACCGCGCGCAGCGACTCCGCGGACGAGCGCAGGCCCGCGAGCTCGTCGTCCGCGAGCGGGACCTCGACGCGCTCCGTCGCGCCCCGGCGGTCGACGAGCGTCGGGAGCGACAGGCAGACGTCCTCGAGCCCGTAGATGCCGTCGAGGAGCGTCGACACGGGCAGCACCCGGTGCTCGTCGGCGAGCACCGCCTCGATGATCCGGGTGCCCGCGAGCCCGACCGCGTAGTTGGTCGCGCCCTTGCCCTCGATGATCCGGTAGGCCGACTGCACGACCTCGCGCGCGATCTCGTCGCGCACGTCGCCCGTGAGCGGTCCCCGACCGCCGATGCCCTGCCACTCGAGCAGCGGCGCGCCGCCGATCGTCGCGGAGCTCCAGAGCGGGATCTCGCTGTCGCCGTGCTCCCCCGCGATGTACGCGTGCACGTTCTGCACCGCGACGCCGCAGTGCTGCGCCACGAGGAACCGCAGCCGCGAGGAGTCGAGCACGGTGCCGCTGCCGAAGAGCTGCGTCGGGGGCAGGCCCGAGAACTTGAGCGCCGCGTACGTGACGATGTCGACCGGGTTGGTCACCATGACGTAGACGGCGTCCGGGGCGACCTCCACGAGGCCCGGGAGGATCGTCCGCATGAGCCCGATCGTGCCCTCGGCGAGGTCGAGACGCGTCTGGCCCGGCTTCTGCTTGGCGCCGGCCGTGACCACGACGACGTCGGCGCCCGCGCACACCGCGACGTCGTCGGACCCCTCGACGCGCGCCATGGGCATGAACTGGATGCCGTGCTGGAGGTCGAGGACCTCGGCCTCGACCTTCGCGCGGTTGACGTCGAGGAGCGCCACCGTGCGCGCCGCACCGCGCATGAGCGCGGCGTAGGCCAGCGTCGAGCCGACGGCACCGGCGCCGACGATCGCGAGCTTCGTCGTCCGCGCTCCCCCTCCCGGACCGCCCGTGGTCGCGTCGCCGGTGCCCTGCGGTGACGTGCTCGTCATGTCGCCTCCGTGAAGTCGCTGGAAAGGGCTCAGCCTAGGGCGGCGAGGCGGCGGAGCGCAGCGGTGGCCACGTCGCGGTCGGTCGTCTGCCAGAACCCCGGCATGGACCGCGTGAGGAACGACCCGTAGCGCGCCGTCACGAGCCGTGGGTCCAGGACCGCGACGACCCCGCGATCGGCCGTGGACCGTACTAGCCGCCCGGCACCCTGCGCGAGCAGGAGGGCCGCGTGCGTCGCGGAGACCTGCATGAACCCGTTGCCGCCCGCGGCCTCGACGGCGCGAGCCCGCGCCGACTTCACCGGGTCGTCCGGGCGCGGGAACGGGATGCGGTCGATGAGCACGAGCTGGCACGACGGCCCGGGCACGTCCACGCCCTGCCACAGCGAGAGCGTGCCGAACAGGCACGTCGCCGGGTTCTCGGCGAACTCCCGCACGAGCGTCGGCAGCTGGTCGTCGCCCTGGCACAGGACCGGCACGTCCAGCCGCTCGCGCATCGCCTCGGCCGCGGCCACCGCGGCGCGCCGCGAGGAGAACAGGCCGAGGGTCCGACCACCGGCGGCCTCGACGAGCGCCGCGATCTCGTCGAGCTGGTGCTCGGTCGACGCCTCGCGGCCGGGCGTCGGCAGGCGCTTCGCGACGTAGAGGATGCCCTGACGCGGGTAGTCGAACGGGCTCCCGACGTCGAGCCCGCGCCAGCGCGGCGCGTCGCCGTCGCCCGCGTCCGCGGCTCCGCCCGTCGCCGCGGGGCCGAGCCCGAAGGTGCGCGCGACGGCGTCGAAGCTCCCGCCGAGCGCGAGCGTCGCGGACGTGAAGACGCCCGTGCGCTCCGCGAGCAGGTGGGTGCGGATGAGGCCCGCCACGCCGAGCGGGGCGGCGTGCAGGCGGCTCGCGCCGTCGCCGAAGCGGTCGCCGGACCAGCCGCCCTCCCCGGGCCGCGAGCACCACAGCACGTCGTGGCCCGTGGGGTCGGCCGCCATGCGCTCGGCGACCTCGAAGAGCTGCAGCATCGTCGACTGCGCCATCTTCAGGCCCGTGTCCGGCTGGGCCGGCTTGGTCACGCCCGTCTCGGGCTTGAGCGTGGAGAGCACCTCGCGCGCGGCGTCCCGCACCGCCGCGACGGCCGAGCGCGCGGCGTCGGGCAGGCCGTCGGGGAAGCGCTCGGCGGGCAGCGACCCGACGACCGTGCCGAACGCGGCGGACGCGGCGTCGAGCGCGTCCGTCGTGACCCCGCCGTGGCGGCGCGCGAGGCGCGCCGCGCTCTCGATCGCCGGGACCGACAGGTCCACCGTCGCGGCGGCCGTGACGCGGTCCGCGAGCTCGTGCGCCTCGTCGACGACGAGGACGTCGTGCTCGGGCAGCACCCCGGGCGACCCCATGGCCGCGATGCCGAGCATCGCGTGGTTCGTCACGACGACGTCGGCCTCGCGCGCCGCGGCGCGCGCCCGCTCGGGGAAGCACTCGGCGAGCAGCGGGCAGCGCTGGCCCAGGCACTCGAGCGCCGTGACGGAGACCTGCCGCCACGCCTTGTCGCTCACGCCGGGGACGAGGTCGTCCCGGTCGCCCGTGGGCGTCTCGTCGGCCCACTCCCGCAGGCGCACGACCTGCTCGCCGAGGGCCGCCATGCTCGTCCCCCCGCGCGCGGCAGGGTGGTCGGCGGCGCCCGCCGCCTCGCCGGGGAGGTCGAAGAGCGTGGGCTCGTCCGCGGGGTAGCCGCCCGCGATCTTGTGCACGCACAGGTAGTTGTGCCAGCCCTTGAGGAGCGCGATCGACGCGGGCCGCGGGAGGCGGTCGGCGACGGCGTCGGCCACGAGCGGGAGGTCCCGCGTGATGACCTGGCGCTGGAGGGCGAGGGTCGCCGTCGAGACGACGACGCGCTCGTCGGTCGCGACCGCGTGGCGCACGGCCGGCACGAGGTACCCGAGCGACTTCCCCGTCCCGGTCCCGGCCTGGACCACGAGGTGCTCGGAACGCTCGATGGCGTCCGTGACGGCACGCGCCATGGTCCGCTGGCCGTCGCGCCGCGCGCCGCCCAGGCGCGTGACCGCGAGGTCGAGGAGCTCCTCGACGGCGGGCACGTCACCGGCCGCCTGCCCGGGCGCCTCCGTGTCCGGACGGTCGGGCACGGGAGCGGTACGGGTGGAGGGGGGCACCTGCCGATTCTACGGTCGGGCACCCACGCGGCGGGGGCCCTGTGGACCGGCCCGGGACGCACGCGACCCCGCGCAGCCGTGGCTGCGCGAGGTCGTGCGTGGGGCCGGCGCCGGGTCCGGCGCGGGGCGGGGCCGCCGCGCCGCCGGGAGGCTGGGGGGCGGATCAGCTCCCGGCGGAGGCGCCCACGAGCTCCGTCGCGAGCGCCTGGGCGACACGGCCGCGCAGGAGCGTGCCCTCGGGCGTGTGCTCCTCGTGGTCGATCTCGCCCTCGGTGTGCACGCGGTGCACGAGGTCGCCCCGGTGGTACGGCACGACGACGTCGATCTCGACGTCCGGGCGCGGGAGCTCGTGCGCGATGAGCTCGCGCAGGTGCTCGATCCCCTCGCCCGTGTGCGCCGACACGACGACCGTGCGGCGCTCGCGCAGCCGGATGCGCGCGATCGTCTCCGGGTCGGCGAGGTCCGCCTTGTTGAGCACGATCACCTCGGGCACGTCCTCCACGCCCGGGATGTCGGCCAGGACGTGGCGCACCGCCGCGATCTGGCCCTCCGGGTCGGGGTGCGACGCGTCCACCACGTGCAGTAGCAGGTCGGCGTCGCCGACCTCCTCGAGCGTCGAGCGGAACGCCTCGACGAGCTGGTGCGGCAGCGCACGCACGAACCCGACGGTGTCGGCGAGCGTGTAGACCCGGCCGTCGTCGGTGCGCGTGCGGCGCACCGTGGGGTCGAGCGTCGCGAACAGCGCGTTCTCGACGAGCACGCCCGCGCCGGTGATGGAGTTGAGCAGGCTCGACTTGCCCGCGTTCGTGTAGCCCGCGATCGCGACGGACGGCACGGCGTGCCGCTTGCGCGACGCGCGCTTCGTCTCGCGCCCCGGGGCCATCGCCTGGATCTCGCGGCGCAGCTTGGCCATGCGGTTGCGGATGCGCCGGCGGTCCAGCTCGATCTTCGTCTCACCGGGACCGCGCGACCCCATGCCCGCGCCGGCGCCGCCGACCTGGCCACCGGCCTGGCGGGACATCGACTCGCCCCAGCCGCGCAGGCGCGGGAGGAGGTACTCGAGCTGGGCGAGCTCGACCTGGGCCTTGCCCTCCCGCGACTTGGCGTGCTGGGCGAAGATGTCGAGGATCAGGGCGGTCCGGTCGATCACCTTGACCTTGACGATGTCCTCGAGCGCGCGCCGCTGGGAGGGCGCGAGCTCGCCGTCGATCACGACCGTGTCCGCGCCGCTGGCGGCGACGACGTCGGCGAGCTGCGCGGCCTTGCCGGAGCCCAGGTACGTGCCCGGGTCGGGCTTCGCGCGGCGCTGGATCACGCCGTCGAGCACCTGCGAGCCCGCGGTCTCCGCGAGGGCGGCGAGCTCGCGCAGCGAGATCTCGGCCTCCTCGGCGGACGTGGGCGCGCCGTCCTCGCGCGGGTCGGAGCCGGGGCTCCAGAGCCCGACGAGCACGACCTTCTCGAGGCGCAGCTGCCGGTACTCGACCTCGGTGACGTCCTCGAGCTCGGTCGACAGGCCGACGACGCGGCGCAGCGCGCTGCGCTCCTCGAGCTCGAGCTGCTCGCCGTCGTGCTCCGTGTGGACCGTGCCGCCCTCGGCGCGTGCCGTCCCGGCCCGAGCGAGCACCCGCGCCACGACGTCGCTCGCGATGTCCCGCGTCGCGCCGGTCGGCTCGTCCTGAGCCGAGGTGGGGTTCGGAGTGTTCGCAGGGGTTGGGCTCATGTGCCGCCTTCCGTCGGTGATGGGCGCTCGTGCGTCCGGGTGTGACAACAAGCGTGGCACGCGAAATCGTCCCGAGGCCAGTGGTTAAGCCCCCGACGAGCGGCCCGGTGCGCCGTACCGCCTCCTGACATGGGCGCGCCCGCGTAGGATCGGCCGACGTGACCGAGGACCAGGACCCCGCCGTCGACGCCGCGCCCGACGGCGCGGCGGACCACTACTTCACCGCCCGGCCCGCGTCCGCCGCCGAGCGCCGCACGATCTCCGTGCGGCTCGCGGGCCGCGACGTCGAGGTCGAGGTCGCCTCGGGCGTCTTCTCCCCCGGCCGGCTGGACCTCGGCACGCAGGTGCTCCTGCGCACCACCCCGCCGCTCGACGACGTCCTCGCGGCCCGGCCCGACGACGGCCCCGCCCACGTCCTCGACCTCGGCTGCGGCTGGGGCCCGGTCGCCCTGACGATGGCCCTGGAGGCGCCGGAGGCGACCGTGTGGGCCGTCGACGTCAACGAGCGCGCGCTCGACCTCGTGCGCCGCAACGCGCAGCGTCTCGGGCTGGACAACGTCCGGGCCGTCCTCCCGGACGACGTGCCCGACGACGTCGCGCTCGCCGCGCTGTGGTCGAACCCGCCGATCCGGGTCGGCAAGGACGTCCTGCACGGGATGCTCCTGCACTGGCTGCCCCGGCTCGCGCCGGGCGCGAGCGCGCACCTCGTGGTGCAGCGCAACCTGGGCTCGGACTCGCTCCAGCGCTGGCTCGCCGAGGCGCTGCCCCCGCTCCTGCCGGGCGCGGTCGTCGAGCGCGCCGCGAGCGCGAAGGGGTTCCGCGTCCTCGAGGTCGTCGCGCCCCGCTGAGCCGGCGGTCAGACCGGCGCGCGGTCGCCCTCGGACGCCGCCGCGACCGGCTCGGCGGGCTGGGCGGTCACGAGGCCGTCCGCGCCCTGGTGCGCGTCGTCCTCCGGCGGGACCGGCGTCCCCGGGACGAGCGCGGCGAGGTCGATCTCCCCCGCGTGGACGAGCACCGCGGGACCGGCGAGCTCGACGCGGCCGCCCGGGAGCGCCCGCACGCGCACCGTGCCGCCCGGGACGTCGACGAGGTAGGTGTCCGGCGCGTCGGGGCCGCCCCACACGCGGACCGCGAGCGCCGCCGCGCACGCGCCCGTGCCGCACGACGGCGTCTCCCCGACGCCGCGCTCGTGCACGCGCATGCGCACGTGCCCGACGACGGTGCCGTCGTCCGCGGTCGTCTCACCGAGGGGCACCACGAGCTCGACGTTCGTCCCGTGGGACGGGTGCGGCTCGACGACGGGCGCCTCGGTGAGGTCGGCGCGCTCGAGCACGTCCTCGCGCGCGACGGCGAGGACGGTGTGAGGGTTGCCGAGGTCGACGCTGAGCGCCGGGCGCGGGACCTCCCAGCCCCGCACGACGACTGTCGCGTCGTAGCCGTCCTGGAGCGCGGGGCGCCCGCCGGGGAGGAACCACGGGCCCATGTCGACGGCGAACCAGCCGTCGTCCTCCTTGCGCACGCGCTTGACGCCCGCGCGCGTGCCGACCGGGACCTCGGTGCCGCCCGCGAAGCTCACGAGCCCGAGGCGCTCGGCGAAGGCCGCGAAGACGCGGACCCCGTTGCCGCACATCTCGGCGACCGAGCCGTCGGCGTTGCGGTAGTCCATGAACCAGATGGCGTGCGGGTCCTCCGCGAGCACGTCGCGCGACTCCGGGACGAGCGCGGTCGGCACGAGGCGGATGACGCCGTCCCCCCCGACGCCGCCGCGGCGGTCGGCGAGCGCACGCACGAGCTCGGGCGTGAGGTCGAGCTCGCCCTTCGTGTCGGCGAGGAGCACGAAGTCGTTGCGGGTCCCGTGGCCCTTGGTGAAGCGGGTGCGCGTCATGAGCCCAGACTACGGCGCACGGGCGCGCCGCTGTCCGCCTCGTCCGGCCCGACGGCGGTGCCCGGCACGGTCGCGGACTCGTGCCCGTCCGTGCCCTGCGCGGCAGCGCGCTCGTCCGCCGCGGCGACGAGCGCGAGAGCGTCCTCGACGCGCGTCGGCGACTGCGCGTCGAGCCACCCGACGCGCGGGTCCCGGCCGAACCAGCCCATCTGCTTGCGTGCGAGGCGCCGCGTGTTCGCGGTGACGGCCTCGCGCGCGGCGTCCTGCGTGGTCTCGCCGTGGAGCGCGGCGAGCACCTCCGCATAGCCGACGGCGCGCTGGGCCGTGCGGCCCATGCCGTGCGCCTCGACGCGGCGCACCTCGGCCACGAGGCCCTGCTCCCACATCCGCTCGACGCGGCCGGCGACCCGCGCGTCGAGCACGGCCCGGTCGCAGTCGAGGCCGATCTGCACGGTCGGGCGGACGTAGACCTGGCGCGGGAGGTTCGCCGTGAACGGCTCGCCGGTGAGCTCCATGACCTCGAGCGCCCGGACGAGCCGGCGGGTGTTGGCCGGGCCGATGCTCGCGGCGGCCGCGGGGTCGCGCCGGAGGAGCTCGTCGTGCAGCGCGCGCGGGCCCTGCTCCTCGGCGCGCGCCTCGAGCGCCGCCCGCACGGCGGGGTCCGTGCCCGGGAACCGCATGTCGTCGAGGAGGGCGCGGACGTACAGCCCGCTGCCGCCCACGACGACGGCGCGCGCCCCCCGGGCGGCGATCTCGTCGAGCACGCGGCGGGCCTCGGTCTGGTACCGGGCCACGGACGCGTCCTCGGCGGGGTCGAGCACGTCGAGGAGATGGTGGCGCACACCGCGGCGCTCGGCGACGGGGACCTTCGCGGTCCCGACGTCCATGCCGCGGTAGAGCTGGTAGGCGTCGGCGTTGACGATCTCCGCGGGCGCCCCGGGGACGGACAGGCGCTCGGCGAGGTCGAGGGCGAGGTCGGACTTCCCCGTGGCCGTCGGGCCGACGACGGCGACGACGACGCCTGGGCCTGCGGGGTCGTGCTCGGTCTTCACCCGCGCAACGGTACCGTCCGGGCGGCCGGCGGCCCGAGGCGTGTGGGCGAGGATGCGTAGGGTGTCCGGTGGTCGGTCCGCCAGCGCGCACCGACGCGTACGACCTCAGCACGACGACCTCGCACGACCTCTCAGACGACAAGGACTCGAGAACATGGGTTTCTTCACCAAGCCGGACGCCGCACCGACGAGCCAGAACGCGCCGCTGACGCGCGAGCGCGTCGAGGCGTTCCTCACGAGCCGCGAGTGGCGGTACTTCGTCGACTCGGACGGGGACCTGGGCGGCAACTGGGACGGCAAGGTGTTCTTCTTCTTCCTCATGGGTGAGAAGCAGGAGATCCTGCAGGTCCGCGGCCGGTGGAACCGGACGCTCCCGGCGTCGGCCGAGGCGCAGGTCGCGCTCGTCGCCAACGAGTTCAACCGCGACAAGATCTGGCCGAAGGTCTACGCGCGCGTCGAGGACGACCAGCTCGCGGTCTACACCGAGGTCGCGACGGACCTGGAGTTCGGCGTCGCGGACGACCAGCTCGGCCAGCTCATCGAGTGCGGCCTGTTCACGGGACTGCAGTTCTTCGACGCGCTCGACGCCCGCTTCCCCGACACGGCCGCGCAGACCGTGGCCGAGGGCGGCGCCGACGTCGACGCGCGGTGACCGGCACGCACGAGACCACCGCGGGCCGCAGCGCTCCGGACGGCGCCCCGGGCGAGGAGGCGACGACGGCCTTCCAGGTCGACCTGCGGGGCGTCGTCGACCTCCTGGCCCGGCACCTGTACTCGAGCCCGCGCGTCTACCTGCGCGAGCTGCTGCAGAACGGCGTCGACGCGATCACCGCGCGCGCCGGGCTCGAGGGACCGCAGGCGCCGGCGCGGATCCTGCTCCGTCCGCTGCCCGACGGCGGCCTGGAGGTGCACGACTCGGGCGTCGGCCTCACGCGGGACGAGGCGCAGGAGCTGCTCGCGACCATCGGGCGCAGCTCCAAGCGCGACGTCGAGCTCGGGACGGGTCGCGAGGAGTTCCTCGGTCAGTTCGGCATCGGGCTCCTGTCCGCGTTCATGGTCGCCGACGAGATCGAGCTCGTCTCGCGCTCCGCGCGCCCCACGGCGGCGGGCGACGCGCCCGTCCCTGTGCGCTGGCGCGGCCGCGCCGACGGCCGGTACGAGCTCGTCGAGCTCGCGCCGGACGACCCGGCGGCACCCGCCGAGCCCGGGAGCGTCGTCCGGCTGCACCCGCGGCGGGACACCGAGCACTGGCTCGCCCCGGAGTCGGTGGTCGCGCTCGCCCAGGACTTCGGCTCGCTCCTGCCGGTCGAGCTGCTCGTCGAGACGCGTCTCGACGGCGGCCCCGGCGAGGACCGTGACGGCGGCGCGGGCGCCGACGCCCCGGTCGCGGTGCGCCGGCTCAGCGGGGAGGGCCTGCCGTGGCGCGCTGCGCACCTGACGCCCGCGGCCCGCGACGCCGCGCTCGCCGGCTACGCCGAGCGCACGCTCGGCTTCACCCCGCTCGCACGGATCGACCTCGACCTGCCGCTCGCCGGCCTGACGGGCGTCGCGTACGTGCTCCCGGCCGCGGTCGCGCCGACCACGACGTCGCGGCACCGGGTCTACCTCAAGCGGATGCTCCTGGGCAGCGCGGTCGACGACCTGCTGCCCCCGTGGGCGTTCTTCGTGCGGTGCGTCCTCGACGCGTCCGTGCTGCGCCCGACGGCGTCGCGCGAGGGGCTGTACGAGGACGAGGTCCTGCTCGCGACCCGCGACGCGCTCGGGGCGCAGGTGCGCCGGTGGCTGCTGGAGACGCTCGCGACGGGCTCGGTCCTCGCTCGGCGCTTCCTCGAGACCCACCACCTCGCCGTGCGCGCGCTCGCGCTCACCGACGACGAGATGCTCGACGTCGCCGCGCGTGTGCTGCCCTTCGAGACGACGGCCGGGTCCACGACCCTGGCCGACCTCGCGACGGACCACCTCGACGGGCGCCTGCTGTACACGGCGAGCGTCGAGGAGTTCCGGCGCATCGCGCCCGTCGCGGCGGCGCAGGGGCTCGCGGTCGTCAACGGCGGCTACGTCTACGACGCCGACCTGCTCGAGCGCGTCGCGGCGCGGTTCCCGCAGTGGCGGCTGTCGCCCGTGTCGGCCGCGGACGTCGCGCACGTCCTCACGGAGGTCGAGCCGCTGCGCGAGCTCGAGGTCGCCGACGCGCTCGCGTCGCTCGACGCCGCGCTCGCCGAGCAGGACTGCGACGTCGTGCTGCGCTGGTACGAGCCCGACGCCCTCCCGGCCATGCTCCTGCACGACCGCGAGAGCGACCACGCGCGCGAGGCTGCCCGCGTCGCGGAGACGGACGACCTGTGGGGCGAGATCCTCGCGGGCCTCAGCGCCCCGGCCCGCCCCCGCCGCCTGGTCCTCAACGACGCCAACGCCACGGTGCGCGACCTGCTCACGAGCCCCGACGCGCAGGTGCGCGCCGCGGGTGCCCGCTCCCTCTACGTCACGGCGGTGCTCGCGTCCGGCAAGGCGCTCCAGCCCGTCGAGGCGACCCTCATGAACGACTCCCTGTCGCTCCTGCTCGCCCGCGCCCTCGCGGCCGGGCAGGACCCCGCCACGGAACCCGATCCCCCTGCCGACGAGGAGAACCGATGACCCGGTCCGTGGACCAGGTGAACGCCGCCCTGTACGACGTCCGCCGCATGCCCTACGGCCTCGCGCGCTCCACGGCCGCCGCGGCCGAGCTCGAGCGCGTCGAGGCCGAGGGCCCCGACGCGGCGCGCGCCTACGCGCAGTTCGTCCTCGTCGAGTCGTACGTGTGGGGCGGCGAGGTGACCAAGGCGTACCTGCCGTTCACCAAGATGCTGCGCTGGTGGGACGAGCACCCCGAGCACTTCGACGCCGAGGACACGCACTCGCTGTTCTGGTCGTTCAAGTGGATGGTCGGGCACCTCATGGAGTTCCCCGACGTCCCCGCCGCGCAGATCGAGCGCACGCTCGACGACATGGCGCGCCGGTACGCGCTCGCGGGCAACGGCACGAACGCGGTCGCCCTGGAGCGCTTCGAGTGGGCGCGCGAGCGTGGCGGCGCGGACGTCGAGGACGCGTACCGCGCGTGGGTCGCGACCCCGCGCGACGACTACTCGCAGTGCGAGGCGTGCGAGCCGGGCGACCGCGCGGCGTACCTCTTCGAGACGGGCCGGCACGACGAGGGCATCCGGCTGCTCGAGGGCGTGCTCCAGGGATCGCCGTCGTGCGCCACCGAGCCCGGCGACATGCTGTCCCACCTCCAGCTCGCGTACGTGGAGGTCGGCGACGCCGAGGCGGCGGCCCGCACGCACCGCCGCGGGCTGCGCCACCTCGACACCGGGGTGACGATGACGGGCCCGAAGGGTCGTCACGTGGAGTTCCTCGCCCGGACGGGCAACGCGTCGCGCGCGCTGCGCCTGCTCGTGGAGCGCCAGGCGTTCCTCACGGAGGCGGACTCGCCGGGCGACCGGCTCGGCTTCCTCACGAGCGTGAGCGTCGCGACGGGCGTCCTGCGGGCCGACCACGGCGACACCGCGCTCGCCCTGCGGGACGTTCCCGCCACGACGCTCGGCGAGCTCGACGCGTGGGTGCGCGGCGAGGCGGCCGCCCTCGCGCAGTCCTTCGACGCGCGCAACGGCACGACGGCGGCGTCCGAACGGCTGCGCGCCGCGTGGGAGCGCGGCGCGCGCACGCTCCCCGTCGACCTGGCGGTGCTCTCCCTGGACGTCCCGCCTGCGTCGCCGCGGCCCGTCGCCGGGGCCGAGGTCGCGACGAGCGGTCCGTCGGACCTCCCCGCCGGGCTCGCGCCGGAGGAGTCCGCGGTCACCGGCGGAGCCCCGGCGGAGGGCACCGACGAGCCCACCGACGCCGACGGCCTGCTCGCGCTCGCCGACGACGTCGCGGGTGACGACCCGGTCCGGGCGGCACGCCTCCTGCGTCGCGCGTCGTCGCACCTGGAGAGCTCCGGCCACCTCGACCGCGCCGGCTTCGCGCTCGCCGAGGCGGCGCAGCTCGCCGCGCTCGAGGGCGACGACGAGGGCGCCGCGCCCGCGTTCCTGCACGCGCTCGCGCTCCTGCGGGCCGGCGGTGTCGCTCCCCGGTTCGTCGGGCAGGTCGTGCGCGCCTACGCGCGGCTCGAGGCCGGGCGGGGCGACGTGACCGCCGCCCTGGCCCAGGTCGAGCGCACGCTCGACGACCTGGCCGCAGCGGGCGAGGGCACCGACGTCGCGCCGGCGCCGCGGGCCGTCGAGCTCGTCGAGCGCGACGCGGCGGCCGACGCTCGCGAGCGCCGCGACCTCGACGACACGCGCGCCCGCCTCCTCGCGACCGCGGGCGACCTCGACGCGGCGGCGACGCTCGCGGAGTCCGTCGCCGAGGAGTTCGCCCGTGCGGGGGACGTCCGCGACGCGGCGCACGCCTTCTGGCTCGCCGGGCGCTCGCGCTGCGCGGCGGGGAAGGACACGGACGCGGTGGAGCTGCTCGAGTCGGCCATGGAGGGCTTCGCGATCGTCCACGACGCGGAGTCGCGCGCGATGGTCGGCAACGAGATGGTCGCGGCGCTGCGCCGGCTCGGGCGCGACGACGAGGCGGCTGCCGTCGGGACGGGCCTCAGCGGCTGACGACGGGCCCCGCCGGGCGGGCGGCGGCTGCGGGGGCGCGGACCTCGTACCGCCGGACCGCCACGGCGGGGTCCGGCTCGTCAGCCGTCGCGACCGGCGCGGCCTGGGCGCCCGCCGCGGCGACAAACCCGTCGAGCAGGGCCTGCGGCAGGGGCGCACGCGGGTCGTGCACGACGACGAGCCGCGCCCCCTCCCGGGCGAGCTCCGCACCGAGCTCTCGGGCGGCGTCCAGGGCGTTCTCCGTCGCCGCACCCGCCTCCGCGCTCGTCCCCGTACTCGTCTCCAAGCTCGTTTCCGTGATCGCACCTGCCGCCGTCCGCGTCGCCGCGCCACCGAGCTCCACGACATCGACGGGACCGGTCCAGCCCGCACCGGCGAGCGCGAGGAGCGCCACAGAGGCGGCCGTCCCGGCGACCGGCCGGTCGAGCGGTCGCGTGGCGGCGGCCCACGCGGGGTCGATCCACCGGTCCGCGACACCCCCCGCGGCGAGCGAGGCCCGCGCAGGGCCACGCGTTCCTTCCACGCCCGGGGCGACCACGACGACGGCCGTCGCACCCGCCTCACCGGGCGGGTCCGCCACGAGGTCGGCGAGCGCCGCGAGCGCGGCGTCGCGCACCGGCCCGAGGACCGAGGCGGCACCGGCCGCTCCCGGGACGAGCAGGGCGGTTCCGGGGAGCACGACGGCGCGGACGGTCACCGTCCCACCGTAGTGGTGCCCGCTCCACCACCCTCGCCGCGCCTCCCCGGACGGCCCGCGATGCGGCGTCCGCGGGCGCGCGCGAGTACGGTAGGGAGGTGAGGTTCTTCGGGGCGCGGGACGACGACGACCGGCGGGACGGGAATCCCGGCGGAGCGCAGGACGGGGGCCGGTCCGGCGCGGCCCGGCCGGCGGACGACCTGCAGTCGCAGGTCGAGGACCTGCTGGCACGCGAGCTGGGTCAGGTCGCGACCGACGTCCTGCGGCCTCCCACACCGCTCACGCTCTCGCGGGTCGTCGAGTGGATCACCGACAGCGGGTACAGCTACTTCGTCGACTCCGACGGCGACGTCGGCGGGCTGTGGCACGGCCGCCTGTTCTACTTCCTGCTCTTCGGCAACGACGACGAGATCCTCCAGGTGCGCGGCCAGTGGAACCGCGACCTCGCGCTCGAGCGCCTCGAGGAGATCCTCGAGTTCTGCAACGAGTGGAACGCCGACCGGATCTGGCCCAAGACCTACACGCGCGTCCGCGACAACGGGATGATCCAGGTCTTCACCGAGGTCACGGTCGACCTCGAGCACGGCGTGACGGACGACCAGCTCGACCAGCTCCTCCAGTGCGGTCTGAGCACGGGGTCGATGTTCTTCGACGCGCTCGACGAGTTCTACCCGGACCCCGCGAGGCAGGCGCCATGACGCAGGCCCGCACCAACTGGTTCACGCGCCTGTTCGGCAACCGCCGGCCCAAGGCGCCGGACTCGCTGCCCCGCGAGGAGGAGCTGCCGCGCGCGCTGTCGATGGCGCGCATCGGCGACCACCTGACGCGCCGCGGGTACCACTTCCGCGTCGACGACGACGGCGACATCACAGGTACGTGGGACGGGCACCGCTTCTGGTTCCTGCTGCTCGGCGACCGGTCGGAGATCCTCCAGGTCCGCGGCCGCTGGTCGACGACGCTCCCCGTCGAGTCGCGCCTCGTCACGCTCCAGACCGTCAACGACTGGAACCGCGAGCGCATCTGGCCCAAGGTCTACGTGCGCGAGGAGGGCGGCCGGCTCGCGCTCTACGCCGAGGTCTCCGTCGACCTCGAGCACGGCGCGACCGACGACCAGCTCGCCCAGACCGTCTCGTGCGGGCTCGGCACGGCCGTGCAGCTCTTCCACGCCATCGGTGCCCAGCTCCCGCCGGGGACCCTGGACGACTGACGTCCTGGCGCCGTCGTGCGCGCCCGCCGTCGGGGTCCTGGACCCCGCCGTTCAGGCGCGGAGCGTCGGGAGCCCCAGGACGACCGGGCCGGACGGCGCGCCGCCGCCGTGCCCGTGGCCGTGGTCGTCGTCGCCCCCGCCCAGGCGGGCGCGCTCACGCCGCGCCCACGCGTCGCCGGAGCGGGTCCGGCGGACGGCGAACGTGCCGCCCGCGAGCGCCGAGTCCGCGATGAGGTGGTGCGGCGCGGAGCGGGTGACCTCGACGGTGACGACGTCGCCGGGACGCGGCAGGCGGACGTCGAGGTCGTCCGCGAGGCGCGGGTCGACGGACCCGGGCGTGCCGGTCCCGTCGGAGGGGGCGTCGTCGGGCGCCCCGGCCACGACGGCCGCGGGGAGCGCGAGGTGCACGAGGCGGTTGTCGGGGGCGCGACCGGTGACGCGGTGCGTCGCGCCGTCCTTGCGCCCTGCGCCCTCGCCGACGAGGACGTCGATCGTCCGGCCCACCTGGCGTGCGGACTCCTCGCCGGCGATCCGCTCCTGGAGCGCCTGGAGCCGCTCGAAGCGCTCCTGGACGACCTCCTTGGGGAGCTGGCCGTCCATCGTCGCGGCGGGCGTCCCGGGGCGCGGGGAGTACTGGAAGATGAACGCGGAGGAGAAGCGCGACGCCTCGACGACCCGCATCGTCTCCGCGAAGTCCTCCTCGGTCTCGCCGGGAAAGCCCACGATGATGTCGGTGGTGATCGCGGCATCGGGCATGACGGCCCGGACACGGTCGAGGATCCCGAGGAACCGCTCGGAGCGGTAGGAGCGGCGCATCGCGCGCAGCACCCGGTCGGAGCCCGACTGGAGCGGCATGTGGAGCTGGGGCATGACGTTCGGCGTCTCGGCCATGGCCGCGATGACGTCGTCGGTGAACGCCGCCGGGTGCGGCGACGTGAACCGCACCCGCTCGAGCCCGTCGATCGTCCCGCACGCGCGCAGGAGCTTGGCGAACGCGCCGCGGTCGCCGAACTCGACGCCGTAGCTGTTGACGTTCTGGCCGAGCAGCGTCACCTCGATGGCACCGGCCTCGACGAGCGCGCCCACCTCGGCGAGGACCTCACCCGGACGGCGGTCGCGCTCCTTGCCGCGCAGGTGCGGCACGATGCAGAACGTGCACGTGTTGTTGCAGCCGACGCTGATGGACACCCACCCCGCGTAGACGGACTCGCGCTTCGTCGGCAGCGTCGAGGGGAACACCTGCAGCGACTCGGCGATCTCGACCTGCGCCGCCTCGTTGTGCCGCGCGCGCTCGAGCAGGACGGGCAGGGCGTCGAGGTTGTGGGTGCCGAACACGACGTCGACCCAGGGGGCCTTCTCGACGATGGTGCCGCGGTCCTTCTGCGCGAGGCAGCCGCCGACGGCGATCTGCATGCCGGGTCGCGCGGCCTTCACCGAGGCGAGCTGGCCGAGGTTGCCGTACAGGCGCGTCGCGGCGTTCTCGCGCACGGCGCACGTGTTGATGACGACGACGTCGGCGCGGTTCGCGGCCTCGTCCTGCGCGCTCGCACGCGTGTAGCCCGCCTGCTCGAGCATCCCCGCCATGTGCTCGGAGTCGTGGACGTTCATCTGGCACCCGAGGGTGCGCACGACGTAGGTGCGGGGGTACGCGTCGGCCGGCGCAGCGGCGGTGGCGTGCGGTGCGGGGGCGGCCGGGACGGGGGCAGGGGCGATCGTGGACATCACCGTCCAGGGTACGGCTCCGGGTGCCGTGTTACTGAACTGTTGCCCGGTTGTTGCCGGATGAGGTGGCACCGTGCAACAGAAGGGACATAGTGTCCAGGAATGGCCGACGAAACCCCTTCGCCGTCCGACGCGCAGCGCAGCGCTCAGGACGCTCAGCCCCTCCCCGCCGAGCAGGTCCTCGGTGAGCCGCTCGTCGAGCTGCGCGACGTGAACAAGCACTTCGGCGAGCTCCACGTGCTGCGCGACATCAACCTCACGGTCCGGCGCGGCGAGGTGCTCGTCGTCATCGGACCCTCCGGCTCGGGCAAGTCGACCCTGTGCCGGGCGATCAACCGGCTCGAGACGATCGACTCGGGCGAGATCCTCGTCGACGGCGAACCGCTCCCCCAGGAGGGCAAGGCGCTCGCGCGGCTGCGCTCCGACGTCGGCATGGTCTTCCAGTCCTTCAACCTCTTCGCGCACAAGACGATCCTCGACAACGTGACGCTCGGGCCCGTCAAGGTGCGGCGCGAGCGGAGCAAGGACGCGAAGGAGCGCGCCCTGGCCCTCCTCGACCGGGTCGGCGTGAAGAACCAGGCGCAGAAGATGCCGGCGCAGCTCTCGGGCGGCCAGCAGCAGCGCGTCGCCATCGCCCGGGCCCTCGCGATGAAGCCCAAGGTCATGCTGTTCGACGAGCCCACGTCGGCGCTCGACCCCGAGATGATCAACGAGGTCCTGGACGTCATGGTCTCGCTCGCCAAGGAGGGCATGACCATGATCGTCGTCACCCACGAGATGGGCTTCGCCCGGAAGGCCGCGAATCGCGTGGTCTTCATGGCGGACGGCCAGATCGTCGAGGAGGCGCACCCCGAGGAGTTCTTCACCGCGCCGAAGAGCGAGCGGGCCAAGGACTTCCTCTCCAAGATCCTCACGCACTGAGGTCCCCCGCCCTCACCACGCACCGACCACCACGGACCGGGCCGCCAGGCCCCCCACACCCGGCCGACCGACGAGGCACACCGTCGTCGGACGACCACCACTCACGAAGGGTAGGAACGATGCGCACACGACACGCAGGTGCTGCCGTGCTGGCCGCTCTCACCGCGCTCACGCTCGCAGCGTGCAGCAGCGGCGACGTCGGCGACGACAGCACGACCACGGACCCCGAGCAGTCCGCCGGAGGCAGCGGCGACGGCGGCGGCGAGACGGTCAAGATCGGCATCAAGTTCGACCAGCCCGGCCTGGGGTTCCAGGACGGGTCGACCTACACGGGGTTCGACGTCGACGTCGCCACCTACGTGGCGGGCGAGCTCGGCTACTCCCCGGATCAGATCGAGTGGGTCGAGGCACCGTCCGCGCAGCGCGAGACGATGCTCCAGACCGGTCAGGTCGACATGATCTTCGCGACGTACTCCATCACGGACACGCGCAAGGAGACCGTCGCGTTCGCCGGGCCGTACTTCGTCGCCGGGCAGGACCTGCTCGTCGCCGAGGACAACACCGACATCACCGGCCCGGAGTCGCTCGAGGGCAAGAACCTCTGCTCCGTCACGGGCTCGACGTCGGCGCAGCGCATCAAGGACGAGTACGCCGCGGGCGTGCAGCTCCTCGAGCGCCCCGGGTACGCCGAGTGCGTGACCGCGCTCACGGCCGGCCAGGTCGACGCCGTCACGACCGACGACATCATCCTCGCGGGCCTCGCGGCGCAGCCGCAGAACCAGGGCAAGGTGAAGGTGGTCGGGGCGCCGTTCTCGACCGAGCGCTACGGCGTCGGCCTGCCCCAGGACAACGACGTCTGCGAGGACGTCAACGCCGCGATCGAGAAGATGATCGAGGACGGTTCCTGGGAGGAGTTCGTCAGCAAGAACACCGAGGGCACCGGGTACACGCCGAACGCGAGCGAGAACCCGCCGACGGTCGACCCCTGCGCCTGACCTCTCTGCCGGGGAGCGGAGCGCGGCGTGCCGCGCTCCGCTCCCCGGCCTCGTCCGGTCGGTCCACGACCACGCCCTCCCGGAGGATGACCAACCGTGGGTGACTACCTCTCCCAGTTCACCGAGCTCCTCAGCACCTACGACGTGCTCGGCGCGTTCTGGGTGAACATCCAGCTGACGTTCTGGGCTGCGATCTTCTCCCTGATCCTCGGCACGGCGCTCGCGCTCATGCGGATCTCCCCCGTCTCGAGCCTGCGGTGGGCCGGCTCGACCTACGTGAACCTCCTGCGCAACACGCCGCTGACGATCATCATGACGTTCATGGTCCTCGCGGTGTGGACCCAGCTGCAGATCAGCCTGTCCCCCGACTTCCCGACGAACTTCTTCCGGTTCGCGGTCATCGGCCTGACCGTCTACCACGCCGCCTTCGTGTGCGAGGCGATCCGCTCGGGCGTCAACACGGTGCCGATCGGCCAGGCCGAGGCGGCGCGGGCGATCGGCCTCTCCTTCGCTCCCGCCGCGCGCCTCGTCATCCTCCCGCAGGCGTTCCGCGGCGCCATCGCCCCCCTCGGCAACACCCTCATCGCGCTGCTGAAGAACTCCACCGTCGCGGCCGCCGCGAGCGTCACGACGGAGACGTCGAGCCTCATGCGCACGATGATCGAGTTCAACTCGAACTACATCTACGCGATCTTCCTCACCTTCGCGATCGGCTACGTGATCCTCGTCATCCCGATCGGCCTGCTCACCACCTCGCTCTCGACCCGATTGGCGGTCCGCCGATGAGCGCCCCGCGTCAGTCCGTCCTCTTCGACGCCCCCGGGCCCCGGGCCCGGCGCGCGATCGCCGTCGGCAACGTGATCGGCGCCGTGATCGTGATCGGGATCGCCGTGCTCGTGCTGCTGGAGCTCGGACGCAAGGGCCAGCTCTCGTGGGAGCAGTGGGGTCCCGTCTTCACCGCCAACGCGTGGGAGAACTTCTTCCTGCCGGGCCTCCAGAACACGCTGCGCGCCGCCGGTTTCGCGATCGTCGGTGCCGTGATCTTCGGGCTGGTCTTCGGCTCCGGCCGGCTCTCGCACGTGCGCGCGCTGCGCTGGGCGTGCGGTGTCGTCGTCGAGTTCTTCCGCGCCGTGCCGGTGCTCCTCATGATGATCTTCTTCTGGCTCCTGCTGGGGCTGCAGAAGGTCCCGGACGCCCCGTTCCTCGCGGTCGTGATCTCCCTCGTGCTCTACAACGGCTCGGTGATCGCCGAGCTCGTCCGGTCCGGCGTCGGCAACCTGCCGAAGGGCCAGGGAGAGGCCGGCGTGGCGATCGGCCTGACGCGCGGGCAGACCCTGCGGTCGATCCAGCTCCCGCAGGCGCTCATCGCGATGCTGCCCGCGCTCGTGTCGCAGCTCGTCGTCGTGCTCAAGGACACCGCGCTCGGGCAGATCATCACGTACCCCGAGCTGCTGCGGGCCGCGCAGATCCTCGGCACGGCCTTCGGCAACACCCTGCAGACCCTCACGGTCGCCGCGGTCATCTTCATCGTCATCAACTACGCCCTGACCGCCCTGGCCCAGTGGCTCTCACGCTTCCTCAGCGGGCGCACCGCGGGCGCCACGGCTGCGGGACCGGGCATCGGCAACCCGACGGCGGTCGCGGGCGGCCCCACGGAGGACGCCCCGGCCACCTCCACCGTGCGCTGACGCACCCGTCGCCCGCCCGTGCTCGGGCGGGCGACGGGCCGCTCTGCCGTGGGGTGGGCCGCCCGTGCTCGTCCTGGCCGGTCGAGCGTCACTCCTCCGCGTCGAGCTCGCGCTGCACGATCTCGAAGGCCAGCCCGGGGCTGTACCCCTTGCGGGCGAGCGCGCCGACCGTCCGACGCACGCGCACGTCGCGGTCGAGACCGCGGGTCCTGGCGAGACGTGCTCGCGCGAGGGCCAGGGCGGCGTCCGCCTCGGAGTCGTCGTCCACCTGCTCGAGCGCGGCCGCACCGACCTCGCCGTCGATCCCCCGCCGGCGCAGCTCGGTCGAGATCGCGCGGCGGGACAGCCCGCGCTCGGCGTGCCGCGTGCGGACGATCATCTCCGCGTACTGCGCGTCGTCGACGAGCCCGACCTCCTCGAAGCGGTCGAGGATGGGCAGCACGACGTGCTCGGGGTATCCCTTGCGCGCGAGCGACTGCGTGAGCTCCGCGCGGCTCTTCGGTGCCGCGGTGAGGATGCGCAGGACGGTCTCGCGGGCGCGCTCGGCGAGGTCGGCGTCGCTGATCTCGCCGCGCTCCACGAGCTCGTGCAGCGACGGGCGCGGGCGCCGCCCGGCCTTGCGGCCGGTGCGGCGCCCGTCATCCTCCGCGGACGGGTCGACGGGCTCAGCGCCCTCGACCCCGTCCTGCTCGCCGATCAGAACGGCGACTTCTTCCCCTTGCCGGCCGCGGCGGTCGCCTTAGCCGGAGCGGCCACGGCGGCGTCGGCCGCGACGGTCACGCCGGCGGCCGGGTCGGCCGGTGCGTCGACCTTGGCCCCGACGCCGAGCTTCTCCTTGATCTTCTTCTCGAGCTCGTTCGCGAGGTCGGGGTTGTCGCGCAGGAACGAGCGCGCGTTCTCCTTGCCCTGCCCGAGCTGGTCGCCGCCGTAGGTGAACCACGACCCGGACTTGCGCACGAACCCGTGCTCCACGCCCATGTCGATGAGACCACCCTCGCGAGAGATGCCGACCCCGTAGAGGATGTCGAACTCGGCCTGCTTGAACGGCGGCGCCATCTTGTTCTTGACGACCTTCACGCGGGTCCGGTTGCCGACCGCGTCGGTGCCCTCCTTGAGGGTCTCGATGCGGCGGATGTCGAGACGGACCGAGGCGTAGAACTTCAGCGCCTTGCCACCGGTCGTGGTCTCGGGAGAGCCGAAGAACACGCCGATCTTCTCGCGGAGCTGGTTGATGAAGATCGCGGTCGTGCCGGACGCGCTGAGCGCACCGGTGATCTTGCGCAGCGCCTGCGACATGAGGCGGGCCTGGAGACCGACGTGGCTGTCGCCCATCTCGCCCTCGATCTCCGCCTTCGGCACGAGGGCCGCGACGGAGTCGATGACGATGATGTCGAGCGCGCCCGAGCGGATCAGCATGTCCGTGATCTCGAGCGCCTGCTCCCCCGTGTCCGGCTGGGAGACGAGCAGGGCGTCGGTGTCGACGCCGAGCTTCTTGGCGTACTCCGGGTCGAGGGCGTGCTCGGCGTCGATGAACGCCGCGATGCCGCCGGCGCGCTGGGCGCTGGCCACGGCGTGCAGCGCCACGGTCGTCTTTCCGGAGGACTCCGGGCCGTACACCTCGATGACGCGCCCGCGGGGCAGGCCGCCGATGCCGAGCGCGATGTCCAGCGCGATGGAGCCCGTGGGGATGACCTCGACGGGGGCACGGCCCTCCTCGCCGAGGCGCATGACGGAGCCCTTGCCGAAGCTCCGGTCGATCTGGGCGAGGGCTGCCTCGAGCGCCTTCTCGCGGTCTGCGGGTGCGGGCATGTCAGTCCACCTTCGGTTCGACGTCCATCTGTTCGTTGTGGCCCGACGTTACGGGCAGCCACCGACACGCGGTGCCGACGAGCCCCAGACCTGGGGACCGTCGTGCCGGACCGGCGTCCCGGGCCCGCCGGAGCGCGCCCTGTGCACAACTCTAGCCGAACACGTGTTCGATCACGGAACCCGCCCCGGCGTGTCCGCGACTCGCGGGCTCACCCGTCGTCGTCCGCGGACCACGACTCCCCGGGCCGCAGCACGACGACCCGCGTCCCGGGCGCCTCGCGCTGCGCGGCCGCCTCGAACGCCGCGCCCGCGTGGTCCATCCAGCCGCGCGGCAGGTGCTGGCCGCCCGGCGCGTGCAGCGTCCCCCAGTGCACCGGCACCGCGACCCGCACCCCGACCTCGGCGCACACCCGCGCGGCCTGCACCGGGCCCAGGTGCCCGCCCGAGAGCCGCGGCCCCCACCCGCCGACCGGCACGAGGGCCACGTCCACCGGACCGCCCGCGAGCGCCGGGAGGTGCGCCATCCCGGGGTGGTGCTCGGTGTCACCCGCCACCCACACGCGCAGGCCGTCGGGACCGGTGGTCCGCACGAGGTGACCGTTCGCGGCGTTGGGCCGGTGCGGCATCGGCCGGTGCCCGTGCACCGCGGTGACGAGCCGCGTCTCCACCCCGGCCCCCGGCGGGCCCACCGCGTGCCACTCGTCGCCCAGCCCGACGCCGCGCAGCCCCTTGCCGCGCAGCCACCGCGCGTTGGCGGGCGCCGTGAGGACCGGCACGTCGCCGAGGAGCCGCAGCGACCGCAGCTCGGCGTGGTCGTGGTGGAGGTGGGACAGCAGGACGGCGTCGCCGCCCCGCCACACCGGGGCCGGCTGCTCTCCGCGCCGGCGGAGCATCCCCGCGTGCCGGTGCAGGAGCGGGTCGGTCACGAGCCGCGCCGTCGGCCCGCCGGGGGTCGCGGCGAGGTCGAGGACCGCGCTCGAGTGGCCGAGCCACGTCACGGTGACGCTCACGCGCCGCTCCCCTGGCCCGGCGCGTCCTCGGCCACCGGCGGCCGTACCCCCAGGTCGGTGAGCCACGCGACGAGCCGGCGGTGCACCGCCTCCGCCCCGACGAGCATCGGCGTGCCGTCGACGTCCTCGAGCTCGTCGTCGGGCACCGCGAGGTGCGCGGGGTGCACCAGCACCGCCTGGTTCTGCGCCCCGCCGAGGCCGCCGTGCGACCCGACCAGGCCCTCGAACGCGTGCACCATCCCGACCTCGTCGACGCTGGACACGAGCACGAGGTCCCCGGCGTCCTCCAGCCCGGCGACGCGCACGAGGTCCGCCGCCGCGCACGACCCGAACGACGCGAGCGGGTCGGCACCCACGACCTCGCCCGTCAGCAGGTCGCGCGAGCCGCCCCGGCCGTGCGCCCGGACCTCCCCGCGCGGGCCTCGCTCGACGACGACGCCGACCGCGGGGTTCGCGACGAGCCCCGGGAGCAGCGCGGGCCACCGGGCGCGGACCTCGTCGCCCGTGAGGCGCCGCGGCTCGCGCGGGAACCACACCATCCCGAGGTTGCCCGACCCGACGACCGCGACCTCGGGCAGCTCGGGCACGGCGGGTGCGGCGTCGGCGCGGCGCTCGGAGCGGTCCGGGCCCACGAGCATGCGGCCCGCCTGCGCGTCCGGCTGCCCGGGACGCAGCGCGTTGAGGGCCGTGTTGGCAGGGCCCCACGCCTCGCTGTCCGGGGCCGTCGCCCGACGCCGCCCCTCGCCCCGGGCGGGCGCGGCGCCGTCCCGCGCGCGGCCGTCGTCGTCCGCACGAGCGCCGTCGACAGGCGGGTCGAGCGCCATGAGGCGTCGCACCTCGTCGAGGAAGGACCGCCCGGTGACCTGCTCGAACGTCGGGCCGAGCGACTGCCCGTGGTCCGAGAGCACGACGACGTCGTAGCGCCGGGGCGCGACGGCCGCGACCTGCTCCCAGAGCCCGACGACGCGGTCCAGGCCCTCAAGCGCGCGCAGCGACTCGGGCCGCAGCGGCCCGGCGTGGTGCGCGATCTCGTCGTAGTCCACGAGGTCGACGCAGACGACGGGCGCCCCGCGCACGAGCTGCTCCGCGACGAGCGTCGTGTTGAGGTCGCGGAGCACGACGTTCGTCACGGCGCGCAGCACCGGGTACCAGCCGAGGCGCGAGACGCGCGGCTCGACGCCGCGCACGGCCTGCTGCCAGCCCTGGTAGAGCTCCTTGAGCAGCTCGCCGAGCGCGACGACCACGGCGCGCACGAGGACGAACGGGCTCGCGAAGAAGTGCACGAACATCTGCCCGGGCCCCAGGCCCTCGCGCGCCCGGCTCATGACGAGCAGGCTCGTCGCCGCGTCCCCGGAGAACATCGTCGAGACGGCGACGCCGCCGCCCGCGAGCAGACCCGCGCCGTCGCTCGTGCGCGCCTCGACCACCGCCGCGTCCGCGGGCCGGTTCGTCACGACGAGCCGCCCCAGCGCGCGCGACCACCACCGGAAGGCGGGGACGTGCTCGGTCGACCCGTGCAGGAGCCCGACGGTCGAGGCCGGCGTCGTCGCGGGCACGCGGGCCCACCACGTCGTGAGGTGGTGGGTGCCGTCGCCCAGCCACCGCGCGAGCGTCGGGGCCAGGCCGGCCTGGAGGGCGTAGTCGAGCGTGGGGCGCGCGACGCCGTCGAGCAGGACGACGAGCAGGCCCGCCGGGCGCTCCGCGGCGGCGCCCGCGGCGGCTCCCCGGGGCACGCCCGCCTGGCGTCGCGCGCGCCGGAGCAGGTCCCCGATCACGTACTCGTTGTCGCTCGCCCCGACGACCCAGCGCCCGAGCGCCATGAGCACGGCCGCGATGACGAGGACGGCGAGGACGTCGGTCCACGTCCCGCTGCGGAACCCCGGGAGGTAGGTGAGCGCGGCCCACGCGACCGCGACCTGGGCGACCACGCCCGACACGAGCGCGCCGACGACGCCGGACCGGCGCGCGACCCCGCGCAGCACCGGCCGCAGCAGCGCGTCGCCCACCGCCACCGCGAGCGCCGCGAGGACGAGCGACCAGGGGTTGGTCACCTCGACCCCGGGGACGACCCAGATCGCGAGCCCCAGCCCGGCCGCCGTCGAGACGAGCGACCAGGCCGCGCCGCGCACGTCGGCGGCGGTGAGGCGCAGCGTGGCGAGGCGGCCGCGGGCGGGAACGCTCATGCCGCCATCATCGCGGGGCACGGCGGGGTGCGCCCCTCGGGCGTCCCCGGGTCCCGAGCAGGTCGGGGCAGGTTTGGGCCGCGCAGGTCGGGGCCGGGCCGGTCAGCGGCGCGGCGGCGCCTGGCGGTGGTCGTCGTTCCCCCAGCGCCGCGCGTCGGGCACGTCGAGCGCGTCGCACAGCGCGTGCCAGACGACGCGCGGCTCGACCCCGTCCTCGAGCGCCTGGGCGGCGGTCCGGTCGTCGAGCGCGGACAGCACCTGCTCGCGCACGTAGGCGCGGCCCAGGGCCGCACCGAACACCTCGTCGACCAGCTCGGAGAACTCGCGGTAGCGCACGGACCAAGCCTTGCACGGATCCGTGGCCGCCCGGTCGCGCGCCGGGACGCGCGGGCCGCACCGCGTCGCCCGGGGTCGCACCGAAGTCGCCCGGGGTCGCGCCGAGGGCGCACGGGCGGGCCGCCGGGCCGCCGGCACGTTTGCGGCGGGCGCGTGTGGGTGGGCAGCCCCAGAATGGGCGCGTGACCTCGGACCCGCTCGCCCGCTTCGCCGCGCCCACGCGCGCGTGGTTCTCGGGCGCGTTCGACGCGCCGACCGCCGCCCAGGCCGGTGCGTGGGAGGCCGTGTCGAGCGACCGGCACGCCCTCGTGGTCGCCCCGACGGGCTCGGGCAAGACGCTCGCCGCGTTCCTCTGGTCGCTCGACCGGATCCTCGCCGCGCCCCCGGACGAGGCCCCGGCTCGCGAGGCGCGCTGCCGCGTCGTCTACGTCTCCCCGCTCAAGGCGCTCGCCGCGGACGTCGAGCGGAACCTGCGCTCGCCGCTCGCGGGCATCCGCCAGGCCGCGGTGCGGCTCGGGCTCGACGTGCCGGACGTCGTCGTCGGCACCCGCACCGGGGACACCCCCACGAGCGAGCGCCGCCGGCTCGCGACCCACCCGCCCGACATCCTCATCACGACGCCCGAGTCGCTGTTCCTCGTGCTGACGTCACAGGCACGCGCGGGGCTCGTGGGCGTCGAGACGGTGATCGTCGACGAGATCCACGCGGTGGCGGGCACCAAGCGGGGCGCCCACCTGGCCGTGTCGCTCGAGCGCCTGGACGCGCTGCTCGAGGCGCACGAGCGGCCCCCGGCGCAGCGCGTCGGGCTCTCGGCCACGGTCCGTCCCGTCGAGGCGGTCGCGACCTTCCTGGGCGGGCACCGGCCCGAGGCCGAGGGCGGGCGCGAGGTCGTCGTCGTGCAGCCGCCGTCGAGCAAGCGCATCGAGGTCGACGTCGTCGTGCCCGTCCCGGACCTCTCCGACCTCGGGACGGCGGCGCTCGTGCCGGACGCCGGGTCGCGGTCGGACGGCGGCCTGCCGCCCCTGCCCCCCGGCGAGCGCGACCTCACGGGCCCGGCGACGTCGCGCCCGACGGGCGCGCCCGACGTCCGGCCGCCGCGCCCGTCGGTCTGGCCGCACGTCGAGGAGCGGGTCGTCGACCTCGTCACCGACCACCGCTCCACGCTGGTCTTCACGAACTCGCGCCGCGGGGCGGAGCGCCTCACGGCGCGCATGAACGAGCTGTGGGCCGAGCGCCAGGGCGAGGACGTGCTCGACCCGGGCACGGTCACCGCGGCGCAGGTGCAGGCGCAGTCGGGCGCGAGCTCGGGCGTCGAGCCCGTCATCGCCCGCGCGCACCACGGCTCGATGAGCCGGGCCGAGCGCACGCGCACGGAGACGGAGCTCAAGGACGGCCGGCTGCCCGCGGTGGTCGCGACGTCGAGCCTCGAGCTCGGCATCGACATGGGCGCGGTGGACCTCGTGGTGCAGGTCGGGGCGCCGCCCTCGGTCGCGTCGGGCCTGCAGCGGATCGGGCGCGCGGGCCACCAGGTGGGGGCCGTGTCGCACGGCGTGGTGTTCCCCACGCACCGGGGCGACCTCGTGCCGTCGGCGGTCGTCGCCGAGCGCATGCGCTCCGGCGGCATCGAGGAGCTCCACGTGCTCGCCAACCCGCTCGACGTGCTCGCCCAGCAGGTCGTCGCGATGGTCGCGGTCGACGAGTGGACGGTCGCGGAGCTGGCGACGCTCGTGCGGCGCAGCGAGCCCTACGCGCACCTCGGTGACGCGTCGCTGCACGCCGTCCTCGACATGCTCGCGGGCCGCTACCCGAGCGAGGACTTCGGCGAGCTGCGCGCGCGGATCGTGTGGGACCGCGCGTCGGGCCGGCTGACCGGGCGGCCGGGCGCGCTGCGGCTCGCCGCGACGAGCGGCGGCACGATCCCCGACCGCGGGATGTACGGCGTGTTCCTCGCGACGGACGCCGGGACCGGGACCGTCGCGGGCGACCCGGACACCGCGGGCGGCCGCGCCCCGCGCGGCGGCAAGCGCGTCGGCGAGCTCGACGAGGAGATGGTCTACGAGTCGCGCGTCGGCGACACGTTCACGCTCGGGTCGAGCACGTGGCGCATCGAGGACATCACGCCCGACCGCGTGCTCGTCACGCCCGCGCCGGGCATCCCGGGGCGGCTGCCGTTCTGGAAGGGCGACTCCCCCGGCCGACCCGCCGAGCTCGGCCGTGCGCTCGGCGCGTGGGTGCGCGAGACGGACGCGCTCGCCGCCACCGACCCCGACGCCGCGACCGACCGGCTCCGCACGGCAGGCCTCGACGCGTGGGCGAGCGACAACCTGCTGGCCTACCTGCGCGAGCAGCGCGACGCGACCGGGCGCGTCCCGGACGACCGCACGGTCGTCGTCGAGCGCTTCCGCGACGAGCTCGGCGACTGGCGCGTCGTCGTGCACTCGCCCTACGGCGCGAAGGTGCACGCGCCGTGGGCGCTCGTGCTCGCCGCGCGCCTGCGCGAGCGCTACGGGGTCGACGCCGCCGCGATGCACGCCGACGACGGCATCGTCCTGCGGCTCCCGGACACCGGGGACTCGTGGCTCGAGGGAGCGACCGACGGCTCGGGCGGCCTCGGCGGGGACGCACCCGTCGTCGGCGTCGAGGACCTGCTCCTCGACCCGGACGACGTGCTCGACGCGGTGCGCGACGAGCTCGGCGGGTCGGTGATGTTCGCGTCGCGGTTCCGCGAGGCCGCCGCCCGCGCGCTGCTGCTGCCCCGGCGTCGTCCGGACCGGCGCCAACCGCTGTGGCAGCAGCGGCAGCGCTCGGCGCAGCTCCTGTCGGTGGCGTCGGAGTACCCGGAGTTCCCGATCGTCCTCGAGGCGGCGCGCGAGTGCCTGCAGGACGACTTCGACGTCGCGGCGCTCACCGACCTCATGCGCGACCTCGCCGCCGGGCGCGTGCGCCTCGTCGAGGTGACGACCCCGACGCCGTCGCCCTTCGCGCAGTCCCTCCTCTTCGGGTACACCGCCCAGTTCCTCTACGACGGCGACGCCCCGCTCGCGGAGCGCCGCGCCGCCGCGCTGTCGCTCGACCCCACGCTCCTCGCCGAGCTGCTGGGCGGCGACGGCGTCGCGGCCCAGCTCGCCGACCTGCTCGACCCCGCCCAGATCGAGCGGACCGAGGCCGAGCTCGGCGCGCTCGCGCCCGAGCGGCAGGCGCGGCACGCCGAGGACGTGTGGGACGTGCTGCGCCGGCTGGGCCCGCTCACCGAGGCCGAGGTCGCGGCGCGGACGCGCGAGGACGTGCGCGCCGACGTCGCGGCCTGGCTGCGCGAGCTCGAGGCTGCGCGCCGCATCATGCCCGTGCGGCTCGCGGGGGTCGCGCCCGAGCGCGCGCAGCAGTGGGCGGTCGTGGAGGACGCCGGCCGCCTGCGCGACGCGCTCGGCGTCGCGCTGCCCGTCGGCATCCCCGAGGTGTTCACCGAGCCCGTCCCCGACCCGCTCGGCGACCTCGTGCGCCGCCACGCGCGCACGCACGGCCCGTTCACCGCCGCCGACCTGGCCGCACGCCTCGGGCTGGGCGTCGCCGTCGTCGTGCAGACGCTCGAGCGGCTCGAGGCGGCCCGGCTCGTCGTGCGCGGGCGGCTGCGGCCGGAGGCGATCGGCGGCACGGGCGACGACTGGTGCGACGCCGAGGTGCTGCGCGTCCTGCGCCGGCGCTCGCTCGCCGCGCTGCGCGCCGAGGTGGAGCCCGTCCCCGCCGAGACGCTGGGCGTCTTCCTCCCGCGCTGGCAGGGGCTTGGCGCGCTGCGCGGCGTCGACGGGCTGCTGCGCGTCGTCGAGCAGCTCTCCGGCGCGGCCGTCCCCGCCTCGGCGCTCGAGACCCTCGTGCTCCCGGCGCGCGTCAGCGACTACACCCCGACGATGCTCGACGAGCTGACGACGACCGGCGAGGTCGTGTGGTGCGGGCACGCCCCGCTGCCCGGTTCCGGCGGCGGCGACGGTCTCGTCAGCCTCCACCTCGCGGAGTGGGCGCCGCTCACGCTGCCCGACCCGGGCCCGGCGCCCGAGACCGGCCTCCACGCCACGCTGCTCGACCTGCTGGAGGGCTCGGGCGGGTACTTCCTCCCGCGGCTGGCCGAGCGCGCCGGCGCGGAGACCGTCCCGACGCTCGAGGCGCTGTGGGACCTCGTGTGGTCGGGCCACGTGACGAACGACGGCCTCGGGTCGCTGCGCGCACGGCTCGGCGCCGCCGGGGGGACCCACCGCGCGCCGCGCGCCCCGGCGCGGGCCCGGCCGCTCGCACGCGGCCGGTTCGCGGGCCTGCGGCCGCCGACGTCGCCCGAGACGGCCCTGCGCGGCGGCGCCGGGCGGTGGTCGGCGCTGCCCCCGCGCGAGCCCGACCCCACCCGCCGGGCGCACGCGCTCGCCCGCGTCCTGCTCGACCGCCACGGCGTGCTCACGCGCGCCGTCGCGCCCGCCGAGGGCGTCGCCGGGTCCTTCCGCGCGGTGTACCGCGTGCTGAGCGAGCTGGAGGGCACGGGCGCCGCGCGGCGCGGGTACTTCGTCGAGCACCTCGGCGGCTCGCAGTTCGCGCTCCCCGGCGCGGTCGACCAGCTCCGGACCGACGCGCAGGACCGTGAGCGCGCGCTCGAGGCCGACGCCGCGGCGGCCGCGACCGACCCGTTCGCCCCGCTCCCCGACGCGCGGACGTCGCGCGGCGGTCCGCGTCCCGGCGCCGTGCTGCTCGCCGCGACGGACCCGGCGAACCCCTACGGCGCGGCGCTGCCGTGGCCCACCCGCCCGACGACCGGACCCGGCGCGCCCGGCACGGACGGCACGACCGGGGAGGGCTCGCGCGGTCACCGCCCGGGCCGCAAGGCGGGCGCCGTCGTCGTGCTGAGCGACGGCGACCTCGCGCTCTACGTCGAGCGCGGCGGGCGGTCCGTGCTGTCCTTCGTGGACGGCCCGCGGCTCGCCGAGGCGAGCGCGGCGCTGGTCCGCGCGGTGCGGGCGGGCACGCTCGGCAAGATCGTGGTGCAGCGCGTCGACGGCGTCGAGGCCCTGGCGGGCGCCGGCACGGCCCGTACCCCGGCGGACGACGCGGTGCGCGCGCTGCTCGACGCCGGCTTCCGCGCGACGCCGCGCGGCCTGCGGGCGGCCTGACGTGCGGCGGTCGTCGCGCGTGCCCGACCACCGAGGGCGGTCACGTGCCCGAGGGTGACATCCTGCGTCTCGTGTCGGCCCGCCTCGACGAGGCGCTCAAGGACCGGGTGCTGGTCCGCTCGGACCTGCGGTGGCCGAGCGCCGCGGAGATCGACCTGGTCGGGCGGACGGTCGTCGGGAACCGGGCCTACGGGAAGCACCTGTTCACGCGGTTCGACGACGGCCGGTCCCTGCACACGCACCTGCGCATGGAGGGGTCGTGGCGGCTCGCCCGGACGGGCACGCACGACGCTCGCGGGGCGGAGCCGAACGTGCGCGTCGTCCTCGCGAACGAGTGGTGGACGGCGGTCGGGAACCGGATCGGGATGCTGCACGTGCTGCGCACCGCGGACGAGCGCGTGATCGTCGGTCCGCTCGGTCCCGACGTGCTCGGCGACGACTTCCCGGAGACCGGGCTGCCCGAGGCGGCCGCGCGGATGCGGGCCGACGACGCGGCGGGCGGGAGCGGCCCCCGGTACCGGCCGGAGCGGGCCGCGACGGGCGTGCCCGTCGCGGAGGCCCTGCTCGACCAGCACCTCGTCGCCGGCATCGGCACGATCTACACGGCCGAGTCGCTCTTCGCCGAGCACGTCTACCCGTGGACGCCCGTCCGCGACGTCGAGGACCTCGAAGGGCTGCTGCTCACGGCGCGCACGCTCATGCAGCGCACCGTGCGGCACGGGTTCGACCCGCGCGCCGGCGTCGTGCGGCACGTGCACGGGCGCACACGAAAGGCGTGCCACGTGTGCGGCACGCCTGTCGCGGAAGGTACGGCGAACGAGCCCCCGTACGACCGTCCGATCTTCTGGTGTCCGACCTGCCAGGCACCGCCCGCAGCAGGATGACGGCGGGCGTCGCTGCCCCCGCTCCCGGTGCGGCCGGTCCCGGCCCGACCGTCAGCCGACGGGCTGCAGGTCCTCGCGGCGTGCCGTGCCCTCGGGATGCTGGCGACCCAGCACGGCCGTCGCGAAGTCGGCCGGGATGGTGTCGGGGATCAGCAGACCCTCGGCGACGGCGACCCGGTCGCTGACCTCGCGCAGCACCAACGACATCGGGATGTCGAGCGCCTCGCAGATCGAGCCGAGGAGCTCCGACGACGCTTCCTTCTGACCGCGCTCGACCTCGCTGAGGTAGCCCAGCGAGACCCGTGCGGCGGAGGACACCTCTCGCAGGGTGCGCCCCTGTCGCTGGCGAGCGTCTCGCAGCACGTCCCCGATCTCTCGTCGAAGAACAATCATCTGGCGACCCCCTTCCGTGTCCCGTGCGCCCCCGGGAGCCGGAGAGGCCCCCACCTGGGTGCGCGAACTGCTCGTGCCGGTCTTCCTGTTCACTGCCCCGCGTGACGGGGTCGTCCTACCGTACCCCGCCCGCGGTCCGCTCACGTCGCCGGTGCCCCGTGCGGGACGGGGCGCGGGCGCGTTGTCCGTGCGTCCCACCGGTCGGTTGACGGTCCTGTTGGCGATCACGTGCTGTGCAACGTCGCGACGTGGGGTGTTGTTCCCGCGCCGGGCCTCCCGGCCGCTCCCCCGCGGCACGTTCACGACGTCTCCACGACGCCTCCGGCCCGGTCCACGCCTGGCCGGGCGGCCGACGCTCCCACCGACGATTTCACCCGGCAGGGGGGATCGTCACGCCGTCGGTGGCCGGGGCCCGACCGCCGCGCGCGCGAGGGCCACCGCGGCGGCCACGGTGGCGGCGCGGACGGCCGCGCGGTCGCCCGCCAGGTGCAGCTCTCGCACCTCCGTGCCCCCCGGTCCGCTCGCGGCGACGAAGACGGTGCCCGGGGCCCGGCCGTCCTGCGGGTCGGGGCCCGCGACGCCCGTGGTCGCGACCCCGACGTCGGCCCTCAGCACGTCGCGCACGCGCTCGGCCATCTGGCGTGCGACCTCCGGGTGCACGGCCCCGCGCGCGGCGAGCAGACCGCCGTCGACGCCGAGGACCGACTCCTTGACGTCGGTCGCGTACGCGACGACGGCGCCCCGGAGCACGCGCGAGGCGCCGGGCACGTCGACGATCGTCGCGCTGAGCAGGCCGCCCGTGAGCGACTCGGCCGTCGCGAGGGTCCACCCGCGGGCCTCCAGAGCGCCGAGCAGCTCGACGACGTCGGACCGCACGTCCGGGCCGGTGACCGACGAGCTCCCCGGCGGGACCGGAGCGTCGGTCACGAGACGGGCGCGCCGTCCGTGCTCGGACCCCGCTCGACGACCCGGGCCGCGCGCACCGCGTCGCGGCGCAGGCGCCAGCCCTGGTACGCGTACTCCAGGCCGGTCACGACGGTGACGAGGATGGCCGCGGCGAGGACGATCCAGGCGACGACGCCGACGAACGCCGGCAGGTGCGCGAGCGGCAGCACGAAGAGCGTGATCGCGACGGTCTGCAGCACGGTCTTGAGCTTCCCGCCGCGGGACGCGGGCATGACCGCGTACTTGAGCACGGCGAACCGCAGGAGCGTCACGCCCAGCTCGCGCGCGAGCACGACGACGGGGACCCACCAGGGCAGCTCGCCGAGCGGCCACGCCAGCAGCACGAGGGCGGTGCCTACGAGCAGCTTGTCCGCGATGGGGTCGAGGAGCTTGCCCAGGTCCGTGACGAGGTCGTAGCGCCGCGCGAGGTAGCCGTCGAGGCGGTCCGACGTGGCGGCGAGGACGAAGATGCCCGTCGCGACGAGGCGCCACGTGACGGACTCCCCGCCGTCGACGAGGAGCGCCCACGCGAAGAACGGGACGAGCAGGATCCTCGCCATGGTGACGAGGTTCGCGGAGTTCCACGGCGAGGGGACGGCGTTGACCACGTCACCAGCCTAGGGGGTCGTCCGGGGTGCGCCGACCGTCGGCGGCACCACCGGCCGCCCGGGTCACCGCCAGCCCGACTCCACGTCGGCGCCGTCGTGGTACTCCGTCGCGACAGGGGGCATGTGCCCGTCGGTGCCCTCGCCGTAGTCGTGGCCACCCCCTGCGCCCGGGGGCGCGGGGGCCGCGGCGGGCGCCTGGCCGTCGAAGACGTCCTGCGCGGGCTCGCCCCGGATGAGGGCGAGCGCCGACGGCAGCTCCTCGGGCGTCACGAGCACCTCGCGGGCCTTGGACCCCTCGGACGGTCCGACGATCTCGCGCGACTCCAGGAGGTCCATGAGGCGACCCGCCTTGGCGAACCCGACGCGCAGCTTGCGCTGGAGCATCGACGTCGAGCCGAACTGCGACGTCACGACGAGCTCGGCCGCCTGGAGCAGCAGGTCGAGGTCGTCGCCGATGTCCTCGTCGATCTGCTTCTTCGTGGCCGCCTGCGTGACGTCCTCGCGGTACACGGGCTTGAGCTGGCTCTTCACGTGCTCGACGACGGCGTGCACCTCGGACTCCGAGACCCACGCGCCCTGCACGCGCATGGGCTTGGCCGCGCCCATGGGCAGGAACAGGGCGTCGCCCTGGCCGATGAGCTTCTCCGCGCCGGGCTGGTCGAGCACGACGCGCGAGTCCGCGAGGGACGACGTCGCGAACGCGAGCCGCGACGGCACGTTCGCCTTGATGAGGCCCGTCACGACGTCGACCGACGGGCGCTGCGTCGCGAGCACCAGGTGGATGCCTGCCGCACGCGCGAGCTGCGTGATGCGCTGGATCGAGGCCTCGACGTCGCGCGGGGCGACCATCATGAGGTCGGCGAGCTCGTCGACGACGACCAGCAGGTACGGGTACGTCGCGATCTTGCGCTCGGAGCCGGGCAGCGGCTTGACCTTGCCGGCGCGGACGGCGGCGTTGAAGTCGTCGATGTGCTTGAACCCGAACGCGGCGAGGTCGTCGTAGCGGGCGTCCATCTCGCGGACGACCCAGTCGAGCGCCTCGGCGGCCTTCTTCGGGTTCGTGATGATGGGCGTGATGAGGTGCGGGATGCCCTCGTAGATCGTCAGCTCGACGCGCTTGGGGTCCACGAGCACGAGCCGCACCTGCTCGGGCGTCGAGCGCATGAGGATCGACGTGATCATGGAGTTGATGAAGCTCGACTTGCCCGCGCCCGTCGCGCCCGCGACGAGGATGTGCGGCATCTTCGCGAGGTTCGCGACGACGTAGCCGCCCTCGACGTCCTTGCCCACGCCCATGACCATGGGGTGCTCGGTGCGCCGCGCGGCCGACGACCGCAGGACGTCGCCGAGCACGACCGTCTCGCGGTCCGTGTTGGGGATCTCGATGCCGATGGCCGACTTGCCGGGGATCGGCGCGAGGATGCGCACGTCGGCGCTGGCCACCGCGTACGCGATGTTGTTGGACAGCGACGTGATGCGCTCGACCTTGACCTTGGGCCCGACCTCGACCTCGTAGCGCGTGACCGTCGGGCCGCGCGTGAACCCGGTGACCTTCGCGTCGACCTCGAACTGCTCGAACGTCTGCGTGAGCGCCTCGACCACGCGGTCGTTCGCGGCGGAGCGCACCTTGTGCGGCGCGCCCTTGACGAGCGCGTCCTCGTCCGGGAGCAGGTAGACCGTGTCGCCCTCGAGCATGGGCTGCACGCCCCGGGGCATCGGGCCGGGCGGGGGCGGCGGCACGCTGCCGACGCCGTCCTCCGGGGAGGGCGCGACCGCGCCCATCGCGGCCGCCGCCGTGTCCTGCGCGGCCCCCTGCCCGACGGCGGGGACCACCTCCGTGGCGGCCGTGCCGGCGGCCGGCTCCTCCGCGCGACGCTTCTTCCCCCGGCCGCGCGGCGCGTCGTCCTCGTAGTCGAGGAACGCGGCCGTCTCGAAGGCCTCGTCGCCCGAGAAGCCGCCCTCGGGCTTCTCGATCTCGGCCGCCTCCGCCGCGCGCTGCGCCTTGGTGCGCCGCGGCTTGCGCGGTCGGCGACCCGTCGGCGGCTCGCTGCCGTCGTGGCGCGAGACGCCCTCCGCGAGCGGGAGCCCGTCGGCGTCGAGCGCGTCGTCCTCGGTGCGGTGGTTGCCGGTGAGCACGTCGTAGAGGCCACGCAGCCGGCTCGGGATGCGGTGCACGGGCGTCGCGGTGACGACGAGCAGCCCGAAGAACCCGAGGAGCAGGAAGATGGGGACGGCGAACCACGGCGTCAGCCCGGCGGTCACGGGCGTGGCCGCCAGATAGCCGACGATGCCCCCCGCGTCCTGCACCGCCGCGAAGCCGTCGCGCGGCGCGGGCAGGTCCTCCGAGATGTGCACGAGGGAGCACACGGACACGACGATGAGCGTGAGCCCGATCGCGACGCGCGAGTTCGCCTGGGCGCGCTCGGGGTGCCGCATGATGCGCACCGCGAGCCAGAGCAGCAGGACCGGGACCGCGACGCCGGCGAGACCGAACGTCCCCGCGACGACGCCGTGGACGACCTTGCCGAACGTGCCCTGGATGCCCCACCACTCGCGGGCCGCGACGACGACCGCGAGTGCGATGAGGGTGAACGCGACGCCGTCGCGCCGGTGTGCCGGGTCCAGCTCTCTTGCTCCTCTTCCGATGGTGCGCACGAGCGATCCCACGCCGTGCGCGGCGCCGAGCCAGACCCCCCGAACCGCCCGGACGGGCCACGGCGGCCCTGCCGCCGGGCGACGCGCCGGGCGGCGCGCGCTGGAGGAGGAGGACCGTCCGCGACCGGTTCCGGCGCGCGACGTGCCGCGGGCCGTGGACGAACCGCCGCGCGCCGCGGTGCGGGGCGCTGGTGTGCGGTTGCTCGCGGTCCGACGTGCCTGCGGGGACGTGCGGGTCGCCATAGTGGTCCTAACCTACCTGCGAGGGACGACGGCGCCGGGGACCCCGGGGCGCGTGTCCCCCGCGGACCGGGGTGCGGGCACGTGCCCGCGACCCGGTCCCGCGAGGACGAGCGGAGGACCGATGGACGATCACGCGGGCGTGCGGCGCAGCACCGCCGACGCGACCACGGATGGCGAGCAGGCGCACGCGCGCGACCTCGTGGAGGTCCGCCCGGGGGTCTGGGTGGCGACCGCGACGATCTGGGCGACGACGTCGACGGTCGTGGTCGCGCCCGACGGCGAGGCGCTCGTCGTCGACCCCGCGGTCACGGTCGAGGAGGTCGGGGCGCTGGCCGCCGCCGTCCACGGTCGCGGCTGGCGCGTGACGGCCGGGTTCGCAACCCACCCGCACTGGGACCACGTGCTGTGGTCCCGCTCCTTGGGCGACGCCCCGCGCTACGCCACGGCCCGCGGCGCCGACGCCGTTCGGTCGCGGGGAGCGGACCTGGTCGCCGCGACCGACGCCGCAGCGCCCGACCACGACCCGACGCTCGTCGGCGCGCTCACGCCGCTCCCCCGCGGCGCACGACGCCTGCCGTGGCCGACCGCACCGACCCCCGGTCAGGCCGAGGAGCGGCCCGGCGCGCGGGCAGACCGGAAGACCGACGTCGTCGTGGTCGAGCACGACGCCCACGCGCCGGGGCACGCGGCGCTCGTCGTGCGGGGCGTGCTGCTCGCGGGAGACATGCTCTCGGACGTGGAGGTGCCGCTCGTCGACACCGGGTCGCGCGACCCGGTGCGCACGTACCGCGGCGCGCTCGACGCGCTCGAGCTCGCGGCGCGCGACGTCGACGCGCTCGTCCCGGGCCACGGGAGCCCGGCGGTCGGTCGGGCCGCCGTCGCCGCGCGCTTCGCGGCCGATCGCGCCTACCTCGACGCGCTCGAGCACGCGGTCGCGCAGGCCGACGCCGTGGTGCGCGACGACCGGCTCACGGGCTACGTCACGACGTGGCACGAGGAGCAGCTCGCCGCGCTCCGCGCGCGCTGACGTCCCACGGCTCCGGGCTCAGTCGTCGAGCCCGAGCTCGACCGACCGGGCGAGCGCGGTGTCGAGAGCCTGCTCGTCGGTGACGAGGCGGTGCAGGTGCCGCGCCGCGACGTGCAGGGCGTCGAGGTCGGAGCCGTAGACGCTCACCATGCCGCCCTCGGGGTCGAACCCGACGACGCCCAGCACGTCGGGCTCGTGGTCGGTCAGCGTGGCCTGGAGCGCGCCGGAGAAGTCGTCGCCCGAGCCCTCGACGTCGTGCCGCTCGAGCGCGCCCTGGTGGAGGTGCCACTCCGGCCCGCCGGGCGAGTAGATGATGCTCCACCCCTGCGCCAGCGTGACGAGACGGACAGGGTCGAGCGGGACGAAGTCCTCGGCGGTGGTCATGCCGGAACCGTAGCGAGAGCCACCCACGTCCGGCTCCCGGGGTCGGTCAGCCGAGGAAGAGGCCGACGGAGAGCGTCACGACGCCCGCCGCGAGGACGACGGCCCCCACGGGGAGCAGCACGACGGCCCGGTTCGGCGTCTCGCGCCCCGGGCCCACGGCCGACAGGAAGAAGCCGGCCGGGAGCAGGATCGCCGCGACGAGCACGCCGGTCGCCGCGAGCCAGCGCCAGGGGCCGGCGAGGCCAGTGGCCTCCGTGAGCAGCAGGCAGACGAGGCCGAGGATCACGAGCACCCCCGCGTGCGCGTGCCCGGCACGGAAGAACGACGTCTGGAACCCGGTGGCCGGGACCCGCCGCGTGACGACCCGGACGAGGAAGGCCCCGCCGGACTCGATGCCGACGACGGTGAGGAGGACGACGCCGGCGGTGAGGCGGGCGGCGTCGGTGAGCTCGAGCACGGGGACCTCCAGGAGGCGGCGCGAGAACTCGCGCACCGGTTTGCGAACACTGTTATAGAACATCGTTCGCGAAGGCTCGTCAAGCCCCCTAGACTCGGCGCGTGGCACGACCCCGACTGCACGACGACGCCCTGCGTGACCGCCTCCTCGACGTGGCGTCGCGCGTCGTCTCCACGCACGGGGAGGCCGCGGTGACGGTCCGGTCCGTCGCGACCGAGGCCGGGACGAGCGCGTCGGCGGTGTACGCGCTCTTCGGCAGCCGCGACGAGCTCGTCGCCGCCGTCTCCGCGGAGGGCTTCCGGCGCTTCGCCGCACGCCTCGCGACGGTCCCCCGCACCGACGACCCCGCTGCCGACCTGGCGGCCCTCGGCCGCGCGTACCGCGACTTCGCGCTGGCCGACCCGCACTTCTACGCCGTGATGTTCGCGCGCGGCGTCCGGCCGGGGCCGGACCGGCCCGAGGCGGTCGAGGAGCCCACGTTCCGCGTGCTCCGCGACGCCGTCGCGCGCCTCGTCCCCGAGGACGCGGGTGCCGCCGACGTCGCGCTCGGTCTGTGGGGGCTCGTGCACGGCCTCGTCTCGCTCGAGCTCGCGGGCCTCGTGCCCGGCGGGGACGACGCCCGGGCAGCGCGCTACGCCGCGACGCTCGCCGCCGTCGGTCCGGGGCTCGTGCGGCGCGGCGCGGCGACGTAGCCCCGGGAAAGCCGGACCGCGCGTCCGTCCCCGGCGAGCGCCCACATGGTCACCGGGCGTCGGCACCCACCGCGGCACGCTGGCCCGCGGTGATCTCGCGGACGGTGCGCACCCACAGGACCAGCGCGAGGACGAGGCCCGCGGTGCCCACCGTCTCCGCGACGGGCAGCAGCGCGAAGGTCCCGGCCGCACCGGCCGAGGAGAGCGTCGTCAGCTGCGTGGCGACGTTCGTCGCGACGCTCCACAGGAGCCACCCGGCCCACCACCACCCGAGGCCGCGGCGCGGAGCGACGACGGTCGCGGCGCGCACGTCGCGCACCACCTGGTACGGGAACCAGAACGCGACGACCGGCACGATCCACCCGAGCCAGACCCACACCCGGCTGCGCGCGTGCCCGCGCGCGGGCGACACGGCCTCGGCGAGCACGCGGCTCTGCCACAGCCACAGGCACGTCACGACCGCCGCGGCGAGCTGGACGGGAAGGAGCAGCAGGCCCACGGCGTCGTACCCGGTGAGGACCTCGGCGCTCGGGGTGCCGGCGCGGGCGGCGCGCTCGAACTCCTCGGCCGCGCCGAACGACGTGACCCAGGCCAGCACCTGCACGGCGGTAACCGCGACCGCGAGCGCGATCGTCCCCGTCGCGAGGCCGCCGGGGACGGGCGGTCTCGGGACGTAGCCGTACCCGCCGCCGTACGCGCCGTACACCGGGGCCGTCGGCTGCCCGTACGCGGGCGCGGAGAGCGGCGTCGGTCCGGTGGAGCCGAAGGGCGGGGGCGCAGCCTGCCCGTACGCGGGCACGGGCACGGGCGCGGCGCCGTACGCGCCGTACTGCGGTACCGGCCGGCCGGGCGCCGAAGGCTGTCCGGGGACGGGGCCGCCGGGCTGTCCGTAGGGCGGGACCCCGGAGGGGTCGTGGTGCGTCAAGGGGTGCCTCCTGCGCTGGTCGGGGCGCCAGCATACTGGCGCCCCGACCTGGGCGGAGACCGGTCCGACGCCGGTCGCGGAGGCTACGCCTCGACGACGACCGGGACGATCATCGGACGACGGCGCAGGCGGTTGGAGACCCACCGGCCGATGACGCGGCGCATGACCTGCTGGAGCTGGTGCGTGTCCGTCGCGCCGCCGGCGATCGCGTCCTCGAGCGCCTTGACGACCTCGGGCTGGATGTCCTGGAACACCTTGTCGTCCTCGGCGAACCCGCGCGCGAGGATCTGCGGCCCCGCGAGGACCTTGCCCGTCGCGGAGTCGACGACGGCGAACACGGAGACGAAGCCCTCCTCGCCGAGGATGCGGCGGTCCTTGAGCTCGGCGTCCGTGATCTCGCCGACGCTCGACCCGTCGACGTACACGTACCCGCACGGCACGGCACCCACGACGGACGCGCGCCCGTCGACGAGGTCGACGACGACGCCGTCCTCGGCGAGCACGACGCGGTCGGCCGGCACGCCCGTGCGGACCGCGAGCGCCCCGTTGGCGACGAGGTGGCGGACCTCGCCGTGCACCGGCATGACGTTCTTGGGCTTGAGCACGTTGTAGCAGTAGAGGAGCTCGCCCGCGCTCGCGTGGCCGGACACGTGCACCTTGGCGTTGCCGCCGTGCACGACGCGCGCGCCGAGGCGCGTGAGGCCGTTGATGATGCGGAAGACGGCGTTCTCGTTGCCCGGGATGAGCGACGACGCGAGGATGACGGTGTCGCCGTGGCCGACCTGGACCTTGTGGTCGCCGTTCGCCATGCGCGACAGGGCGGCCATCGGCTCGCCCTGCGAACCCGTGCACATGAGCACGATCTCGTCGTCGCGCAGCGAGTCGACCTTCTTGAGGTCGATGAGCACGCCCTCGGGCACGTGGAGGTACCCGAGCTCGGACGCGATCGTCATGTTGCGGACCATCGAGCGCCCGACGAGCGCGACGCGGCGGCCGTGGTGGTGCGCGGCGTTGAGGACCTGCTGCACGCGGTGCACGTGCGACGAGAACGACGCGACGATGATGCGCTTCTCGGAGGCGGCGAAGACGTTGTCGAGCACCGGGCCGATCTCGACCTCGGGCGTGACGAACCCGGGCACCTCGGCGTTGGTCGAGTCGACCATGAACAGGTCGACGCCCTGCTCGCCCAGGCGCGCGAACGCGCGCAGGTCGGTGATGCGCCCGTCGAGCGGGAGCTGGTCCATCTTGAAGTCGCCCGTGTGCAGCACGGTCCCGGCGCCGGTCGTCACCGCGACCGCGAGCGCGTCGGGGATCGAGTGGTTCACGGCGACGAACTCGCAGCGGAACACGCCGAGCTGCTCGACCTGCCCCTCCTTGACCGCGAGGGTCACGGGCGAGATGCGGTGCTCCTTGAGCTTCGCCTCGACGAACGCGAGCGTGAGCTGCGACCCGACGAGCGGGATGTCGCGGCGCAGGCGCAAGAGGTACGGCACGGCGCCGATGTGGTCCTCGTGGCCGTGCGTGAGGACGATCGCCTCGATGTCGTCCAGCCGGTCCGCGATGTAGTCGAAGTCCGGGAGGATGAGGTCGACGCCGGGCTGGTTGTCCTCGGGGAAGAGGACGCCGCAGTCGATGACGAGCAGGCGCCCGTCGTACTCGAGGACGGCCATGTTGCGGCCGACCTCACCGAGACCGCCGAGGGCGACGATGCGCAGCCCTCCGGCGGGGAGCTCGGGAGGCAGGGAGAGTTCGGGGTGGGGATGGCTCACGGGGCCTCCTGTCGTGGCTGAGCCGGGGGTTTCGAGGGCTCCTGCCCTCGCTAGTTCGTGGGTGCGGCAGCGTCTGCCGCGGTGGTCGCGCCCGCGAGCACGCCCGCGGCGGCGAGGGCGTCGCGCACGAGCGCGACGTCGTCCTCGGTCGCCGCGACGTTCGGCAGGCGCAGGAAACGGTTGTCGGTGACGCCGAGCAGCTCGACGGCGGCCTTGGCCATGACGGCCTGGAAGCCGGCACCGTTGAGCGCGTCGATGACGGGCGTCGTGGTGAGGAAGACCTCGAGCGCGCCCGCCGGGTCGCCGGCGTCGAAGCGGCGCACGACCTCCGCGAACTGCGGCGCGACGGCGTGCGCCGACACGGAGACGATACCCGCGGCGCCGTGCGCGAGGAACGGGAGCAGCAGCCCGTCGTCGCCGCTGTAGAAGGCGAGGCCCGTCGAGGCGGCGAGCTTCGCGGCGGCGTAGACGTCGCCCGTCGCGTCCTTGGTCGCCACGACCCGCTCGTGCGCCGCGAGGCGCGCGTACGTGTCGGGGGCGATGCGCACCCCGGTGCGGCCGGGGACGTCGTACAGCATGACGGGGAGGTCGGCCGCCTCGGCGATCGCGACGACGTGGCGGTAGACGCCCTCCTGGCCGGGGCGCGAGTAGTAGGGGGTGACGACGAGGAGCCCGTCCGCCCCCGCCTCGGCCGCCTGCTCGGCCATGCGCAGCGCGTGGTCGGTGTCGTTGGACCCGGCGCCCGCGAGGACCGCCGCGCGGTCGCCGACCGCCTCGACGACGGCGCGCACGAGGTCCTGCTTCTCGGGAGCGTGGGTCGTGGGCGACTCGCCCGTCGTGCCGCTCAGCACGAGGCCGTCGTTCCCGTCGTCCACCAGGCGCTTCGCGAGCCGGGCCGACGCCTCGAGGTCGACGGCGCCGTCGGGCGTCATCGGGGTGACCATGGCCGTGAGGACGGCACCGAACGGGCGCGCGGGGGTGGCGGGAAGGACCATGTGCACAAACTACCGTGCGGCGGGTCGTCGCACCGCGCCCGTCCGGCAGGGACCGGGCGGCGCCCGGGGCGCGGGCCCGACGCCCCGCACCGCTCGCCCGGGTGCGTCCCCGCGACCCCCAGGGCGATACTCGGAGCATGTCCCGCCCCGCCTCGACGTCGAACCTCTCCCCCGCGCTCGTCGCCCACGTGCCCACCGGGCTGCTCGTGGACGGCCACTGGGGTCCTGCCGAGGGCGGGCGGACCTTCGAGGTCGAGGACCCGGCGACCGAGGAGTCGCTGTTCGACGTCGCGGACGCGAGCCCGGCGGACGCGCTGCGCGCGCTCGACGCCGCGCACCGTGCGGCGCCCGCGTGGCGCGCGACGCCCCCGCGCGAGCGGGGCGAGGTGCTGCGCGCCGTCTACGACCGGGTCGTCGCGCGGGCCGACGACGTGGCGGCGCTCATCACGGCCGAGTGCGGCAAGCCGCTCGCCGAGGCGCGCGCCGAGGTGCTCTACGGCGCCGACTTCCTGCGCTGGTACGCGGAGCAGGCGGTCCGCGCCGACGGGCTCGCACGGACCGCGCCGGCGGGCGGCAACCGCCAGCTCGTCTTCCGCCGGCCCGTGGGGCCCGCGCTGCTCGTCACGCCGTGGAACTTCCCGATCGCCATGGCGACGCGCAAGATCGGCCCCGCGCTGGCCGCCGGGTGCACGGTCGTCGTCAAGCCCGCCCGGCTCACCCCGCTGACGACGGCGCTCGTGGCCGAGGTGATCCGCTCCGAGCTCGCCGACCGCGGGCTGCCGACGGGTGTCGTCAACGTCGTCCCGTCGTCGCGCGCCGCGGACGTCACCGAGCCGCTCCTCGCGGACGAGCGCCTGCGCAAGCTGTCGTTCACCGGCTCGACGCCCGTCGGGCGCACGCTGCTCGAGAAGGCGTCCGCCCAGGTGCTGCGCACCTCGATGGAGCTCGGCGGCAACGCCCCGTTCCTCGTGTTCGCGGACGCCGACCTCGACGCGGCGGTCGAGGGCGCCGTCGTCGCGAAGCTCCGCAACGCGGGCCAGTCGTGCGTGGCGGCGAACCGCTTCCTCGTGCACGACGCCGTCGCGCGGGAGTTCGCCCAGCGCCTCGCCGCCGCGTTCGCGGACCTGCGGGTCGGGCCGGGCGCCCAGGACGGGACGCAGGTCGGGCCGCTCATCGAGGCGAAGGCCGTCGACAAGGTCGCCGAGCTCGTCGACGCGGCCGTCGACGGCGGGGCCCAGGTGCTCACCGGCGCGGAGCGGCCCCGCTCCCCCGGGTACTTCTACTCCCCCACCGTCCTGTCGGGTGTCGACCCGGACGCACGCGTCGTCACCGAGGAGATCTTCGGCCCGGTGGCGCCCGTCGTCGCGTTCGGCGACGACGACGAGGGCATCGCGCTCGCGAACGCGACCGAGTACGGGCTCGCCGCCTACGCGTACACGACGTCGCTCGACCGGGCCGTGCGCGTCTCCGAGGAGGTCGAGGCCGGCATGATCGGCGTCAACCGCGGCCTCGTGTCCGACGCGAGCGCCCCGTTCGGCGGGCTCAAGCAGTCCGGCCTCGGTCGCGAGGGCGGGGAGGCCGGCCTCGAGGAGTACCTGGAGACGGTCTACGTGGCCCTCTGACGTCGCCCCTCCCTTCTCCCTTCTCCCCCGCCGCCGCCGCCGTCGAGCACGGGGTCACGGACCGGGATCCGACGATCCCGGTCGCCGTCCCCGTGCTCGACGGGCGGGTGGACCGTCCTCGTCACCGGCAGGGCGGGCGGGCCTGCGGGGCCCTCACGCGGCGTTGGTACCCTGACGCCCCGGTGACGACCGGTGACCGGTGCCCCGCGCGCCGGACGGTCGTCGCCGTCCGCCGTCACCGACTCCCGGAGAGCCCACGCCCGTGCCCTCGACGCCCGCGTTGACCACCAGCCCGAACGTCCCCTCGCCCAGCGCCCGCGTCACCACCGTCGGGTACATGATCTTCGCGTCGCGCTGGCTCCAGGCGCCGCTGTACTTCGGCCTCATCGTGGCCCAGGTGGTCTACGTGTGGCAGTTCCTCAAGGAGCTGTGGCTGCTCGTCGTGGGCGGCTTCACGGGCCGCGCGACGGATCACGCGACGCACGAGGTGGTCAGCTTCGGCGCCGAGGAGATCATGCTCGCGGTGCTCGGTCTCGTGGACGTCGTCATGATCTCCAACCTGCTCATCATGGTCATCGTGGGCGGCTACGAGACGTTCGTCTCGCGCATCCGGCTCGAGGGCCACCCCGACCAGCCCGAGTGGCTGAGCCACGTCAACGCGAACGTGCTCAAGACGAAGCTCGCGATGTCCATCGTCGGGATCTCGTCGATCCACCTGCTGCGCACGTTCATCGACAGCAGCCGGTACACGCCGACGCAGCTCATGTGGCAGACGCTCATCCACCTCGCGTTCGTCCTCTCGGCGCTCGCCCTCGCGCTCATCGACCGCATGTCCCTCACCGCGCACCAGCGCGCGGCGAACGCCGCCGCCGCGGGCGAGGGCCCGGCCGACCCGCACGCATGAGCCGGCCCGACGACGTCCCGCGCCCCCGCGCCGACCCCGCGCCCGAGGTGGCGCGGGCGGACGCCGCGGACGTGCCGGACGCCGTCGAGCACGTGGCCGAGCAGGCCGTCGAGGACGAGGTCCGCGCCGCGGTCCGCCAGGCCGTGTCCGTCTCCGTCGCGACGGGCCTGTACGGCATCTCGTTCGGCGCGCTGTCGGTCGTCGCGGGCCTCGACGTCGCGCAGACCATGGCGCTGAGCCTGCTCATGTTCTCGGGCGGCTCGCAGTTCGCGCTCATCGGCGTGGTGGGCGCCGGGGGCGCGCCGGTCGCAGCGATCACCACGGCGGGCTTCCTGGGCGTCCGCAACGCGCTCTACGGCGCGCAGCTCGGCCCGCTGCTCGCGCTGCGCTCGTGGCACAAGGTCGTCGCGGCCCAGTTCACGATCGACGAGTCGACCGCCGTCGCGACCGCGCAACGGTCCCGGCGCGCCGTCCGAGCCGGGTTCTGGTGGACGGGCGTCGGCATCTTCGTCCTCTGGAACGCGATGACGCTCGTCGGGGCGCTCGCGGGCGACGCGCTGGGCGACCCGCGCGCGTGGGGGCTCGACGCCGCCGCGGCGGCCGCGTTCCTCGGCCTGCTGTGGCCGCGGCTCGCGACGCGTGCGATGCAGCTCACCGCGGCCGCGGCGGTGGTCGTCGCGGCGGCGCTCGTCCCGGTCGCACCGGGCGGCGTGCCGGTGCTCGCGGCGGCCGCGGTCGCCGTCGTCACCGGTCAGGTCGACGCGCGGCGCCGACGGGCCGCCGACCGTGCGGGGACCGCGGCCGGCCCCCGCGGAGAGGAGCCCTCGTGACCTCAGCGACCGTCTGGGTCGTCGTGCTCACCGCGTCCGCGGTGTGCTTCGCGCTCAAGCTCGCCGGCCACCTCGTGCCCGAGCACTGGCTCGCCGACGAGCGCGTCGCGCGCACCGCCGCGCTCGTCACCGCCGCGCTCCTCGCGGCGCTCGTCACGGTGCAGACCGTCGGCGACGGGCAGGCCCTCGTCGTCGACGCGCGCCTGCCCGCGCTGGGCGTCGCGGCCGTCGCGCTCGCGCTGCGCGCGCCGTTCATCGTCGTCGTGGTCCTCGCCGCGGTCACGGCCGCGGGCCTGCGCGCGCTCGGCTGGGGCTGAGGCCGTCCCGGCGCCCGGCCGGGTCTCGTAGGGTGAACCCGTGAGCCTCTTCCGCGAGACCGCCGACGTCTCCGTCCGCCCTGCCGTGCCCGGCGACGACGTCGCGATGACAGCGATCCAGGTCGGGGCGTGGCGCTCCTCGCACGCCGACGTGCTCGGCGACGACGTGCTCGACGCGCTCGACACCGTGCGGATGCGCGAGCAGTGGGCCGCGGCGATCTCCTCGCCGCCCGGTCCCGGCTTCGCGGTGCTCGTCGCGTGCGCGGGGGCCGACGTCGTGGGGTTCGCCGCGGTCGCGCCCGGCCAGGTCCTCGCGCTCGAGGTAGAGCCGCGCCACCAGCGCGGCGGGCACGGGTCGCGCCTGCTGGCGGCGGCCGTCGACCGGCTGCGGCGCGACGGCGCGGACGAGGTCGTCACGTGGGTCCTGGACGGCGACGCCGCGCGCGAGGCGTTCCTCGCCGGGTCCGGGCTCGGTCCCGACGGGCGCACCCGGACGCTCGCGACCGGGCTCCGGGACGTCGTCGAGCGGCGCTGGACGGCCGAGATCTGAGGACCGCGGGACCCCGCGTCACGCAGCCGTGACACGCCCGTGACCCGTTCGTCCCCGTGACCTGCGAGGATCGTCCGCCATGGGCATCCTCACCGACTACTTCGCCGCGCCGGACGACGCACGGGCCGCGCTCGCCGCGCAGGCCGGACCGGCCTCCCCCGACCCGCTGACCACGCAGCCGGGCTTCGCGACCGTGGAGCTCAAGGGCATCGACCCGTTCGTCGTCCTCGGCACCCTGGCGAGCCTGCTCACCGACCGCCCGTACGCCGAGGTCACGGCGGACGCCCGCCACGGTTCGCTCGTCGCGACCGGGGGTGACGAGGGGCCGTGGGTGGTCTCCGTGACGGACGTGCTCGTGGGGGCGCTCGCCTCCGCGACGCCCGCCGCGCTCGACGAGGTCGCCGTGCGGTGGGCGGCGACGGAGGAGCTCGAGGGGTCGGACCCCGCGGACCTCGCCGACGCGCTGCACCGGCTCGCGGCGCTGTGCGTCCGCGCCGACGACGCGGGGCACCGGCTCTACTGCTGGACGAGCCTGTGACGCGCGTGCCCGGGGGCCGTCAGGCCCGACGACGCGCGCGGTAGAGCGCCGCGGCCTTGCGCAGCGCCTCCCGCGCGCGGCGGCGGTCGCGCGCCGCGTCGTAGGCGAACGCGAGGTGGTACCACGCCTCCCAGCTCGTCGGGTCGGCGTCGACCGCGTCCCGGTACGGGCCGAAGGCCGCGTCGGCGGCGTCGCGGTCGATCCGGCCGCCCGGCGAGCGCGGCAGGTCGTCGACGGGCAGGCGGCCGCGGTCCGCGAGGTCGTCGGCCATGCGCTGCACGGTCCCGGCGAGCAGGAACTCGCGCCCGACGAGGCCGACGACGAGCAGCGGCAGCACGAGCACGCCGGCCCCGATCGCCATGGCCACGGGCTCGCCCGTGCCGATGAGGGCCGCGGACCGTCCCGCGACCTGCCACACGTAGAGCGCGAGCAGGACCGTGACGAGGACCGCCCCGACGATCGCCTTCCACGGGCGCCCGGCGCGCGACCGGCCGCGCGAGCCGCCGTCCCCGGGCCCGGGGCCGTCCGGGCCGGTCGACCCGCCGGGCAGGCTCACGCGAGGTCCAGCACGTTCTCGAGGCCGACGGTGAGCCCGGGCCGGCCCACGACCTCGCGCACCGCGAGCAGGACGCCCGGCATGAACGAGACCCGGTCGAACGAGTCCTGCCGGATGACCAGCTGCTCGCCCGTGTTGCCGAACAGGATCTCCTCGTGCGCGACGAGGCCGCGCAGACGGACGGCGTGCACGCGCACGCCGTCGACGTCGGCGCCGCGCGCCTCCCAGCCCGTCTCGGTCGCGTCCGGGCCCGTCCCGAGACCGGCGTCGGCCCGTGCGGCGGCGATCGCCGCGGCGGTGTGCCGCGCGGTGCCGGACGGCGCGTCGACCTTGTCCGGGTGGTGGAGCTCGATCACCTCGGCCGACTCGAAGTACCGCGCGGCCTTGGCGGCGAACGTCATCGCGAGGACTGCGGACAGCCCGAAGTTGGGCGCGATGAGCACGCCGAGCCCCGGCGCGCCCGCCGCGGCAGCACGACCGAGGTGCGCGACGACGCGACCGCGGCTCTCCTCCGTCCAGCCCGTGGTCCCGACGACGGCGTGCACGCCCGCGTCGATCAGCGCGTGGACGTTCGCCTCGGTCGCGGCCGGGACCGTGAAGTCGACGGCGACGTCCGCGCCGCCGAGCGTCGCGGCGGCGACCTCGTCGCCCGCGTCGAGGCGCGCGACGAGCTCGAGGTCCGCCGCGCCCTCGACGGCGGCGCAGACGGTCGCGCCCATGCGTCCGGCGGCGCCCAGGACGGCGACCCGCAGCGGGCGACCGGGCTCCCTGCCGGGGGCGGTCGGTGCGGGATCTGGCGCGGGGGTGCTCTGCTCGCTCACGCCCGTCACCCTATCGCCGCAGCGCGCGTCGACCGGTGCCGCGTCCGCCGCACCGGGCAGTGGGTCTGCCCACAGCACGACGGCGGCCGCCCTCCGCGAGGAGGACGGCCGCCGCGAGACGCCGTGGAGGCGGGGTCAGTCGCCGAACGGCCCGACGCGCACCACGGAGCGCGGGCGCGACGCGAGGTCGTCGGCGAGCTTCTGCACGTCGTCGGCCGTGACGGATCGGATCGCGTCGAGCGACTCCTCGACGCTCAGGAGCTCGCCGTAGACGAGCTCGGCCTTGCCGAGCCGGCTCATGCGCGAGCCGGAGTCCTCGAGACCGAGGACCATGCCGCCCGAGAGCTGGCCGATGCTGCGGTCGAGCTCCGCGCCGGTGATGCCGTCGGCCGCGAGGCGGTCGAGCTCGCTGTGCAGCAGCGCGGTCACCTCGTCGACCTTCGACGGCGCGCACCCGGCGTAGAGGCCGAACGTGCCGATGCCGCCGTGGCCGGACGCGAACGAGTAGGTCGAGTACGCGAGGCCGCGCCGCTCGCGGATCTCCTGGAAGAGCCGCGAGCTCATGCCGCCGCCGAGGACGGCGCTGAGCACGGAGAGCGTGAAGCGGCGGTCGTCCGTCGCGGCCAGACCGGTGCCGCCGATGACGACGTTCGCCTGCTCGACCGCCCGGTGGACCGACAGCTCGACGCTCGCGGCCCCGACGCCCGCCAGGGCGGGGTCCGCAGGGTCGCGCCGCGCCCGGGGTGCGCCCGACGCGTCGAGCGTCCAGCCGCCGTCGCGCAGCGCCGTGCCGACCTGGTCGACCAGCGTGTCGTGGTCGACGCCGCCCGCCGCCGCGACGACGAGCGTCTCGGGGCGGTAGTGCCAGCGGTAGTGCTCCCACACGGCGTCCCGGGGCACGGCGTTGATCGTGTCCGGGGTCCCACCGATGGGCCGCCCGAGCGGGTGGCCGGCGAGGACCGCCGCGGCGAACTCCTCGTGCACGACGTCCGAGGGGTCGTCGTCGTTCATCGCGAGCTCTTCGAGGATCACGCCGCGCTCGGTCTCGAGCTCGTCGGGGTCCAGGCGCGCGGAGGTCACCATGTCGGTGATGACGTCGACCGCCATGGGGAGGTCGGCGTCGAGCACGCGCGCGTAGTAGCACGTGTGCTCCTTGCCCGTCGCCGCGTTGGCCTCGCCGCCGACGGCGTCGAACGCCTCGGCGATGTCCATCGCGGAGCGGCGGGCCGTGCCCTTGAACAGCAGGTGCTCGAGGAAGTGCGTCGACCCGAAGTGGCCGTCGGTCTCGTCGCGCGAGCCGACGCCGACCCACGCGCCCACCGTCGCCGAGCGCAGGCCCGGCATCGACTCGGTGAGCACGCGGACCCCGCCGGGCAGGACGGAGCGACGGATCGTCGCGCCGTCCTGCCCGGCGGTCAGCTCGGCCCCGGCGTCACCCGCCGGGACGAGCGGAAGGTCCCACGGCACGTCAGGCGTCCGCGTCCTCGGTCGCGGGAGCGTCGGCCGGAGCCTCGTCCTCGACCACGGCGTGCAGCGAGAGCTTGCCGCGCGGGTCGATCTCGCCGATCTCGACCTGGACCTTCTGGCCGATGGACAGCACGTCCTCGACGTTCTCGACGCGCTTGCCGCCCACGAGCTTGCGGATCTGGCTGATGTGCAGCAGACCGTCCTTGCCCGGGGAGAGCGAGATGAACGCGCCGAACGACGTCGTCTTGACGACCGTGCCGACGAAGCGCTCGCCGATCTCCGGGACGTGCGGGTTGGCGATCGCGTTGATCGCCGCGCGGGCGGCCTCGGCCGACGGGCCGTCGACGGCGCCGATGTACACGGTGCCGTCGTCCTCGATGGAGATGTCCGCGCCCGTCTCCTCCTGGATCTGGTTGATCATCTTGCCCTTGGGGCCGATGACCTCGCCGATCTTGTCGACCGGCACCTTCACGGAGATGACGCGCGGAGCGTTCGGGGACATCTCGTCGGGCACGTCGATGGCCTCGGCGAGCACGTCGAGGATCGTCAGGCGCGCGTCGCGCGCCTGCGTCAGCGCACCGGCGAGCACCGAGGCAGGGATGCCGTCGAGCTTGGTGTCGAGCTGGATGGCCGTGACGAACTCGCGCGTGCCGGCGACCTTGAAGTCCATGTCGCCGAACGCGTCCTCGGCACCGAGGATGTCGGTGAGCGCCGCGTAGCGGGTCTCACCGTCCACCGTGTCGGAGATGAGGCCCATCGCGATGCCCGCGACGGGGGCGCGCAGCGGCACGCCCGCGTTGAGGAGCGAGAGCGTCGAGGCGCACACGGAGCCCATGGACGTCGAGCCGTTGGAGCCGAGGGCCTCGGACACCTGGCGGATCGCGTAGGGGAACTCCTCGCGGCTCGGCAGCACCGGCACGAGCGCACGCTCGGCGAGCGCGCCGTGGCCGATCTCGCGGCGCTTCGGGCTGCCCACGCGGCCGGTCTCACCGGTCGAGTAGGGCGGGAAGTTGTAGTTGTGCATGTAGCGCTTGCGCGTCTCCGGACCGAGCGAGTCGATCTGCTGCTCCATGCGGAGCATGTTCAGCGTGGTGACGCCCATGATCTGGGTCTCGCCACGCTCGAAGAGCGCGGAGCCGTGCACGCGCGGCAGCACCTCGACCTCGGCCGAGAGGGTGCGGATGTCCGCGAGCCCACGGCCGTCGATGCGCACGCCGTCGGTGAGCACGCGCTGGCGCACGAGCTTCTTCTGGAGCGCGCGGTACGCGGCGGAGAGCTCCTTCTCGCGGCCGTCGAACCCGGCCTGGAGCTTGCCCACCATCTCGTTCTTGATCTCGTCGAGACGGTTCTCGCGGTCCTGCTTGTCCGCGATGGCGAGCGCCTCGCGCAGGTCCGTCGCGACCTCGGCCTCGACCGCGGCGAACGCGTCGTCCTGGTAGTCCAGGAAGACCGGGTACTCCTTGACGGGCTTCGCGGCCTGCGCGGCGAGCGCAGACTGCGCGTCGCACAGCGCCTTGATGAACGGCTTGGCCGCCTCGATGCCCTCGGCGACGACCTCCTCGGTCGGCGCCGCCACGCCCTCGTCCTTGACGAGGCCCCAGGCGCCGTCGGTCGCCTCGGCCTCGATCATCGCGATCGCGACGTCGTCGCCGACGACGCGGCCGGCCACGACCATGTCGAAGACCGCGCGCTCCTTGTCGGAGTACTTGGGGAACGCGACCCACTGGCCGTCGACCAGCGCGATGCGGACCGCGCCGACCGGGCCGGAGAACGGCAGGCCGGAGATCTGGGTCGACGCCGAGGCGGCGTTGATCGCGAGCGTGTCGTACGCGTCGTCCGGGTGGAGCGCGAGGACCGTGATGACGACCTGGACCTCGTTGCGCAGGCCCTTGACGAAGAGCGGGCGCAGCGGGCGGTCGATGAGGCGGCACGCGAGGATCGCGTCCGTCGAGGGACGACCCTCGCGGCGGAAGAACGAGCCGGGGATGCGGCCCGCGGCGTACATGCGCTCCTCGACGTCCACCGTCAGCGGGAAGAAGTCGAACTGCTCCTTGGGGTGCTTGCCGGCCGTCGTGGCCGACAGGAGCATCGTCTCGTCGTCGAGGTACGCGGCGACGGAGCCGGCGGCCTGACGGGCGAGGCGCCCGGTCTCGAACCGGACGGTGCGGGTGCCGAAGCGACCGTTGTCGATCGTGGCCTCGGCGAACTGGATCTCGGGACCCTCCACGGGTGCCCTCCCTTTCTCGAAGCGCCGCCCGGGTAGCCCTGTCGAGGGTTCCGGTCCGCGCCCCGGCGCGTGGCGCAGGGGCTCCGGTCGCACTCGACGCTCGGCGGTCTTCGATCGAGGTCCACGGCGGTTCCCGCACCGGTCCGTCCGAGGACGGTGCCGTGGGGGTCCGTGAGCCACTACCGAGGACCGAACGAGAGGCCGGCGGCGCGGTGGGTGGTGTGCGGCTGGGTGGTGCTCAGCCGGGGTGTGACGGGTACATCACACCAGACCAGCCCGGTCCCCGCAGGGACCGGGCTGGCGGTGTCGTGTCAGCGACGCAGACCGAGGCGCTCGATGAGGCTCCGGTAGCGGTTGATGTCGACCTTCTGCAGGTAGCCGAGCAGGCGACGGCGCTGGCCGACGAGGAGGAGCAGACCACGACGGCTGTGGTGGTCGTGCTTGTGCTCCTTGAGGTGCTCGGTGAGGTCCTTGATGCGCTGCGTGAGGAGCGCGACCTGGACCTCGGGCGAACCGGTGTCGCCCTCGCTCGTCGCGTACTCGGTCATGATGCGCTGCTTCGTGGCAGTGTCGAGCGGCACGGTTCTCCTTCGGGTTCGTTGCGCGGTGCGCCGGGACGGATCTCCCGGGCTCTCTCTGTCCGCGGCCGGTCAGACGGCGCATCCATCTTACCAGGTGGACGCGCCGTCGCCCGCCGCGGTCCCGTCGTCCCGGCCGGACCGCGCGTCGTGCCTCAGGGGGCGCCGTCGTGCCCGGCCGTGCCGTCACCGCGGAACCGGCCCGCGGCGTCGGGCAGCACCCCGGCGAACCGGAGGAGGTCCGGCAGCGTGAGGACGAGCGACCCGTCCTCGAAGTGCACGCCCTGCGCGGGCGTCCAGTGGTTGCTCGTGCGCACGTACGAGGTGTCGTCCTGCCGCAGCAGGTACACGAACGTCTCCGCGAGCACGCGGCTGCCGACCTCGCCGAGGAAGCTGCCGTCGCCCTGGAGCTCGGCCTCCTTGAGGACGTAGTACCACAGCGGGGTGCCGCCGTGGTCGCCGTCCCGCAGGGCCGCGAGCGCCTGCTTCACGTCGTCGCCCGCCCGGTCCTCGAGCTGGGCCGGGGTGAGCGGGACGACGCCGAAGGCCGCCGCGACGGCCTCGCCCGTGGGCAGCGCGAGCATGTAGCCGCGCAGCAGGTTGCGCTGCGCGAGCTGCTTCTGGAGCGCGCTCGCGACGAGCTGGGCCGGCGTGTGCGCGGGCGGCTCGGGCGGCAGGTTCCCCTCCTTGACCATCGTGCCCAGGCTCGGCGCGAGGAACGTGTCAATCTTCTCGGCCGCCCGGAACGTCCGCGGGTCGCCCTTGTCGACGAACCGCGCCCACTCGATCGGCCAGTTGGACGGCAGGGCCGGGGTGCCCTGCGGTCCCGGACGCAGGCTGCCGCCGTTCCCCGTGAACTGGAAGAGCTGCGTCAGGCTCGCGTTCGCGGGCGGCGGGCCCGTGAAGTTGACGTTGAAGTCGTAGGAGTCGCGGATCATCGAGTGCCCGAACCGGAACGCCGCGACCGCGAACTCGAGCGGCATGGAGATCGGGTACCGGGGCCGGAAGAACGACGTGTCGCGCAGGAGCGTCGCGTCGAGCACGCCCGGCTTGGTGAGGGTGCGCAGGTAGTCGTTGACCACGAGCCACTGGTAGTGCCACCGCACGAGCTGGCTCGCGCGCTCGAACACGCCGCGCTCCCCGCCCGTGAGCCGGGTCCAGGGCTCGACGTCGTCCACCCAGTCCACGACGGCGTTGTGGAACCGGATCATCGCGAGGTGGAGCTGGGCGACCACGAGGTTCTCGTCGTTGCGCCCGTCCGGGATCAGCGGCGCGCCGCCGTCGTCGCGCGGCAGGTCGCGCTGCGCGTCGTCGCCGGGCGCCACGAGCGAGAACGACGGACCGCCCGGGATGACCAGCGGCTCGGTGGAGATGCGGCCGAGCCGCAGCTTCGCCGAGCCCGACACGTACGACGCCTCGCTGCGCGTCGTGCGGTACCCACGCTCGCCCTCGAACCGCGGCCCGCTGCCGTACAGGGAGTCGAGGTTGAGCGCCGGGTGGCGCCCGTTGTGGAGCGAGCGCACCACGACCCACGGCGCGAAGACCCGGAAGGGCACCGCGTCGACGTCGCCGAGCGCCTGGTCCCCGTCGCGGCCCGTCGTCGTGTCGGGGCCGTTGGTGTTGAGCGTGATGTCGTGGTCGATGAACTGGCCCCAGTACGTGTACACGGCCGGCACGTGCGAGTCGAGGCTGCGCGGCGGCTGCCCGGGCGGGGAGACGGGCCGGGCGACCATCGCCGCCCCGAGCGTCTTCAGCGCGGCGACGGTCGCGGCCGTCGCGCCGTTCCCGACCGGGAGGTGGAACCGCGGGAAGCGCTCCGCGAGCTGCGGGAACAGGTAGTCGAACGCGGTCGTGGAGTCGTACCGGTGGTGCTCGAGGTCCCGCGCCACCGCGGCCTCGGCCGCGGGCAGGAGCGGTGCGTCCGACTCCGCCGGGTCCACGTCCGCATCGGTCGCGACCTCGTCGGGGACGACGGCCGACCCGTGCCCGACGCTGCGGACGGTCCGGCCGACCGGGGTGGACGCCTGGTCGACGGCGTCGGGTGCGACGTCGTCGACGACGGTCTCGGCGACGGGAGCCGCCGGTTGCTGCTGAGCCTCCATGGCTCTGCCCTCTCTGTCGGAGGTCTTCGTGCGGCCCGCGCGGCGGGCCGCCGGCGCCCCCGCGGGCGTGCGCGCGCGGGGACGGGTGCGACCGCCCCCGGGCCGCAGCCCGAGGCCCGCGCGGCCGCCTGGGCGCCGTGCACGACGGCGCCGCTCACCCGGAGGGAGGGCCCGGCGCCGGTGTCGTGACACGACCGGGCAGCGCCCGCAGGACGGTGCGGTGACGGTCTCGAGGACGGTCCCGACGACGCCCGCACGACGTCTCGGGCGAGGACCCCGCGGACACGCCGCGACGGCCCGGCCGGGCTCAGCCCCGCAGGAGGCCGCGGCGCCGGGCCTCGGCGACGGCGGCCGTGCGCGACGGCGCGCCGAGCTTGTCGTAGACGTGCACGAGGTGCGTCTTCACGGTCGCGCGCGAGAGGAACAGCTCGTGCGCGATCTCGTCGTTCGTGCGCCCCTCGGCGACGAGCGCGAGCACCTCGAGCTCGCGCGCCGTGAGCGCCGTGCCCGGGCTGCGCAGCCGGCCGAGCAGCCGCCGCTGCACCGCCGGGCCGAGGGCGACCTCGCCCGCCGCGGCCGCGCGCACGGCGGCGACGAGCTCGTGGGTCGGCGCGTCCTTGAGCAGGTAGCCGCGAGCGCCCGCCTCGACCGCGGCGAGGATGTCGGCGTCCGCGTCGTAGGTCGTGACGACGAGCACGGGCGGACCGTCCGTCGCGACGATCTCGCGGACCGCGTCCACGCCCCCGAGGCGGCCGGGGCCGAACTGCAGGTCGAGCAGCACGACGTCGGCCCGCAGCCCGGCGCGCAGCCGGGCGAGCAGCTCCTCGGCGGAGCCGACCTCGGCGACGACCCGCACGTCCGGCTCGGCCTCCAGGACGGCGCGCAGGCCGGTCCGCACGACGGGGTGGTCGTCCGCGAGGACGACGTCCACGGCGGGCCCGGTCATCGCTCCTCCTCGGTGCCGGCGTCGGTCTCGGTCCGGGTGTCGGCCGTCCCGTCGGCCGGACGGTCGGCCGGGTCGTCAGCCGGGTCGTCGGCCCGGTGGTCGGCAGCCGCGCCCGACCGGGTCCCGGTCGTCGCCGCGAGCGGCACCCACGCGGCCACCGCCGTGCCCGCCCCCGGCGCGGACTCCACGGACAGCGTGCCCCCGAGGTCCGCGACCCGGGCGCGCATGGCGCCGAGGCCGAAGCCGCCGGGCCGGTCCGCCGCCGGCGCGGGGACGGCGTCCGGGTCGAAGCCGCGCCCGTCGTCGACCACGTCGAGCGCGACCGCGTCGTCCCCCGGCCCGGTGCCCGCGAGGAAGCTCACGGTGACGGCGGCGCGCGTCGCACCGGCGTGCCGCTCGACGTTGGCGAGCGCGGACTGCGCCACGCGCAGCAGGGCGGCCTCGACCTCGGTCGGCAGCGGGACGGGCTCGCCACTCACCCGCACGACGACGCGCGGCCCGCCCTCGGCGGCGCGTCCGGACGCCCGGTCCGCGACGCGGCGCAGGGCCCCGACGAGGTTCGACGACGCGAGGTCGGCCGGCGCCAGCGCGCGCACGACGCGGCGCGCCTCGGCGAGGTTGTGCCGCGCGACCTCGCGCGTCTGCTCGACGTACCCGCGCGCGGTCTCCGCGTCGCCGGCGTCGAGCGCGGTCCGGGCCGCGCGCAGGAGCAGCTCGGCGGACGAGAACCCCTGGGCGAGCGTGTCGTGGATCTCGCGCGCCAGGCGCTCGCGCTCGGCCGCCACCGCCCGCTCCCGCTCCGACGCCGCGAGCTCGTCCCGGGTGCGCACGAGCTCGTCGAGCGTGCACTGGCGCTCCTGGGACTCCCGCACGACCGCCTCCAGCGCGAGGACGACGACGACCGCGACGGCCCCGCCGATGGCCGGCCCGAGCACGAACGGCAGCGCGACGCGCGCGGTCCACGTGGCCATGACGCCCACGACGAGCACGACGACCACCGCGACCGCGACCGGGCCCCGGCGCGGGCCGAGGACGTGCATCGCCACGAACATCAGGGGGAACGCGACCCAGACGGCGGTCGTCGTGACGAGCGACAGCCCGACCCAGAGGGCCACGAGACCGGTCACCCACGCCCCCGCGGGCCACCACGCACCGCGCGGCGCGCGCACGTCGACGGGCACGGGGACGCGACGACGGCCCACCACGTACAGCGCGAGCAGGGCCGCGCCGAGCAGCACGGCGCCCACGCCCCGCGCCGTCGACGTGACGAGCGCGCCCGCGACCGCGAGCACGACCAGCCCGACGAGCAGCACGTCCAGACCACGCCGCAGCCACCGCGTCGCGGTCGGCACGACCGGCGCGACGCGACCGGCCACCGACATCGCGGGGGCTACCGATGCATGGCCCGACGACGCACGGCCCGACGGCGCAGCACGGCCCGCGAGCGCGGCAGGCTCGGCGGGCTCGGGTCCGGGCGGGGTCACGCCGTCACCCTAGCCACGGCACCGCGGCCCGGCATCGTCCGAACGGTCGATCCCGGGCTCGTCCCTGCGGCGCCCCAGGACCGGCCGGACCGGTGATCCGCGGCGCGCCTCGACGCGGGACGGTGGACGGGACGTCGGGACGGGCCCTGCGGCGCACGACACTCGCGCTCGCCGGACCACGTCCCCGCCCCCGCTCCCTGTCTCTCACTGCCCCTCGGACCCCGGAGGTCTCCCCGTGTTCCTCGCCCTGCGCGACCTGCGCCACGCGCGCGGTCGCTTCGCGCTCATGACGGTCGTCGTCGCGCTCATCACGTTCCTCGTCGCCTTCCTCGCGGCGCTCACCGCAGGCCTCGGCCGCGCGAGCACCTCCGCGGTGACCGACCTGCCGGTCGACCGCGTCGCCTTCGCGCCCCCGGCCGAGGGCGCGTCCCCCACCTTCACGGAGTCCGAGGTGACCGCCGCGCAGACGGACGCCTGGGCCGCCGTCCCCGGTGTCGACGCCGCGGAGCCGCTCGGCGTCGCGACCGTGCGCGCGTCCGGCGACGCGACGGCCGCCGTCACCACGTTCGGGGTGCGGCCCGGTTCGGGTCTCGTGCCCGGCACCGACGACGGCGGCGCCGACGTCTCCCCCGGCGCCGTCGTGCTCTCCCGCGGCGCCGCCGACGCGCTCGGCGCCGGCGTGGGCGACCCGGTGGACGCCGGGCCGCTCGACCTGACGGTCTCCGCCGTCGCGGACGGCGAGGCGGACTACGCGCACACGCCGGTCGTCTGGGTGGCCCTCGACGACTGGCAGGCCGTCGGCGCCCGGGGCGGCGCCTCGCCCGTCGGCACCACGTCCGACGGCACGCCTGCCGACAGCGCCTCGACCGACGACGCGGCAGCCGGGCAGGTGGCCACCGTCGTCACCCTGCGGTTCGGCGACGACCCCCCGACCGCGGACGTGCTCGCCGCCACGGACGCCCGCGTCAGCACCGTGACCGCGACGCCGCGCGAGGCGCGCTCGGCCATCTCGTCGTTCACCGCCGAGAACCTCTCCCTGACCCTCATGCAGGTCTTCCTCCTCGCGATCTCCGCGCTCGTCGTCGGTGCGTTCTTCACCGTCTGGACCATCCAGCGCGCGGGCGACGTCGCGGTGCTGCGCGCGCTCGGCGCCTCGACGCGCTACCTGCTGCGCGACGCGATCGGCCAGGCCGGCGTCGTGCTGGGCGTGGGCGTCGGCGTCGGCACGGCCCTCGCGGCCGGCGCGGGACTGCTCGCGTCCCAGGTCATGCCGGTCGTCGTCGACCTCTCGACGACCCTCGTGCCCGCCGTCGTGCTCGTCGTGCTCGGCGGCCTCGGCGCGGTCCTCGCCGTGACGCGGGTCGCGCGCGTCGACCCGCACGCGGCGCTCGCGGCCCGCTGACCTTCTCCCTCTCGTCCGTACCGACCCTCAGGAGCTCCCCGTGGACCTCGTCCTCGACCGTGTCCGTCTCACCTACCCCGACGGCGACGGCGTCCTCGTCGCCGTCGACGACGTCTCCCTCACCGTGCCCTCGGGCACCACGACGGCGCTGCTCGGCCCGTCCGGTGCCGGCAAGTCCAGCCTGCTCGCCGTCGCGGCGACGCTCACGCCGCCGACGGCGGGCGTCGTGCGGGTGGGTCCCGACGTCGTCAGCGCACCGCTCGACGCCGACCTCGACCCCGAGCGCGGGGACGCGGCCGGACGGCGCGGCCGGCGGCGCGCGCGGCGTGCGGCCGACCGGGCGGCGGCGCTGCGCCGCGAGCGCATCGGGCTCGTGTTCCAGCAGCCGCAGCTCGTCGCGTCGCTCACCGTGCTCGAGCAGCTCGAGCTCATGAGCCACCTCCGGGGCCGCTCCCCCGCGTCGCGCCGTGCGCACGCCCTCGCGCTGCTCGACGCCGTCGGGGTCGCCGACCGCGCGGACCGCCGGCCCGAGCACCTCTCGGGCGGGCAGCGCCAGCGCGTCGCGATCGCCCGCGCGCTCATGAACGACCCCGAGGTGCTGCTCGTGGACGAGCCGACGTCGGCGCTCGACCACGAGCGGGGCGTGCAGGTGGTGGAGCTGGTCGTGCGGCTCGCGCGCGAGCTCGACGCGGCGACGCTGCTCGTCTCGCACGACGAGGCGACGCTCGACCCGGTCGACGCGCGGGTCCACCTCGCGGACGGCCGCCTCGTCCCGGCGCCCGCGGCGGCCTGAGGACGCGCTCGGGCCGCCGTCGGGTCAGCGGGCCGCGCGCACGTGGGTCGCGACCGCGACCGCCACGACGGCGGCCAGCGCCTGGGCCACCACGACGCCCCACCCGGGCGTACCGACGAGCAGGGCGACCCCGAGCGGGACCGCGCCGAGCACCGCGACGTCGGGCCCCTTGCGCAGCACGGCCGCGGCGCCCGTCGGCAGGCCGCCCGAGGGCGTCGCGAGCAGCGGCCCGCCCCAGTCCGGCGGCTCGCGGTACGCGCTGCGCACGGCGGCGGCGCCCTGGACGACCGCCGCGAGCACCGCGACCCCGAGCCAGCGCGCGTCCCCCGTCCCGAGCGCGAGCGGGGCCGTGCCCGCGACGAGGCAGACCGTCGCCGTGAGCGTCGGGACGACGCCGCGCGCGAGCCGCGTCCAGCGCGCCCGGAGCGGCACGAGCGCGTCGACGACCGGGGCCATCTCGGCCGTGCGCGCCCCCTCCGCGCCGAGCACCGCCGCGCCAAGGCCCGCCGCGACGAGCAGGGCGAAGAGACCGAAGCCCGAGCCCAGGCCGGGCACCTGCTGCGCGACGACCGTGAGGGCGGCGAGACCGACGAGCTGGGCGAGCGCCGACGGGCTGCGACCCAGCAGCACGAGGTCGGCCGCGACCACCGCGCCGACGGGACCGCGCACCGCGGCGAACCGGTGCGGTCGGCGGACCCGGACCCGGGCGGCGCCGGCCCGGCGCAGGGCCCGGCCGAGGTCGCGCGTGTCGAAGGACAGCACGGCGCCGCCCACCTGGTCCGCGACCGCGCTCTGCGCGCGCAGCACCGTCGCGCCGAGGGACTCCAGCCCGCGCCACCACCGCAGCACGAGCAGCGCCGCGACGGCGAGCAGACCGAGCACGACGACGAGCGGCGCACCGAGCGGCGGGAGACCGGGGCGCCCGGCGACGACGAGCGCGAGACCCGCGACCGGCACGGCCGCGACCGCGACGTCGCTCGCCCGCGCGAGCAGCCCGGCAGCCCGGGCCGACGGCTGGGCGAGTCCCGCGACCGCGACGAGGAGCAGGCCGAGGGCGCCGCCGGTCGCACCGGCCCGCAGCGCGGGCACCGCGTCCAGACCGGCCGCGACCGCGACGACGGCGCTCCCCAGCGCGCCGAGCCCGGCCCCGAGCACGACGGCGCGCGCGAACGACGGCGACACGAGCCCCCGCCGGTCCGCGGGCGTCGGCACCCACCACCGCACCCCGCCCCCGCCGGCGCCGACCGGGCCCAGGCGCACGGCGGTGCCCGTCATGAACGCGAGCAGCGCCGTCGTCCCGAGCGCCTGGACGGCCCCCGGTCCCAGCACGGGCGGCCCGCCCGCCGGCGCGGCGGTCGCGAGCGTCGAGCGCAGCATCGAGGCGAGCCCGACGACCCAGCCCGTCGCGAGCGCGACGGACACCACGGCGTAGGCGACGTCGACGACGATCTCGCCCGGCCCGGCGTCGGCCCGTGCGGCCGCGGCACGGGCGGTGAGACGGCGCAGCTCGCGGCCCGTCAGCAGCTCGTCCGGGTCGGAGCGCAGCGCGCTCGCTCCGTGCGGCACGGTCAGCGCACCGCCAGGAGCGCCGCGTGGACGTCGGCCGGGGCGAGCGGGACGCACCGGTCGTCGCCGACGAGCAGGCCGCGCGCGCCCGTGCGCTCGACGAGCTCGGGGTCGTGGGTGGCGAGGACCACGGCCACGCCGCTGCGCGCGTCCTCGACGAGCAGCGCCGCGAGGCGCTCCCGCATCCCCGGGTCGAGCCGCTGCTCGGGCTCGTCGAGGACGAGCAGCTCACGGGGCCGCACGAAGCCCGAGGCGAGCAGGAAGCGTCGGCGCTGGCCGGAGGAGAGCGCCGACGGGAGCGACCGACCCTGCTCCGCGATCCCGAACCGGTCGAGCAGCTCGTCCACGACGGCCCCGGCACCCGGCACGCCGTGCCCCCGCGCGACCAGGACGAGGTGCTCGCGGACCGTGAGCGCCGGGAAGAACGCGTCGTCGTCGAGCACGCCCGCGACGCGCGCCCGGAAGTCGCGCTCGCGCTCGTCCACGTCGCGCCCGAACGCGCGCACCGCACCGCCGAGCGGCGCCTGGAGACCGAGCAGCGTGCGCAGGAGCGTCGACTTGCCGCTCCCGTTGGCGCCGATCACCACGACCAGCTCGCCCGGCGCCACGGCGAGGTCGACGGGCGCGCACACCGCGACGTCCGCGTAGCCGACGCGCAGCGCGCGCGCCTCGAGCACGGGTGCCGGGGCGGCCACGGTCAGGCGCCCGGCGTCGTCGCGGCCGGCTCCCCGCCCGGGGCGGCGAGGATCTCCCGGGCGCGCGCGACGTCGTCGTGCATCTGCGCCACGAGCGGCTCGATGCCGTCGAAGCGCAGCGTCGGACGCAGCCGCGCGACCAGCTCCAGGACCACGTCCTCGTCGTACAGGTCGAGGTCCGCGCGGTCCAGGACGTACGCCTCGACCCGGCGCTCGACGCCGTCGAACGTCGGGTTGGTGCCGATCGAGATCGCCGCCGGCAGGCGCACGTCCGCGTGGCGGGGATCGGCGCCCGCGAGCTGCGGTCGCTCGAGCCAGCCCGCGTAGACGCCGTCGGCGGGGACCATGCCGCTGATCGAGCCGAGGTTGGCCGTCGGGAAACCGAGCTCGCGCCCCCGCGCGTCGCCGTGCACGACGGTGCCGCGCACGCGGTGGGACCGGCCGAGGATGCGGGCCGCCTCGCGCACGTCGCCCGCCGCGAGCAGCGCGCGCACGCCCGTCGAGGACCAGCGCACCTGCGAGTCGCCCGGCGTCTCCTCGTCGGTGACCGGCACGCCCTGGTGCTGGCCGACGTCGTCGATCGCGACCACGTCGAAGCCGTACCGCGCGCCGAGCGCGACCATCGTCTCCATGGTGCCCGCGTTGTCGCGGCCGAAGCGGACGTCGTGCCCGACGACGACCGCGTCCGCGTGCAGGCCGTCGACGAGGTAGGTGCGCACGAACTCCTCCGGCGTCTGCCGCGCGAACTCGAGCGTGTACTCCACGAGCAGGACCGCGTCCAGGCCCGTCGCGGCGAGCAGCTCGACCCGGTCCGCGATGCCCGTGATGAGCTCGGGCGCGCTCTGGGGGCGGTGCACGGCCGACGGGTGCGGGTGGAACGTCACGGCCACGGCGCGCGCGTCGCGCTCGCGCGCCAGGTCGACGATGCGCCCGAGCACCTGGGCGTGCCCGCGGTGGACGCCGTCGAAGTTGCCGATCGTCACGACCGACGGGCCGAAACCCGGGGGAACCTGGCTCAGGTCCGTCCACAGGTGCACGCGAGAACTCCTCAGGTGAGCAGGAAGGCCGCGGGTGCCGCCCGGGGCGGCCGCCCGTGCCGACGGGGGGCGGCGGACCGGACGGGGAGGCACCGGGACCGCGCTGGACAAGACTGCCACGCCCCGGGCACGACGCCGAACCGGACGCGTCAGGCGGGGGCGAGCACGAGGACCGGCCGGGCGAGGTCCTTGCCGCCGCGGCGGGTGTCCTCCACGAGCGCCACGAGCTCGCCCGTCGGGGACATCGCCGCCGTCGTGCCGGGCGTCCCGCTCGCGTCGACCCACTGCCCGTACGACAGCGCGGTCGCCTGCTCCGGGGTCAGCTCGCGCACGGGGAACGTCGCACGGGCCGCCTGCGCGAGCGGCAGGGTCGCGAGCACGCCGTCGCGGTCCGCCCGGGCCTCGAGCTCCTCGAGAGTCGAGGCGACGTCGAGCCCGTACCCGCCCACCCGCGTGCGCCGCAGCGCCGTGAGGTGGCCGCCGACGCCGAGCGCCGACCCGAGGTCGCGCGCGAGCGCGCGCACGTACGTCCCCGACGACACGGTCACGGTGACGTCGACGTCGAGCGCGGGCGGCGCGTCGTCGGGGACGCCCTGCTCCCCCGGCGCCACGGGCCGCACCGCGAGCACGTCGAAGCGCGAGACGACGACGGGCCGCGCCGCCAGCGCGACCTCCTCGCCCGCGCGGGCGCGCGCGTACGCGCGCTGCCCGTCGACCTTGATCGCGCTCACCGTGCTCGGCACCTGGAGGATCTCGCCGGTGAGGCCGGCGATCCCCGCGTCGAGGTCGGCCCGCACGACGGCGGACGCGTCCGCCCGCAAGAGCACCTCGCCCTCCGCGTCGTCGGTCGTGGTCGCCGCACCGAGGCGGATCGTCGCGTCGTAGTCCTTGTCGGCGCCGACGACGTACGTCAGCAGCTTCGTCGCGCGCCCGACGCCGAGCACGAGCACGCCCGTGGCCATGGGGTCGAGCGTGCCCGCGTGGCCGACCTTGCGCGTGCCGGCGAGGCGTCGGCCACGGCCGACGACGTCGTGGCTCGTCCAGCCGGCGGGCTTGTCGACGACGACGAGACCGTCGGGAGCGACGGGGCGTCGCTCCCGACGGTCGGTCGCGGACGGGCGTGCGCCCACGCGGTCAGGCCCGGTCGTCGTCGGCGACGGCGTCCGCGTCCTCCGACGTGCGGTACGGGTCGGCGTCCCCGGCGAAGGGCTTGCCCTCGCGCAGGGCGGCGAGCTCGGCGTCGCGCCGGCGGGCCTCGACGAGCGCGGCGTCGAGGTGCGCCGCCGTCTCGGGCACCGCGTCGAGGTGGAACTCGATCGCCGGCGTGAGGCGGATGCCGGTCTGCTTGCCGACCTCCGACCGGATGAGGCCCTTCGCGCTCTCCAGCGCGGCGGCCGTCCCGGCCCGCTCCTCGTCCGTCCCGTAGACGGTGTAGAACACCGAGGCGTTCTGCAGGTCACCGGTGACACGGACGTCCGTGACCGTGACGAACCCGAGGCGCGGGTCCTTGATCCGCGTGTCGAGCATCTGCGCGACGATCTCCTTGATGCGGTCGGCGAGCTTCCTCGCCCGGGGGTGGTCGACCATGTCTTCTTCCTTTCGTGCCGAGCCTTCCGGCGACGGTCCCGACGACCGTACGTCGAACGGCGCCCACCGGCCGGGTGGGTGACCGCGGTGGGGTGCTGACTGACGACTGCGGGTGATGACGACCGCGGGGTGACGAACGCCCGGGGGCGGCCACGATGACCGTGACCGCCCCCGGGCGTGACGAGCGTCAGGAGCGCGGCTTCTCGCGCATCTCGAACGTCTCGATGGTGTCGCCGACCTGGAGGTCGTTGAACGAGCCCAGACCGATACCGCACTCGAAGCCCTCGCGGACCTCGGTGGCGTCGTCCTTGAACCGCTTGAGCGACTCGACCGTGAGGTTGTCCCCCACGACCTTGCCGTCGCGCAGGACGCGCGCCTTGGCGTTGCGGCGGATCTCGCCCGACCGGACGATCGAGCCGGCGATGTTGCCGAACTTGGAGGAGCGGAAGATCTCGCGGATCTCCGCCGTGCCCAGCTGGGCCTCCTCGTACTCCGGCTTGAGCATGCCCTTGAGCGCGGCCTCCACGTCCTCGATCGCCTGGTAGATGATCGAGTAGAAGCGGACGTCGACGCCCTCGCGCTCGGCCAGGTCCTCGACGCGCTCGCCGTACTTCACGTTGAAGCCGATGATGATCGCGTTGTCGACCGTCGCGAGGTTGACGTCGTTCTGCGTGATCGCACCGACACCGCGGTGGATGACGCGCAGCTCGACCTCGTCGCCCACGTCGATCTTGAGCAGCGCGTCCTCGAGGGCCTCGACGGCACCGGACACGTCGCCCTTGAGGACGAGGTTGAGGGTCTCGACCTTGCCCTGCTGGAGAGCCTGCGTGAAGTCCTCGAGGCTGATGCGCTTGCGGCGCTTGGCCAGGAGGGCGGCGCGCTCGGCAGCCTCGCGCTTCTCGGCGATCTGGCGGGCCGTGCGCTCGTCGGGCGCCACGAGGAACGTGTCGCCCGCGCTCGGCACGGACGCGAGACCCAGCACGAGGACCGGACGGGCGGGGCCCGCCTCGGTCACGGCGTTGCCGTGCTCGTCGAACATCGCCCGGACACGGCCGTGGGCCGTGCCGGCGACGATCGCGTCACCGACGTGCAGCGTGCCGGACTGGACGAGGACGGTCGCGACGGCGCCGCGGCCCTTGTCCAGGTTCGCCTCGATGGCGACGCCGCGCGCGTCCTTGTCGGGGTTCGCGCGCAGGTCGAGCGAGGCGTCGGCCGTGAGCAGGACGGCCTCGAGGAGGTCGTCGATGCCCATGTTCTGCTTCGCGGACACGTCGACGAACATTGTGTCGCCGCCGTACTCCTCGGCCACCAGGTTGTACTCGGTGAGCTGCTGGCGGATCTTGGCCGGGTTCGCCGACTCCTTGTCCACCTTGTTCACCGCGACCACGATCGGCACGTTCGCCGCCTGGGCGTGGTTGAGCGCCTCGATGGTCTGCGGCATCACGCCGTCGTCCGCGGCCACGACGAGGATCGCGATGTCCGTCACCTGGGCACCACGGGCACGCATGGCGGTGAACGCCTCGTGACCCGGGGTGTCGATGAAGGTGATGGCGCGGTCGACGCCCTCGTGCTCGTGGCGCACCTGGTACGCACCGATGTGCTGGGTGATGCCGCCGGCCTCGCCCGCGACGACGTCCGTCTGGCGGATGGCGTCGAGGAGCTTGGTCTTTCCGTGGTCGACGTGACCCATGACGGTGACGACCGGCGGGCGGGCGGCGAGCTCGTCGTCGCCCTCGGCCTCGAGCTCCGCGTCCAGGTCGATGTCGAACGACCCGAGCAGCTCGCGGTCCTCCTCCTCGGCCGAGACCATCTCGATGACGTAGCCGAGCTCGGACGCGAGGGCACCGAACGTGTCCTCGTCGAGCGACTGCGTCGCCGTGGCCATCTCACCGAGGTGGAACAGCACGGTCACGAGGCTCGCGGGGTTCGCGTCGATCTTGTCGGCGAAGTCGTTGAGCGACGAGCCGTGACGCAGCCGCACGACGGTCGAGCCGTTCCCGCGGGGAACCTGCACGCCGCCGAGCGACGGCGCCTGCATCTGCTCGAACTCCTGGCGCTTCGCGCGCTTCGACTTCCGCCCACGGACCGGACGACCGCCGGCGCGCCCGAAGGCGCCCTGCGTCGAGCCACGACCGGCGCCACCGCGGCCACCGCCACCGGGACGGCCGGCGAAGCCGCCGCCACCGCCGGGAGCGCCGCCACCACCGGGACGACCGCCGAAGCCGCCGCCACGACCGCCGCCACCGCCACCGGGACGACCACCGGGAGCAGGACGCTCACCGGGACGGCCGATCGAGGTGCGGCCGGGCATCATGCCCGGGTTGGGGCGCGGGCCGCCGGGACGCGGCGCCGGACGCGGGCCGCCCGGGCGAGGACCGCCCGAGCGCTCGCCGGACGCCGCCGCCGCACCCTCGGTGCGCTCGGGGCGCGACCCGGGCCGGGGCATGCCCTGGCTCGGGGCGAACGGGTTGTTCCCCGGGCGCGGGGCGCCCGGGCGCGGGCCGCCCTGCCGGGGCATGCCCTGGCTGGTCGCGAACGGGTTGTTCCCCGGACGCGGTGCGCCGGGACGTCCGCCCGAGCCACCGGGGCGCGGGGCGGGCGCGTTCGTGCCGCCGCCCGGCTTGGGCGAGGCGGTGGGCTTCTGCGCGGGCGCGGGCGTCGGACGCTGCGCCGCGGGAGCCTGAGGTGCCGGAGCCTTCGGGGCCGGCGCCGCGGGTGCCGGAGCCTTCGGGGCCGGCGCGGCCGGCTCGGCGGGGGCCGCGGCCTGCGGGGCCTGCGGAGCCGGCGCGGCCGGCTCGGCCTTGACCTCCGGCTTCGGAGCCGGCTTCGGCGCGGCCGGACGCGCGGCGGGTGCCGCGGGCTTGCTCGCGCCGCCGCCCCCGGCGGGGAAGGCGTCGCGCAGCTTGCGGACCACCGGTGGCTCGATGGTCGAGGATGCCGAGCGGACGAACTCACCGAGCTCCGTCAGCTTGGTCATGATGGTCTTGCTTTCCACCCCGAGCTCCTTCGCGAGCTCGTAGACGCGGACCTTTGCCACAACTCTCCTGTCTCGGCCCGCCCCGGACAGGGAGGACCGTCGTTAGTGCTGGGTGCTCATCGCTGGGTACTCATCGGGTGCCCATCGGCTTCTAACCCGCTTCCTTGTCGACGTGTCGTGCTGGCGGCCCCGTACGGACGGGGCCGTGACGCATGGCTCAGAGGTGCTCTCCCGGACGGGCCTCGATCGCGGCGCGGACCGCGGCGAGGTCGAGGGGCCCGGCGACACGCAGGGCCCGCGGGACGGCCCGCCGGCGTTCCGCCGTCTCGAGGCACCGGGTCGACGCGTGGAGCCACGCACCGCGACCCGGCAGCGACCGCCCGGCGTCCACCACGAGCCGTGGCTCGTCGGTGCCCGCGCCGGACCGGTCGAGGACCAGACGGAGAAGAGCTGACCGCAGGTCGCGCTGCCTGCACCCGACGCACGTGCGGACCGGACCCGATCCCGTGGGAACGGGGCGGGTCGTGGAGTCCGGGGGCATGGTCGAGGTGCGGGCTCGCGGCCCGGTCGATGACAGTCTACCGCGCCGGTCCGTCATCCGTGACCGTCCCACGCCCCGCGGCTACCGGTCGGCAGCGCGAGGACCTGCGGGAGCGGCACCGTCCGACCCCTCGGCCGGGGCGCCGCCCTCGTCCGAACGGATGTCGATGCGCCACCCCGTGAGCTTCGCGGCCAGGCGGGCGTTCTGCCCCTCCTTGCCGATCGCGAGGGAGAGCTGGAAGTCCGGGACGACGACGCGCGCGGCGCGCGCCACCTCGTCGACCACCGTGACCGACGACACACGCGCCGGGGACAGCGCGTTGGCCACGAACTGGGCCGGGTCGTCGCTGTGGTCGACGATGTCGATCTTCTCGCCGTGGAGCTCCGCCATGACCGCGCGCACGCGCGAGCCCATGGGCCCGATGCACGCGCCCTTGGCGCCGAGCCCCGGGACGCGCGAACGGACGGCGACCTTGGTGCGGTGCCCCGCCTCGCGCGCGATGGCCGTGATCTCCACCGAGCCGTCGGCGACCTCGGGGACCTCGAGCTCGAAGAGCTTGCGGACGAGGTTCGGGTGCGTGCGGCTCAACGTGATCTGCGCGCCCTTCATTCCCCGGGCGACCTCGAGCACGTAGGCGCGCAGGCGCTCGCCGTGCACGTACTCCTCCGTGGGGACCTGCTCGTGCGGCGGGAGCACGGCCTCCGTGCCGCCCACGTCCACGAGCACGACGCGCGGGTCGCGGCCCTGCTGGATGACGCCCGCGAGGACCTCGCCCTCCTTGCCGCGGAACGTGCCGAGGATCTGGTCGTCCTCCGCGTCGCGCAGGCGCTGGACGATGACCTGACGTGCGGTCGAGGTCGCGATGCGCCCGAAGTCGGCGGGCGTGTGGTCGAACTCGGGGCCGTACTCGACGGGGCCGCGCGGGGCGTCCTCGTCGTCGGTCGCGGGAGCCGGCAGCTCCTCGCGCGCCCACACCGTCACGTGGCCGGTCTTGCGGTCGAGCTCGACGCGCGCACGGGTGTACGCGTCGGGGGTGCGGTGGTACGCCGAGAGCAGGGCCTGCTCGATCGCCGCGACGAGCACGTCGAGGCTGATGTCCCGCTCGCGCTCCAGCAGGCGCAGCGCGCTCATGTCCACGTCCATCGTCAGGCCTCCTCGTCGTGGTCGGTCGTCTCGTCGGCGGAGCCGTCGAGCTCGGGCAGGTCCGCCTCGAGGGCGCGCTTGAGCTCGACCTGCACCTCGCCGCGCACGACGTCGGCGAGCGGCACCACGCGCTCCGTCACCGCGCCGCGCGCGCGGGGGACGTCGAGGACCAGCTCGGTCTCGACCGCCGAACCGGAGCGCAGCCGGCCCTCGAGCGTGCCGCCGTCGGCCAGGACGAGCCGCACGAGACGGCCGCGGGCGCGCCGGAAGTGGCGCGGCTCGGTGAGCGGACGGTCCGTGCCCGGCGTCGAGACCTCGAGCGTGTACGCGCCGTGGAGCGGGTCCACCGTGTCCAGCGCCGCGGAGATCGGGCGCGTGGCCTCGGCCACCGCGTCCAGGTCGAGGCTGCCCTCGACGTCGTCGGGGAGGTCCAGCACGACGCGCACCACCGAACGGGCACCCGCGCGCGACACCGTGACGTCCTCGAGGTGGAGCCCGGCGTCGCGGACCGCGGGCTCGACCGCCTCGCGGACGCTCTCCCGGAGCGCGTGCGCCGCCGCGTCGCCTCCGGACCCTCTGCCGGACTGACCGCCCGCCTGCCCTGCCATGACTCAGCTCCTGTCCGTGTCCCACGCCGGGTACGCCAGACGACCGGTGTGTTGTTGTCTCGGGTGCTCCGAGCCCCGCTCGCGGGACGTCGGAACGGGGACCAGCCTAACGACTCGCGGGCCCCGGACGTGACATCATCGCCCCCGATGACTCCCCACGCGACCGCGGCCGACGCCGCCCCCCGAGCCCGGCGGACCCGTCCCGCGGCCCGTGCCGGCCGTCTGCTCGCGGTCGTCACGGTGCTCGCGACGGGCGTCCTGGCGGCCGGGTGCGGCGTCCGGCTGGACACGCCGCCGCCCACGGAGCCCTCCCCCGACACGGTCGAGGTGCTCCGCTCCGGGGCGGTCGACGACGCGCTCACGGTCGCCGCGCTGGTGGCGGACGTCACGCCCCGCGTGACCGACCCGGCCGCGCTCGCGGTGCTCGGCGAGGCCGCCGCGTTCGCCGAGGAGCACGTCGACGCGCTCGGCGGGGTCTACGACTCCGGCCTCGAGGACCCCACGGAGCCCGAGGACGACGTCGCGGGCGAGGCCGGAACCGACGCCCCGGGGACCGGTACCGCCGCCCCGGGCGCGGACGGGACGACGTCCGACCCCGGGACCACGGGGACGAGCACGGACGCGGCGGGCACGCCCGCCCCCGGCACCGCGACGACGGACGACGTCGTCACCGCGCTCGTGGGCGCGGCCGAGCGCACGGGCGCGGCGGCGGACGCCTCGCCGGACGCCCGGCTCGCGCGGCTCCTCGCGTCGGTCGCCGCCTCGGAGCAGGTCTCGGCGCAGCGGCTCGCCGCGGCCACGGGCTCGACGGCCGCGGCGGGCCTCGCCGAGCCTCCGCCCGTCGACGAGGCGCCCGGCGGGGTCGGCGCCGCGGACCTCGCGACGCTCGTCGAGGCGGAGGACGCGGCCGGGTACGGCTACGAGGTGCGCGCCGCGCAGTCGGAGGGCGACGTGCGCACCGCCGCGGTCGCGCGCGCCGCACAGCACCGCGCCCGCGCGCAAGGCTGGGCCCTCGCCGCGGGCACCGACGGGACGCCGCAGGACCCGCGTCGCGTCGCCTACGCGCTGCCCGACGGCACGGACACGGCCGCGCTCGCGCGCCAGGTCGAGTCGGGGCTCGCGCAGACGTACGCGAGCCTCGTCGCCGCGGCGGCCCCGACGTCCCGGACCGAGGCCGTCGCGCTCCTCGCGGACGCGTGGGCGAGCGCCGTCGCGTGGGGCGAGGCGCCCGTCGCGTTCCCGGGCCTGCCGGAGCAGACGGCAGGCTGAGCGCGCCCGGCTCGCACGCACGGGCGCGACGCCGGCTCCCGCGGGCGCCCTGGTGCACCGACGACCCCGCGCAGCGCGCACCGGAGCGCCACACCGCACGGCCGTGAGCGCAGCAGAGCGCCCCGGCCCGGAGGTCCGGACCGGGGCGCCCCGAGGCTGCGCGGACGGTCAGCCGAGGAGCTCGGCGACCCGGCCCGCGACGTGCTCGACGGCGTCCTCGACGGCGACCTGCGCCGCCTCGCCCGCGCGCGGGCGGACCTCGACGACGCCGTCGGCCAGGCCGCGGCCCACGACGAGCAGGAGCGGCACGCCGAGGAGCTCGGCGTCCTTGAACTTCACGCCGGGCGAGACCTTGGGCCGGTCGTCGTAGATCACCTCGACGCCCCGGCCGGCGAGCTCGGTCGCGAGGCGCTCGGCCTCCTCGAACACGCTCGCGTCCTTGCCCGTGGCGACGACGTGCACCTGCGCGGGCGCGACGTGCGCGGGCCACGCGAGCCCGGCGTCGTCGTGGTTCGCCTCCGCGAGCGCCGCGAGGACGCGCGTGACGCCGATCCCGTAGGAGCCCATCGTCACGACGACCTGCTTGCCGTTCTCGTCGAGCACCGTGAGGCCGAGGGCCTGGGCGTACTTGCGGCCGAGCGCGAAGATGTGGCCGATCTCGATGCCGCGCGCGAGCTCGAGCGGGCCCGAGCCGTCGGGCGCGAGGTCGCCCGCGCGCACCTCCGCGGCCTCGACCGTGCCGTCGGCGGCGAAGTCGCGCTCGGCGACGAGGTCGAACACGTGGCGGCCGGGCGCGTTCGCGCCGGTGATCCAGCGCGTGCCGGCGACGACGCGCGGGTCGAGCAAGTAGCGCACCGAGTGCCGCTCGGGGGTCTCCCCCGCCGACGCGTCGGACGCGTCGCCGTCCGCGGGTGCCTCGCGGCGCGCGTTCGGGCCGAGCACCTGCGGGCCGATGTAGCCCTTGACGAGCTCGGGGTGGGCGGCGAAGTCGGCGTCCGTGGCCGGCTCGACCTCGGCGGGCTCGAACGCCGCGCCCACGCGCTTGAGGTCGACCTCGCGGTCGCCCGGCAGCCCGACGACGACGACCTCGCGGCGGCCGTCCGGGTGCGTCAGGGCGAGCACGACGTTCTTCAGCGTGTCGGCCGCCGTCCACGCGCGGTCCTCGCGGGGGTAGCGCGCGTTCGCGAGCTCGACCAGCGAGGCGATGGTGGGGGTGTCGGGCGTGTCCTCGACGTGCGCGGCCGGGGCGTCGGCGTAGTCGACCGCCTCGGGCACCGGCGTGACGACAGCCTCGACGTTCGCGGCGTAGCCCCCGGGCGAGCGCACGAACGTGTCCTCGCCGATCGCCGTCGGGGTGAGGAACTCCTCGGAGCGCGACCCGCCCATGGCGCCGGACGTGGCGGCGACGATGACGTACTCGAGCCCGAGCCGGTCGAAGATGCGCCGGTAGGCCGCGCGCTGCGCCTCGTACGAGCGCTCGAGGCCCTCGTCCGTCGTGTCGAACGAGTACGCGTCCTTCATGACGAACTCGCGCCCGCGGATGAGGCCCGCGCGCGGACGCGCCTCGTCGCGGTACTTCGTCTGGATCTGGTAGATCGTCAGCGGCAGGTCCTTGTACGACGAGTACAGGTCCTTGACGAGGAGCGTGAACATCTCCTCGTGGGTGGGCGCGAGGAGGTAGTCCCCGTCCTTGCGGTCCTTGAGACGGAAGATGTTCGGCCCGTACTCCGTCCAGCGGCCCGTCGCCTCGTACGGCTCCTTGGGCAGCAGCGCCGGGAAGTGCACCTCCTGCGCGCCCGCGGCCGCCATCTCCTCGCGGACCACGTCCTCGACCTTGCGCAGCACGCGCAGGCCGAGCGGGAGCCAGGTGTAGATGCCGGGGGCGGCGCGACGGATGTAGCCCGCCCGCACGAGGAGCCGGTGGCTCGCGACCTCGGCGTCGGCCGGGTCCTCGCGCAGCGTCCGGACGAACAGGGTGGACAGGCGCAGGAGGTCGGCGCCCCGGACGCGGGTGGAGGCCGCGGCGGGCGCGCCGGACGTGACGGAAGACATGCGCCCCACCCTACCGGCGGGGAGGATGTCCCCATGCCCGAGCTGCCCGAGGTCGAGGCCCTCGCCCGGTTCCTCGACGACCGCGCGACCGGTCGCACCGTCGTGGCCGCGGACGTCGCGCAGATCGCCGCGCTCAAGACGTTCGACCCGCCGGTCTCGGCCCTGGTGGGGCGGGTCGTCACGGGCGCCCGACGGCACGGCAAGTGGCTCGACCTCGTGCTCGCCGAGACCGGCGTCGGGACCGGCGTGCCCGGGCCCGACGCCGAGGTGCACCTCGTGTTCCACCTCGCCCGGGGCGGGTGGCTGCGCTGGTCCGAGAAGGCCCCGACGACGCCCGTCCGCCCGCGCCTCGGCGGCAGCGGTGGCGGGAAGGCCGCGGTGCTCGCGCTGCGCGTGCGGTTCGACGACGGCTCCGGGTTCGACCTCACGGAGGCCGGGACGCGCAAGCGGCTCGCGGTGCACGTCGTGCGGCACCCGGAGGAGGTCCGGGCGATCGAGACGCTGGGCGTGGAGCCGCTCGACCCGGCCTTCACGCCCGAGGCGCTCGGGGCGCTCATGGCGGCGCGCAACCAGCAGGTGAAGGGGCTGCTGCGCGACCAGTCGTCGATCGCCGGGATCGGGAACGCCTACTCCGACGACATCCTGCACGCGGCGCGCACGAGCCCGTTCAAGCTCACGCGCTCGTTCACGCCCGACGAGGTCGCGCGCGTGCACGCCGCCGTGGGCGAGGTGCTCGCCGAGGCCGTGGCGGCGGCGTCGGGCAAGCCGGCCGCCGAGCTCAAGGACGCGAAGCGCGCGGGGATGCGCGTGCACGGGCGCACGGGTCTGCCCTGTCCCGTGTGCGGCGACACCGTGCGCGAGGTCAGCTTCGCCGACCGCAGCCTCCAGTACTGCCCGACGTGCCAGACCGGGGGCCAGGTCCTCGCCGACCGGCGGATGTCGCGCCTGCTCAAGTGAGGACCCGCCGGGCGGGGCGCGCCCTGCGGGGCGGCGCCGTCAGAACAGCACGGTCGCGTAGGTCCCGACCTGCTCGAACCCGACCCGGCGGTACGTCGCGAGCGCGGCCGCGTTGTAGTCGTTGACGTACAGCGAGACCACGGGAGGCGCCGCACCGCGCGCCGCGTCCGCGGGCCCGGGCTCGCGCGCGAGACGCACGACGGCGGCCATCCCCGGAGCGGCGATCCCCTGCCCGCGGTACCGCGGGTCGACCCACACGCCCTGCACCTGCGCGACGCGCGGCGTCACCGCGCCGAGCTCCGCCTTGAAGACCACGTGCGGCGAGCGGCCGGGCTCCGCGGCCATGCGGACGAAGGACCGGCCCGCGAGCACGAGCGAGCGGACGCGCTCCTCGTACGCGCGGCCCCCGCCCTCGACCGGCGAGTAGCCGACCTCCTCGGTGAACATGCGCACGCACGCGGGCAGCACCACGGGGACCTCCGCCGGGACGGAGCGGCGCACGTGCGGGTCGGGCTCGACGTCCGGGTCGCGGTCGATCGCGAGCGACGGCTGGTTCGCCCGGATCTCGCGCGGCGCCGGCCAGTGCGGGGCGAGCAGGTCCCACAACGCCAGGACGGCGTCGCGCTCGCCCACGACCGACGACGACCGCCGCCCCGCGTGCCGCGCGAGCGCGGCGAACGCCGCGACCGCCGTGCGGGCGCGGTCGGCGTCGAGCGACGCCGGGACGACCGGCACGAGGTTCGCCCCGGCCCAGCACACCGCCTCGAGCGGACCGACGGCGGGGAAGCCCCACGCCTGGCCGCCCGCGGCGTGCAGGCCGGCGTGCTGCGCGACGGCGAGCCGCGCCGCCGCGAGCGTCGACGCGACCGGGTCGCCCGCGCACACCGCGAGCGCCTCGGGGACGTCCGCGTCGGAGAGCACGCGGGCCCGCTCGGCCGCGTCGTCGCCCGACCCGGCGCGCGCCCGTGGCCGCAGTGCCGGGACGGACGGGCGCCAGCGGCTCACGAGGGCGTCAGCCGACCGTGACGACCGGCGGGCCGGCCTGCGCGTCGTTCTCCGGCGTCATGGTCTCCGCGATGCGCAGCGCCTCCTCGATGAGGGTCTCGACGATGAGCGACTCGGGGACCGTCTTGACGACCTCGCCCTTGACGAAGATCTGCCCCTTGCCGTTGCCCGACGCGACGCCGAGGTCCGCCTCGCGCGCCTCGCCCGGGCCGTTGACGACGCAGCCCATGACGGCGACGCGCAGGGGCACCTCCATGCCCTCGAGCCCGGCCGTGACCTTCTCCGCGAGCGTGTACACGTCCACCTGGGCGCGGCCGCACGACGGGCAGGAGACGATCTCGAGCTTGCGGGGGCGCAGGTTGAGCGCCTGGAGGATCTGGTTGCCGACCTTGACCTCCTCGACCGGGGGCGCGGACAGCGAGACGCGGATCGTGTCGCCGATGCCCTTGCTCAGCAGCGCGCCGAACGCGGTGGCCGACTTGATCGTGCCCTGGAACGCGGGGCCGGCCTCGGTCACGCCGAGGTGCAGCGGCCAGTCGCCCGCCTCGGCGAGCAGCTCGTACGCGCGCACCATGACGACCGGGTCGTTGTGCTTCACGGAGATCTTGAAGTCGTGGAAGCCGTGCTCCTCGAACAGCGACGCCTCCCACACGGCCGACTCGACCAGCGCCTCGGGCGTCGCCTTGCCGTACTTCGCGAGCAGGCGGGGGTCGAGGGAGCCGGCGTTCACGCCGATGCGCAGGGACACGCCCGCGTCGGACGCCGCCTTCGCGATCTCCTTGACCTGGTCGTCGAACTTGCGGATGTTGCCCGGGTTCACGCGCACCGCGGCGCACCCCGCGTCGATCGCGGCGAACACGTACTTGGGCTGGAAGTGGATGTCGGCGATCACCGGGATCTGCGACTTCTTCGCGATCGCCGGCAGGGCGAGCGCGTCGTCCGCGCTCGGCACCGCGACGCGCACGATGTCGCAGCCCGACGCCGTGAGCTCCGCGATCTGCTGGAGGGTGGCGTTGATGTCCGTCGTCGGCGTCGTCGTCATGGACTGGACGCTGATCGGCGCGTCGCCGCCGACGTCCACCTTGCCGACCTTGATCTTGCGGCTCTTGCGGCGCGGCGCGAGGACCGGCGGCGGCGCGGCAGGCATTCCGAGACTGATGGGTACGCTCACGCCCCTAGTATCCCCCGGCGAGCGTCGAACGGGGCACCGCCGGGTGTCCGGGACGTCACCTTCCCGCGCGGTCCCGCACATCTTCGCGGCACCTCCACGCACGACTACCGGTGGAGCAGAGGCCTCGGACGACGCGCCGGGCTACGTGAGGCGGACGGGGTCGATGATGTCGGCGAGGATCAGCAGGGCACCGACGCCGACGAGGACCACGAACATCACGTACGCGACCGGCATCATGCGCGCCAGGTCGGCCGGTCCCGGGCGCGGGCGACCGCGGACGCGCGCGACGGTGCGCTTGGCTCCCTCGTAGAGCGCGTTGACCACGTGCCCGCCGTCGAGCGGCAGGAGCGGGATGAGGTTGAAGACGAACAGCGCGACGTTCAGCGCGGCGAGCAGCAGGAGCATGGTCACCACGCGGTCGAGCACCGGGCTCTCCGCGCCCGCGACGTCCACCGCGACCCGGCCGACCCCGACGACGCTCATCACGGAGTCCTGCCCGCGGGGCGCGTCGGTGAACGCGGCCTGGGCGGCCTCGTAGACCTTGACCGGCAGGGTGACGATGATGCCCGCCGTGCCGCTCACCTGCTGCCACGTGGCCTCCGCGGCCACGCCGATCCCGGCGGGCGTGCGCTCGACGGTCGGCGCGAACCCGACGAACCCGGCGGGCTTCGTGACGGGCTCGCCGTCGTCGTCGACGACAGGCGTGCCGTCCTCGGCGACGACCTGGCGCTCCACGTCGACCGGCGTGATGGTGAGGTCGACCTGCTCGCCGTCGCGCTCGACGACGACCGGCGTGGCCTGCCCGGCGGCGCCCCGGATCATGCCGGAGAGCTGGTCCCACGAGGTGACGTCCTCGCCGTCGAACGCCACGATCGTGTCGCCCGGCTGGAGCCCCGCGGCGGCGGCCGGCGAGGGGTCGGCGTCGGCGGCGCACTCCTGCTCCTCGTCCGTCACGGCGGACGGGACGCACGCGTTCACCGAGCCGACCGTGGTGGTGACCGCGGGCAGGCCGATGCCGACGCACACGATCGCCATGAGGACGAACGCGATGAGGAGGTTCATGAAGGGGCCGCCGAGCATGACGACGACCTTCTTGGGCGCGGAGAGGTTGTAGAACGCGCGGTGCTCCTCGCCCGGCCGGATCTCCTCCGTGCTGGCGTCCCGCGCGTCGGCCACGACCTGGGAGAAGAACCCGCTGCCGCGGGGGCGGGCGCCCGCGGGCGCGGGCGGGTACATGCCCACGAGGCGCACGTAGCCGCCGAGCGGGATCGCCTTGAGGCCGTACTCGGTCTCGCCCTTGGTGCGCGACCACAGGGTCGGGCCGAAGCCGACCATGTACTGGCTCACGCGGACGCCGAACTTCTTCGCGGGCACCATGTGCCCGACCTCGTGCAGCGCGATCGAGACGACGATCCCGACCACGATCACCAGGATGCCGATCAGCGTGGCCATCGTTCCCTCTGCTCCCTCTCGACGTCCAGGGCGGTCGTCCCGCCCCGACGGTTGCTCGTCACCGGCGGTCCAGCAGCTCGTGGGCTCGCGCGCGCGCCCAGGTCTCCGCCTCCGCCACGTGCTCCAACGTCAGCGCGTCCGCGGGGGTTCCGTCGTGCGCCGCGAGCACGCGCTCGACCGTCGCCACGATGTCACCGAAACCTGCGCGTCCGCTGAGGAACGCCGCGACGGCCTCCTCGTTCGCCGCGTTGTACACCGCCGGGTGCGTGGCGCTCGCCGCCACGGCCGCACGCGCGAGGTTCACCGCGGGGAACGCCGCGTCGTCGAGCGGCTCGAACGTCCACGACGTCGCGGCGGACCAGTCGCACGGCGGCGTCACGGGGTCGAGCCGGTCGGGCCACGACAGCCCGAGCGCGATGGGCAGGCGCATGTCCGGCGGCGACGCCTGCGCGATCGTCGAGCCGTCGACGAACTCGACCATGGAGTGCACGACGGACTGCGGGTGCACGACGACCGTGATGTCGTCGGCCGGGACGTCGAAGAGCAGGTGCGCCTCGATGAGCTCGAGGCCCTTGTTCATGAGGCTCGCGGAGTTCACGGTGACGACCGGACCCATGGCCCAGGTGGGGTGCGCGAGCGCCTGGTCGACGGTCGCGGCCTTGACCGCGTCGGCCTCCCAGCCGCGGAACGGGCCGCCCGAGGCGGTGAGGATCAGCCGGCGCACCTCCGGTCGCGTCCCCGACCGCAGGCACTGGGCGATGGCCGAGTGCTCGGAGTCCACCGGGACGATCTGGTCCGGGCGCTGCTGGGCCGCGCGGACGAGCGCTCCCCCGGCGACGAGCGACTCCTTGTTCGCGAGGGCGAGCGTCGACCCGGCGCGCAGCGCGGCGAGCGTCGGGCCGAGGCCCACCGACCCCGTGACCCCGTTGAGGACGACGTCGCTCCCCCGCGCCGCGAGCTCGGCCGCGGCATCGGGTCCGGCGAGCACCTCGGGGACCTCCTCGCGACCGGCGCAGGCCGCCGACAGCGCCTCGGCCAGGGCCGCCGCACGGGTCGCGTCCGCCACGCCGACCGCGCGCACGCCCAGGTCGGCGGCCTGGCGCGCCAGCAGGTCCACGTCGCCCCCGCCCGCCGAGAACGCCTCGACCCGGAACCGGTCGGGGTGGGACCGGACGACGTCGATCGCCTGCGTGCCGATCGACCCGGTCGAGCCGAGGATCGTCACGGTGCGCGGGGTGGGTGCAGGTCCGTCGGGCATGGTTCCCATCCTTCCAGGCCGCGGGCGGTGCGTGGCACCGCACCGGGTCGTCGTCCGGTCAGCGCGGTGCCGTCCACTCGAGCGTGTACCGGAAGAACAGCCGACGGCGCACGCGCGCTCCCGGCAGCAGCGCCCGGGCCGCGCGGGCGACCTCGTCCACGGTGTGCCGCGGGTCCCGGACGGGCATGCCCGGGGCGTCGGGGCCAGAGTCCTCGGGCCGGGCGCGGCGGGGGTGCTTCACGAGGCCCACGAGCGGGTTGAGCAGCGCGGACGCGACGTCGACGGCGAGGTCCCGGGGCGTGGCGACCCGGGCGAGCCCCACGACCAGCAGACGGCCGCCCGGTGCGAGGAGGCCCCGCGCGTGCCGGAGCGCCTCGTCGAGCTCGAGGTGGTGCAGCACCGCGACCATCGTCACCGCGTCGTACCCGCGGTGCCACAGGGAACCGGCCCCCGGCCCGGGCGTCCCGCCCGGCGAGCGGACGTCGTCGGGCGAGCGGACGTCGTCGGGCGAGCGGACGTCGTCGGGCGAGCGGACGTCGTCGAACCGGAGCCGGCACACCGTCACGGCGGGGTCCGCAGCGTGCCGTGCCCGGGCCTGGGCGACCATGCCCGCGTCGGCGTCGATCCCGTGCACCTCGGCGACCCGGGCCCGCAGCCGGCCCAGGAGCACGCCGGCGCCGCAGCCGACGTCCAGCACGACGCGGGCGTCGTGCGGCACGCGCCGCACGACCCAGCCGTGGAAGTGCTCGTTGTGGTTCCAGGGGTGGCGGGCGTTGAACGCCGCGAGCGACGCGACCGCGCGGCGCAGCGGACGGATCGACGTCGCCCGGGGATCGAGGCTCACGCGGTGGGGCGTCGTCACTCGACGCCGAGCAGCACCTCGATGGCGCGCGCGAAGAACGCGTCGACCGGACCCTCCGCGTAGCCGTCGCGCCCGCGCGCCCGGCCGAACGTCGCGGACCGGATCTCGGCCGCCGTGATCGGGACCTGGCGGTCGAAGTAGGCGACGAGCCGGTCGCACAGGTCGTCGACGTCGTCGATGTCGTAGGCCGGCTTGCCGCGCTCCGCGAGCGCGAACTTCTCGCCGTCGGGGCGACCGAGGCGCCCGTAGAGCGTCCGCGCGCGCTCGGCGAGCGCGTTCATCCACGCCTGCTGCCCGTGCGCCGCGACGTACTCGGCCCGCTGGCGCGCGATGAACGCGCCCTCGAGCCTGTCGAGGGCGGCGTCGACCTCGTGCGTGTCGTAGCCGCCACGGACCAGGTCGAAGACCGACGCCTGGATCTCCGTGCTCGTGAGCCGCTCCGACACCCGGCCCTCGTAGACGTCACGAGCGTGCTCGAAGAAGTCGTCGACCTCCTCGGGGTCGTACCCGTTCCGGGTCTTCGACACCGTGGTGAACAGCGAACTCACTCGTCCTCCTCTGCAGCGAGCTGCCCGCAGGCGCCGTCGATGTCGCTGCCGCGGGTGTCACGGATCGTCGTCGGGATCCCGTGACCGCGCAATCGTGCCACGAACTCCGCCTCGACGGCAGGGTCGCTGGCCGTCCAGATCGATCCGGGCGTCGGGTTGAGCGGGATCGGGTTGACGTGGACCCAGCCGCGGCCGCGCGCGTTGAGCTTCTCGCCCAGGAGGTCGGCGCGCCACGCGTGGTCGTTCATGTCCTTGATGAGCGCGTACTCGATGCTCACGCGGCGGCCCGTGACCTCGAAGTAGTGCCGGGCCGCGTCGAGCGTCTCGTCGACGCTCCACCGGGTGTTGATCGGCACGAGCTCGCTGCGCAGGTCGTCGTCCGGGGCGTGCAGCGACAGCGCGAGGGTCACCGGGATCCCCTCGTCGGCGAGCTTGCGCATCGCAGGCACGAGCCCGACCGTCGACACCGTGATGTTGCGGGCGGACATCCCGAGCCCGTCGGGCGCGGGGGCGACCAGACGGCGCACCGTGCCCATGACGGCCTTGTAGTTCGCGAGCGGCTCGCCCATGCCCATGAACACGAGGTTGTTGAGGCGCGTCGGGCCGCCGGGGATCTCGCCGTCCGCGAGCGACCGGGCCGCGGAGCGCACCTGCTCCACGATCTCCGCGACCGAGAGGTTGCGCGTCAGGCCGAGCTGCCCCGTCGCGCAGAATGGGCACGCCATGCCGCAGCCCGCCTGGCTCGACACGCACAGGGTCGAGCGCTGCGGGTAGCGCATGAGGACCGACTCGACCTTGGCGCCGTCGAAGAGGTGCCACAGCGTCTTCACGGTCGTGCCGCCGTCGGCCTCCATGCGCCGCGCCGCCGTGAGCAGCGGCGGGAAGAGCGCCTCGGCGAGCACGTCGCGCGTCGCCTTCGGCAGGTCCGTCATCGCCTCGGGGTCGCGCGTGAGGTGCGCGTAGTAGTGCGTCGCGAGCTGCTTGGCGCGGAACGGCTTCTCGCCGAGCTCGACGACGACGTCCCGCACCTCCTCGGGCGCGAGGTCGGCGAAGTGGCGCGGCGGCTTGCCGCGGCGCGGGGCCGACATGACGAGCGGCAGCGGCTTCGACTCCGCGGACGGGCGGACGGAACGGACGGTCATGAGGAGGTCCAAGCGTGGGGGGCGGTGCGGACGGGTGCGCCGCGCCGTGAGCCGGGCCGTCAGACGGCCAGGGCGAGCAGCACGTACACGAACGGGGCGGTGAGGAGCATGGAGTCGAGCCGGTCGAGGATGCCTCCGTGGCCGGGCAGGAGCGACCCCATGTCCTTCAATTCTAGGTCCCGCTTGATCATGGACTCGGCGAGGTCGCCGATCGTCGCCGTGAGCGGGGCCAGGACGCCCAGCGCGACGCCGAGCAGCGGGCTCGCGCCGAGGCCCACCACCGCGCCGACGACCCCGACGGCGGTCGCCAGGACGAACGACCCGGCGAGCCCCTCCCACGACTTCTTGGGGCTGACGGACGGGGCGAGCGGGTGCCGCCCGAACAGGACGCCCGCGACGTACCCGCCGACGTCGTTCGCCACCGCGAGCAGGATGAAGAGCAGGACCCGCACCCGACCGTCCGGCGCGGCGAGCATGAGCATGACGAAGCCCGCCATGAACGGCAGGTACGCCGCCGCGAAGGTCGCTGCGGCGGCGTCGCGCACGGCGGCCGTGCCCGACCCGTCGATCACGCGCCACACCACCGCCCCCGCCACGGTGAGCATGAAGGAGACCAGCAACGCCTCGGGCCCCGAGTAGTACGAGGAGACGAGGATGCCGACCGTGCCCACGAGGAGCGGGAGCAGCGGGAGGTGCAGGTCGCGGCGCCGGAACGCCTGGGCGAGCTCCCACAGCGCCGCGCCCACTGCAACGGTTGCGAGCAGCACGAAGAGCTCGGGCCGGAAGGCGAGGCTGACCGCGACGAGCGCGAGCAGGCCGAGGCCCACCGCGATCGCCACGGGGAGGTTGCGGCCCGCCTTGGGTGCGCGCGCCGCGGTCGTGCCTTCGCCTGCGGCCGTCGAGGAGGTGTCGGTCATCGGTGCGTGGAGGAGCTCGCCGGACGAGGTGCTCAGACCTCGAGCAGCTCGCTCTCCTTGCCCGCGAGCAGCGCGTCGACCTGGTCGACGTGCGCCTTCGTGAGGACCTCGAGCTCCTTCTCGGCGCGCGCGACCTCGTCCTCGCCGGCCTCGCCGTCGCGCGCGATGCGGTCCAGCTCCTCCTTCGCCCGACGGCGGACGTTGCGGATCGCGACGCGCGAGTCCTCCGCCTTCGACTTCGCGAGCTTCACGAAGTCACGACGACGCTCCTCCGTGAGGGCGGGCAGCACGACCCGGACGACGTTGCCGTCGTTCGAGGGGTTCACCCCGAGGTCGGAGTCGCGCAGCGCCTTCTCGACCGCGGTCATCGAGCTCTTGTCGAACGGCGAGACGAGGATCGTGCGCGCCTCGGTCACCGTGAACGACGCGAGCTGCTGCAGCGGGGTCGGGGCGCCGTAGTAGTCGACCGTGATCTTGTTGAACATCGCGGCGTTCGCACGGCCCGTGCGGATCGCGGCGAAGTCCTCCTTGGCCACCTCGACGGCCTTGTCCATCTTCTCCTCGGCCTCGAGGAGGGTCTCGTCGATCACCAGTGCTCCTTCGTCGTTCGTCGTGGGTCGGTCCGTGCGGTCGTGGCCGGGGTCACCGGCCTGGTCGCACCGGTGTCAGTCGGTCGTGACCAGTGTGCCAATATTCTCGCCGACCAGGGCGCGCGTGACGTTCCCCGGCTCGCTCATGCCGAACACCCGCATGCGCACGTCGTTGTCCCGGCACAGGCTCAGCGCCGTCGCGTCCATGACCCCGAGGTCGTTGACGAGCGCGTCGGTGTACGTCAGGTGGTCGAGCTTGGTGGCCGAGGGGTCCGTGCGCGGGTCCGCCGTGTAGACGCCGTCCACGCCGTTCTTGCCCATGAGGACCTCCTGGCAATGCGTCTCGAGGGCGCGCTGCACGGAGACCGTGTCGGTCGAGAAGTACGGCATCCCGGCGCCGGCGCCGAAGATGACGACGCGGCCCTTCTCCAGGTGCCGGATCGCGCGCAGCGGGATGTACGGCTCGGCGACCTGGCCCATCGCGATGGCGGTCTGCACGCGCGTCTTCACCCCCGCCTGCTCGAGGAAGTCCTGGAGCGCGAGGCAGTTCATGACCGTGCCCAGCATGCCCATGTAGTCGGCACGCGCGCGGTCGAGCCCGCGCTGGGAGAGCTCCGCCCCGCGGAAGAAGTTGCCGCCACCGACCACGATGGCGACCTGGACGCCCTGCTCGACCGCGGCCGCGATCTCCTGGGCGACGCGCTGGACGACGTCGGGCGCGAGGCCGATCTGCCCGCCGCCGAACGTCTCGCCCGACAGCTTGAGGAGCACCCGCCGGTGCTCGGTCCCCGTCCGGGGCTCGGTCTGCTCGCCTGCCGTCACTGTCGACACCTGTCCTTCGTCCTGGCCCGGTGGGGCGGGGTGGTCCTGCTCCGCCGTCGTCCACCTGATGGTGCGGCACGTCGGCGGTCGTCGCGCGCCCGGGCCGGGCCCGGGTGCGCGGTCGGCCCGGACCCGCCGTCCACGAGACGACGGGGCCGGGCCGACGGGGGCGTCAGGCGCCGACGCGGTAGCGCACGAACTCCGTGATGGTGCCGCCGGCCTCGGAGACGACCTGGCCGACCGTCTTCTTCGGGTCCTTCGCGAGCGGCTGGTCGACGAGGACGACGTCCTTGAAGAAGCCGTTGAGGCGACCCTCGACGATCTTCGGCAGCGCGGCCTCGGGCTTGCCCTCGTTGCGCGAGGTCTCCTCGGCGATGCGGCGCTCGTTCTCGACCGTCTCGGCCGGGACCTCGTCGCGCGAGAGGTACGTCGGGGACATCGCGGCGACGTGCTGCGCGACGTCCTTCGCGACGGCCTCGCCCGCGGCGTCCGTGGCGACGACGACGCCGATCGACGGCGGCAGGTCGCGCGCGGTGCGGTGGAGGTACGCGGTGACGCGCTCGCCCGCGACGCGGGTCACGCGGCGCAGGACGATCTTCTCGCCGAGCGTCGCGGCCTGGTTGTCGATGACCTGCTGGACGGTCTCGCCGTCCGCGTCCGCGGCGAGCGCCGCGTCCGCGTCGCGCGCGCCGGCCTCGGCCGCGGCCTTGAGCACGCGGTCCGCGAGGGAGATGAACGTGTCGTTCTTCGCGACGAAGTCCGTCTCGGAGTTGAGCTCGATGAGCGTCGCGACCTGGCCACCCTCGGTGTCGCGGATGTCGACGGCGACGAGGCCCTCGGAGGTCGAGCGGCCCTCGCGCTTGGCGACGCCCTTCAGACCCTTCACACGGATGATCTCGAGCGCCTTGTCCGCGTCGCCGCCCGCCTCGTCGAGAGCCTTCTTGACGTCGAGCATGCCGGCGCCGGTGCGCTCGCGCAGGGCCTTGATGTCAGCGGCGGTGTAGTTCGCCATGGTGGTTCCTCACTCGTGGTTCGTCACGGGTACTTCGTCACAAGCGACGTGCTGGCGGCACCGCGTGGGTGCCCGGTACGCCGGTG
>NZ_JBMVFX010000009.1:0-156112 GCF_049538415.1 Cellulosimicrobium sp. AB352 | reverse complement strand
TGCCGTCGCCGCGGTCGGCGTCTGCGGCGGTGCCGCGCTGCGCGTCGCGCGGCGGCGGGCGGGCTTGCGCGCCGGGGTCGTCGGGCTCTCGGCCCGGTCCGCGGCGGCGTCCGCCGTCGACTCTGAGGGGGTGCTGTCGGAGGTGCTGTCGAGCGTCACGCGTCGTGCTCCTGCTGCCACAGGGACCGCCCCGCACCGTGCGGCCCGTCGGGCGGTCGGTCGTCGCTCGGGACGAGCGCACCGGAGCGCGTCGTCCGGCGACGGAAGTCGTCGGTCACGGCCGCGGTCCGCGTGCGCGGCGCGGGCGCCTGCCACCGGGCCCTTCGCCCCGGTCGGCGCGCCGACTGCCGCGGTCCGCTGGTGCCGCGATCTCGTGCTCGCCGGGTGAGCGATGCGGAGCCCGCCCGGCTCCGCCCAGTATCGCACAGGGGTGCGGACGAACCCGGGCGACACGCACCGCGCCCCGGGCCGCCGGTCCCGCCGGGCCGGGACCAACGTCCCGGGACCTTGTGAACATAGTCACAAGCGGCGTGTTTTCAGTACTTCACGTCATCTCCCGGCCCTCGGATGCGGCAGATTGGGACCTAGCGCCGGACCCGGGCCGTCTCTCACCGGCCCCCGCCCGGCGGCACCTCCCGATACTCCGCCGTCACTTCCCCGACCCGGTCGGGCCCCCCGAGGAGCGCACGTGGATGCCCTAGCCCTGGCGCGGTGGCAGTTCGCCATCACGACCGTCTACCACTTCATCTTCGTCCCGCTGACGATCGGCCTGTCGCCCCTCGTCGCGATCATGCAGACGGCGTGGGTCCGCACCGGCAACGAGCGCTGGCTGCGCCTGACGAAGTTTTTCGGCAAGCTGCTGCTCATCAACTTCGCGCTCGGCGTCGTGACCGGCATCGTGCAGGAGTTCCAGTTCGGCATGAACTGGAGCGAGTACTCGCGCTTCGTCGGCGACGTGTTCGGCGCGCCGCTCGCCATGGAGGCGCTCGCCGCGTTCTTCATCGAGTCGACGTTCCTCGGCCTGTGGATCTTCGGGTGGGACCGCCTCAACAAGAAGGTGCACCTCGCGTGCATCTGGGCCGTCGCGATCGCGACCAACCTCTCCGCGTTCTTCATCCTCGCGGCGAACTCGTGGATGCAGCACCCGGTCGGCGCGATCTTCAACCCCGAGACCGGGCGCGCCGAGATGAACGACATCGGCGCCGTCCTCACGAACAACACCCTCTGGGCCGCGTTCCCGCACCAGATCACGGCGACCTTCCTCACCGCGGGCACGTTCGTCACGGGCATCGCGGCCTGGTGGATGGTCCGTCTCGTGCGCACCCGCAAGGCGGAGAACGTCGAGCTCGCGCGCGACGTCTACCGCCCGGCCGTCACGCTCGGCGTCATCGCCATGCTCGTCGGCGGGCTCGGCGTCGCCGTCTCCGGCGACATCCAGGGCAAGATCATGTACGAGCAGCAGCCCGGCAAGATGTCGTCGGCCGAGGCGCTCTGCCAGGGCTCCGAGGGTGCCGCGTTCTCCATCCTCACGATCGGCGACCTGTCGAACTCGTGCGAGAACGTCCGGCACCTCATCGAGATCCCCGGTCTCGCGTCCTACCTCGGCACGGGCCACTTCTCCGGGCCGGAGAGCTACCTGCCCGGCGTCGAGGACGTCCAGGAGCAGATGACCGAGCGCTACGGCGACGTCACCGCCTCCGGCGACCCCGTCACGTACACGCCGAACCTCGCGATGACCTACTGGTCCTTCCGGCTCATGATCGGCATGGCCGCCGGCTCCGTGCTCCTCGCGCTCATGGCGCTGTGGCTCACCCGCAAGGGCCGGGTCACCGACAACAAGTGGTTCGCGCGCGTCGGCCTCATCGCCATCCCCATGCCGTTCCTCGCGAACTCGTTCGGCTGGATCTTCACCGAGATGGGCCGCCAGCCCTGGGTCGTCGCGCCGAACCCGACGGGCATCGACCAGATCCGCCTGCTCACCGAGCGCGGCGTGTCCACCGTGGTGAGCCCCGGCGTGGTGCTGACCTCGATGATCGTCTTCACGCTCGTCTACGGGGCGCTGGCCGCGGTCTGGTTCACGCTCATGCGGCGCTACGCGATCGAGGGCGTCCCGCTCACGGTCCGCGACGAGTCCCCGGAGGCCCAGGAGCCGCCGGACGAGGACTCCGAGTCCGCCGACCGTCCGCTGTCCTTCGCGTACTGACACGACGCGCCTGAACCCGCCCAGAAAACTCAGGAGACACCGTGGATCTCGCCGTCGTCTGGTTCGTGCTCATCGCGGTCCTGTGGACCGGCTACCTCGTGCTCGAGGGATTCGACTTCGGGGTCGGCATGCTGCTGTCGATCCTCCCGCGCGGTGACAAGGAGCACCGCGAGAAGGAGCGCCGCGTCCTCATCAACACCATCGGCCCCGTCTGGGACGGGAACGAGGTGTGGCTGCTCACCGCGGGCGGCGCGACGTTCGCCGCCTTCCCCGAGTGGTACGCGACCCTCTTCTCCGGCTTCTACCTGCCGCTCCTGCTCATCCTCGTCGCTCTCATCGTGCGCGGCGTCGCGTTCGAGTACCGCGGCAAGATCCGCGACGAGGGCTGGGCGCGCCGCTGCGACGTCGCGATCCAGGTCGGGTCGTGGGTCCCCGCCGTGCTGTGGGGCGTCGCGTTCGCCAACCTCGTGCGCGGCGTGCAGCTCGACGCCGACCACCAGTTCGTCGGCGGCTTCTTCTCGCTCCTGTCGCCGTTCGCGCTCCTCGGCGGTCTCGTCACGCTGAGCCTGTTCCTGCTGCACGGCTCGGTCTTCGTCGCGCTCAAGACCGACGGCGAGATCCGCGCCCGCGCCCGTCAGCACGCCTCGGTCTTCGGCGTGGCCGCGCTCGTGCTCGCCGGCGGCTGGGCCGTCTGGGCCCAGGTCGCGTACTCGGTGCCCTGGACGTGGGCCGCCGTCGTGCTCGCCGCGGCCGGGCTCGTGACGACGCTCCTCGCGAACCGCAAGGGCTCCGAGGGACGCGCGTTCACGGCGTCGGCCCTGACGATCGTCGCCGCCGTCGTGCTGATCTTCGGCTCGATGTACCCCGACGTGATGCCCGCCGTCGACCCGGCGAACTCGCTGACGGTGCACAACGCGTCGTCGACCGACTACACGCTCACCGTGATGACGTGGGTCGCCGTGATCCTCACGCCGCTCGTCATCGCCTACCAGTCGTGGACGTACTGGGTGTTCCGCCGCCGCCTGTCGACGAAGGACATCCCCGCGCCCGCCGGCCTGTCGCTCAAGAAGGTCCGCGAGGCGGCGTTCGGCGGGGCGTCCTCGGGCGGCTCGACCGGCCGCGGCCTGACCGACGGCGGGGGCTCCGGCTCGTGAAGCCGCTCGACCCGCGGCTCCTGCGCCACGCGCGGGCCGCGCGAGGGTACGTCGTCCTGACGGCAGTGCTCGGGTTCGCCACGGCGGCCCTGGTCGTCGCCCAGGCCCTCGTCCTCGCGTCGGTCCTCGCGCCGGCCGTCCAGGGGACGGCCGACCTGGCCGACCTCGGGCCGCGGGTCGGGCTGCTCGCCGCCGTCGTCGCCGCGCGCGCCGGCACCTCGTGGGCGCAGGAGCGCTTCGCGCTGCGTGCCGCGACGCGGACCGTCGCCGAGCTGCGCGAGCAGGTCGTCACGCACGCCGTGGCACTCGGCCCGCGGTGGCTGGCCTCGGGGCGCGGCCCCGAGGTCGCGACGCTCGCGACGCGCGGGCTCGACCAGCTCGAGCCCTACATGGTGCGGTACCTGCCCCAGCTCCTGCTCGCCGCCACCGTCACGCCCGCGACGCTCGCCGTCGTGCTGGGCCTGGACTGGGTCTCGGCCGTGATCATCGCCGTGACCATCCCCCTCGTCCCGATCTTCATGACGCTCGTCGGGCGTCTCACCGCGGGGACGTCGGAGCGGCGCCTCGTCGTCATGCAGCGGCTCGGCGCGCAGGTGCTCGACCTGCTCGCCGGTCTGCCGACGCTCCTCGCGTTCGGTCGCGCGCGCGGCCCCGAGCGGCGCGTGCGCGCGCTGGGCGAGGCCAACCGCCGCGCGACCATGGGCACGCTGCGCGTCGCGTTCCTCTCCGGCATGGTGCTCGAGCTCCTCACGACCCTGTCCGTGGCCGTCGTGGCCGTGGGCGTGGGCCTGCGCCTCGTGCACGGCGGCATGGAGCTCGAGCCGGCGCTCGCCGTCCTCGTGCTCGCCCCCGAGGTCTACCTCCCGCTGCGCCAGGTCGGCCTGCACTTCCACGCCTCGACCGACGGCATCGCCGCGGCCGAGCAGGCGTTCGCCGTCCTCGACGAGGACGCGCCCGCGCCGGGCACCGCGCCCGCACCCGCGCTCGCCGGGACGACGCTCACCCTGCGCGGCGTGAGCGTGCGGGCCGGGGAGCGCGACGTGCTCGCGCCCGCCGACCTCGACCTCGAGCTCCGGCTCGGGACGTCGAGCGGCCGCGTCGTGGCCCTCACCGGGCCGAGCGGCGCGGGCAAGACGACGACGGCGATGGTCCTGCTCGGCCTCGTACGGCCCGACCGCGGCACCGCGACACTCACCAGGCCCGACGGCGCCCGGCTCGACCTGGCCGACGTCGACCCCCAGACGTACTGGCCCCAGGTCGCGTGGCTCCCCCAGCGCCCCGTGCTCGCGCCGGGGCGGCTGCGCGACGTCGTCGCCGGCGGCCTGGAGGTCACCGACGCCGACCTCGACCGCGCGGCGCGCACCGCCGGCCTCGACACGGTGCTCGCCACGCTGCCCGCGGGCTGGGACACCGAGGTCGGGCGCGGCGGCGTCGGGCTGAGCGTCGGCCAGCGCCAGCGCGTCGCGCTCGCCGCGGCGCTGCTCGGCGACCCGGCGCGCGTCCCGCTCGTCGTGCTCGACGAGCCGACCGCCCACCTGGACGCGCGCGGCGAGCAGGTCGTGCTCGACGCCGTGCGCGCATTCCGCGACCAGGGGCGCACCGTCGTCGTGGTCGCGCACCGCGCCTCGCTCGTGCGCGCGGCGGACGACGTGGTCGAGGTCCGCTCCGCACGGCTCGACCCGTCCCCGGCGAGCCCGGACGCCGACCCGGCCGACCCCCAGGGCACTGCCCTGGCGGTCGGCGCCGCCACCTCCACGACCCCCGAGGGGAGCGTCCCGTGACCGGACCTCGTGCCCGCCTCGCCGCCGACCCTCTGTGGCGCGCGGTCGGGCTGCTCGACGTGCGCTGGCGCCGCGTCGTGTGGGCGGTCGTGCTCGGCACGCTCTCGCTCGGGAGCGCCGTCGGCCTCGCGGCCGCCGCGGCGTGGCTCATCGCGCGCGCCTCGCAGATGCCGCCGGTCCTCACGCTGTCCGTCGCGGTCGTCGGCGTGCGCGCGTTCGGCATCTCGCGCGGCGTCTTCCGGTACCTGGAGCGGCTCGCGTCGCACGACGTCGCGCTGCGCGGCATGGCGTCCCTGCGCGCCAACCTCTACACCGCGCTCGCGCAGGGCTCGCCCGCCGCGCTCGTCGGGCTGCGACGCGGCGACCTGCTCGCGCGCGTCGGCGCGGACGTCGACGCGGTCGGCGACGTGGTCGTGCGCGCGTTCGTGCCCGCCGGGGTCGCGCTCGCCGTGTCGGTGGGGTCCGTCGTGCTCGTGGGCGCCTTCCTGCCCGCGGCCGGGGTCGCGCTCGGACTGTGCCTCCTGCTCGCCGCCGTCGTCGCGCCGTGGCTCTCCGCCCGGTCGGCGCGCGAGGTCGAGGCGCGCGGCGCCACGACGCGCGCGGCGATGACCGCCACGACGCTGGAGATCCTCGAGGAGTCCGGGCCGCTCGCCGTGTCCGGGCGCCTCGGCACGCGCCTCGACGACCTGCGCGCGACCGACCGGGCGCTCGCCCGCGTGACCGACGACGGCGCCCGCCCCGCCGGGGTCGCGGCCGGGATCGCCGCGCTCGCCGTCGGCCTCGCGGTGCTCGCGTCGCTCCTGCTCGGCATCCCGGCCGTCACCGCCGGCACGCTCGCGCCCGTCGAGCTGTCCGTCATCGTCCTCACGCCCCTCGCGGTGTTCGAGGCGGCGAACACGCTGCCCGCCGCCGCCGTCCAGCTCCACCGCTCGCGGCAGGCCGCCGCGCGCGTGGTCGGACTCCTCGACGGGCCGGCGCCCGCGGCAGGCCGCGGCCCGACCCCTGCCCCCGGCGAGGCGGGCCGCGCCCCGGACCCGCGCACGTCCCTCGTGCTCGACGACGTCGCGGCCGGCTGGCCGGGCACCGGACGCACCGTCGTCGAGGGCGTGGACCTCGCGCTCGCGCCGGGCCGTGCGGTCGCCGTCGTCGGGCCGTCGGGCGTCGGCAAGACGACGCTGCTCGCGACCGCCGCCGGGCTCGTCCCGGAGGTCGCGGGGCGCGTGCTCCTCGACGGCTTCCCGACGGGTGACCTTGCGCGCGAGGACGCGGCGCACCACGTCGTGCTCGTCGCGGAGGACGGGCACGTGTTCGACACGACCGTGCTGGAGAACCTGCGCGTCGCGCGCGGCGACGTCACGACCGAGGAGGCCGAGACCGCCCTACGCGCCGTCGGCCTCGACCCGTGGCTCGCCGCGCTGCCCGACGGCCTGGAGACGCTGCTCGGCCCCGACGCCACCACGGTCTCGGGCGGCGAGCGCCGCCGTCTGCTCGTGGCCCGCGCGCTCCTGTCCCCCGCGCCGCTGCTGCTGCTCGACGAGCCCGCGGAGCACCTCGACGCCGCGGGTGCCGACGCGCTCGTGCGGCACCTCGTCGCGACGACGCGCGCCGCGCAGGACCGGCGCGGCGTCGTCCTCGCGACGCACCGGCTGAGCGCGCTGGAGGCGGTCGACGAGGTGCTGCTGCTCGGGGTCCCCGACGGCGCGCCGGACGGCGCCCCCGCGCGCGTCGTCGCGCGCGGGACGCACGCCGAGCTGCTCGGGCTCCCCGCCTACCGCTGGGCGCTCGACCAGGAGGCCCCCGCGGTGCGGTGAGCCCGCGACGTCAGCCCTCGCCGAGGCGCGCGAGGAACAGCGCCTCGCCGACCGCGAGGTTCTCGATCTCGCTGGGCGCGACCGACTCGTTCGGCGCGTGGATGAGGCACGCGGGCTCCTCGACCCCGAGGAGCACGATCTCCGCGTCCGGGTACTGGCCCGCGAGCACGTTGCACAGCGGGATCGAGCCGCCCTGGCCCGCGGTGACCGTCTCACGCCCGTACGCGTCCGCGAGCGCCCCCGTGAGCGTGTCGAACACGTGCCCGCTCGTGCGGGCCGCGAACGGCTGCCCGACGGCGTCGCGCTCGACCCGCACGCGCACCCCCCAGGGCGCGTGGGCCTCGAGGTGCGCGACGAGCTTGTCCTGCAGGTCCTGGGCGTCGGCGCCGGGCGGTACGCGCAGGTTGAGCCGCGCCGAAGCGCGCGGCTGGATCGCGGCCGCGGAGCCGACGACGCTCGGCGCGTCGATCCCGAGGATCGTCACGACGGGCCGCGCCCACAGCCGGTCGGCGACGCTGCCGGTCCCGACGAGCCCGACGCCGTCGAGCACGCCCGCGTCGCGGCGGAACTGGTCCTCGTCGTACGCGACCCCGTCCCACGTGCCGTGCGCGACGGCGGCCGGCACGCCGTCGATGGTCGTGTCGCCGTGCTCGTCCCGCAGGCTCGCGAGGATCGCGACGAGGGCCGCGAGCGCGTCGGGCGCGGCGCCGCCGAACATGCCGGAGTGGATCTCGCCCTCGAGCGCCTCGACGTGCACGACGACGTTCGCCGCGCCGCGCAGGGTCACGGTGAGCGTCGGGAGGCCGAGCTCGGCGTTGCCGGTGTCCTGCACGAGCATCGCGTCGGCCGCGAGCGCCCCGGGGTTCGCCTCGACCCACCGGTCGAGGCCGCCCGTCCCCTGCTCCTCGGAGCCCTCGACGACGAGCCGAACCCCGACGGGGAGGTCGTCGCCGCCGAGCGCGCGCAGGGCCCGCAGCGCGGTGAGGTGCGTGACGACGTTCCCCTTGCAGTCCGCGGCGCCGCGCCCGTAGAGGCGACCGTCGCGCTCGGTGAGCTCGAAGGGCGGGCTGGTCCACGCCGCGTCGTCGAGGGGCGGCTGGACGTCGTAGTGCGCGTAGAGCAGGACGGTGGGCGCGCCGTCGGGCCCGGGACGGTGGCCCAGGGCGACCTGCGACCCGTCGGGCGTGACCTCCAGGCGCGTGTCGATCCCCTCCGCGCGGAACGCGTCGGCCACCCAGCGGGCGGCGCGCTCGCACTCGGCGCGGGGGTAGAGGCGCTCGTCGGCGACGGACGGGATGGCGACGAGCGTGCGCAGGTCGTCGAGCGCGCGCGGCAGGAGGCCCTGCACGGCGGCCCGCACCTCCTCGACGCGCCCGGTGGCGTCGGGTCGTGCTCCGGTGCTCGGCTGGCTCACGCGTCCTCCTCGGTCGTGGTTCCGGTGGTGGCGTCGGTGCCCTCGCCGCCCTGCTCGGTGGTGCGGCCGGGGTCGAGGTCGAGCGAGTCCACGTACGCGTCGAACGCGGCGAGCTGGTCGGGGCAGTAGACCTCGATGACGAGCCGGTCGCCGGCGAGGCGGCGCTCGTCGAGCACGGAGGGCCGCAGGCCGGGGCCGGCGGCCCCGTTTGCCGCGCCGAGGTTCGCGGTCGCCTCGACGAGGGCGGCCGGGTCGGCGCAGAAGCCGCCGCCGTCGTCGCCGAGGACGTCGGCGATCGTCTCCTCGCTGAAGGCGGTGATCCCGATCGCGGCGAACTGCTCGTGCAGCTCGGCCGCCTTCTGCTCGGCCTCGCGCGCGTCGCGGTTGGACCGCACGTTGTCGAACACGATCAGCATGACGGCGCCGAGGGCGACGAGGAGCAGAGCGGCGGCGGTGTACGTGACCCACCGCTTCGACGAGACCGGCTCGGGCTCGTGCTCGGGGACGTGGGAGGGACGGGTCGTGGTCATGCCGCGTCGCCCTCCCCCGCCTCGTCCGCCGCCGCGAGCGCCGCGGCCTCGGGGTCCCTCCAGGACGGCTTGCGCAGCAGGTAGAAGAGCGCCGGGACGAGGATGCCGATGATCCCGAGGCCGCCACCGACGATCAGCACGTAGACGCCCACGTTCCCGCTGGAGAACTGCGCGGGCGGCACGAACCCGATGATCATCGCGGCCACCGAGGCGCAGAACCCGACGACGCACAGGAGCGTCAGCGCGGGCGCGCGGTAGCCGCGCGGGTGGTCGGGTGCCCGACGGCGCAGCCGCACCGCCGCGACGAACAGCAGCAGGTACATGACGAGGTACACCTGCGTCGTGATGACGGACAGGATCCAGTAGGCGCTCGAGACGTCGGGGATGAAGGCGTACAGGAGCGCGATGCCGGTCGTGATGACGCCCTGCGTGACGAGGATGTTCTGCTGCACGCCGTGCTTGTTGAGCCGCTGCAGGAACGGCGGGAGGTAGCCCTCCTCGCGCGCGACCGTGAGCAGGCCCTTCGACGGCCCGGCGAGCCAGGTGAGCATGCCGCCGAGCGACGCCGCGATGAGCATGAGGCCGAGGATCGGCGTCAGCCAGCTCACGCCGAAGTTGGCGAAGAACGCGTCGAACGCCTGCATCACCCCGGCGGTCAGGCTGAGCTGGTCGGCGGGGATCACCCAGCTGATCGCGACGGCCGGGAGGATGAAGATCACGAGGACGAGCCCGATCGCCAGGAACATCGACCGCGGGAACTCCGTGGCCGGCCTGCGCAGGCTCGTCACGTGCACCGCGTTCATCTCCATGCCCGCGTACGACAGGAAGTTGTTGACGATGAGCACCAGCGACGCGAGCCCGGTCCAGGCGGGCAGCAGGTGCTGCGCGTCCATCGGCGCGGCCGACGGGTTGCCCTGGGCCAGGAAGACGATGCCGAGCACGACGAGGATCGCGGCCGGGACGAGCGTCCCGATAACGAGGCCCCAGCTCGACAGCCCCGCGACCGTCTTGGTGCCCTGGGAGGAGAGCCACACGCCCGTCCAGAAGAGCACGACGATGACGATCGCGACGTAGAGCCCGTTGCTCGCGAGGCTCGGGTCGATGACGTAGGCGAACGTGCTCGCGACGTACCCGAGCAGGCTCGGGTAGTAGAAGATCGTCATCGCGAACTGGCACCAGATCGCGAGGAACCCGAGCGGCTTCGACACGCCGTCCGCGACCCAGCGGTACACGCCGCCGGACCACCCCGACGCGAGCTCGGCCGACACGAGCGACGTGGGGAGCAGGAACACGAGCGCCGGGACCACGTAGAGGAACACGGCCGCGAGGCCGTAGACCGCCATGGTCGGCGCGGCGCGCAGGCTCGCGACCGACGACGTGATCATGAACGCGAGCGTGAGCCACGTGATGTAGTTCTTCGGTGTCCGTGCCGTGATCGCCGCGCGCACCTCAGCGTGCGTCGGCGCGCCCGTGGACGAGCCCATCCCCCACCCCCGAAGCCGTGACCCCGCCGGGGCCGACCGGGACGGCGCGCGGACGGCGCGTCGTCGGAACACCGCGAACATATCGCCGCGACGCAGGTCGCGCCTGGGGAGTCGTCCGGGGCGCGGCCAGGTCGCGGACCGGGCGCCGCACCGGCACGGGGTCGGCGCCGGGCCTGCTCAGAGGTGGCGCGAGGGCGGCTCGGTGGCGGCTCGGACGCGGTGATACGTTCGCGAGGCGGCCCGTCCCGCGCAGCGCGAGGGCCGTGACGACACCACGGACGACCTCAGGAGCAGCGGTGAAGATCCTCGTGCCCGGCACCATCGCCCTCGACGTGCACGCGGGCCCGGACGACGAGGTCGTCGTGTACGACGCCGCGGCCCCGTTCCGCCCCGAGGACGCCGACGCCGCGGTGCTCGTGGTGTGGGGCAGCTCCGCGGAGAACCTCGGCGACGCCGCGACGCGGCTCCCGCGCCTGCGCTGGGTCCAGACGCTCGCCGCGGGCCCCGACGCCGTGCTCGCCGCCGGGTTCGGGCCGGACGTGACGATCACCTCGGGCCGGTCCCTGCACGACGGCCCCGTCGCCGAGCACGCGCTCGCGCTGGTCCTCGCCGTCGTGCGCCGGCTCGACGTGCTCGGAGCGGCTCAGCGCGAGCACCGGTGGGACACCGCGGTGAACCAGGCGCAGGCGGACCCGGCGACGGCCGCGCGCTACACGCTCGACGGCGCACGCGTGACCGTGTGGGGCTTCGGCTCGATCGCCGCCCGGCTCGCGCCGCTGCTCGCGGCGCTCGGCGCCGACGTGACGGGCGTCGCGAGCCGCCGCGGCGAGCGGCACGGCTTCCCCGTCGTGACCGACGACGACCTCCCCGACGTGCTCGCCTCGACCGACGTGCTCGTCTCGCTCCTGCCCGCCCTCGACACGACGCGGCACGCGTTCGACGCCGCGCGGATCGACCAGCTCCCCGACCACGCGGTCTTCGTCAACGTCGGCCGCGGCGCCACGGTCGACGAGGACGCGCTCGTCGCCGCGCTGCACGACGGGCGCCTCGGCGGCGCCGCGCTCGACGTCACCGGGTCCGAGCCCCTGCCCGCGGAGTCACCCCTGTGGGACGCGCCGCGCCTGGTCCTCACGCCGCACGTCGCGGGCAACCGGCCCCAGCGCGCGTCCGAGCTCGTCAACGCCAACCTCGACGCGCTCCGCGCGGGCCGCGAGCTCCGCAACGTCGTCCCCCGCTGAGGGGCGCTTCCGGGGTCTACCAGCGGCCGTTGCGGGGGCGCGGCTGGCACCGCGGGCACGTGTACGACGAGCGGTTCATGAACTCGTCGCGCCGGACGGGCGTGCCGCACCGGGGGCACGGCTCGCCCTCCTGCCCGTACACGGCGAGCGACCGCGAGAAGTAGCCGGACTGGCCGTTCACGTTGACGTACAGCGCGTCGAAGCTCGTGCCGCCCTGCGCGAGGGCCTCGGTCATGACCTCGGCCGCCGCGTCGAGCAGACGGTGCGCCTCGGGACGGCGCAGCGTGTCCGTCGCGCGGGCGTAGTGCAGCCGGGCGCGCCACAGCGCCTCGTCCGCGTAGATGTTGCCGACCCCGGACACGACGGTCTGGTCGAGCAGCGCGCGCTTGACGCCCGTCCGACGACGCCGGATCGCGTCCACCACGTCGTCGCGCCGCAGCGACGGGTCGAGCAGGTCCCGGCCGATGTGCGCGACGGGCGCCGGGACCGCGGCGAGGTCGGAGCCGAGGCCGCCGGGGGCGCCGTCGGGCGTCGGGACGAGGTCCTGGACGGACAGGTGCCCGAACGTGCGCTGGTCGACGAAGTCGAGCGCCTGCGCACCGTACGCGGTGCGGTCGTCGTGCTCGAGCACCACGCGCACCCGCAGGTGCGGCGAGCGGTCGGCGAGCGCGACGCCGGAGCGGACGAGGAGCTGGCCCGACATCCCGAGGTGGGCCAGCAGGGCGGCGGCGGGACCATCGTCGGACCCGGCGGCGGGCTCGAGCGGGAGCCAGAGGAACTTGCCGCGGCGCACCGCGGCGCCGAGCCGCTGGCCGAGCAGCTCGTCGCGGAAGCCCGCCGGCCCGCCCTCGTGGCGCCGCACGCTGTAGTCGCGCAGCACCTCCACGTCGACGACGCGGGCGCCCACGACGTGGCGGGCGAGACCGTCGCGGACGGTCTCGACCTCGGGCAGCTCAGGCACCGGCGTCCTCGGCGGCGACCGGCGAGGCCGCGGACGCCGCCTCGCGCTCGGCCTGCTCCGCCGCGAGCGCGCGGTACGCGCGCTCCGCGGCCTCCTGCTCGGCGTACTTCTTCGCCGTCCCGCTGCCCGTGCCGTAGAGGCGGCCGTCGAGGTGCACGTACGACGTGAAGACCCGCGCGTGGTCCGGCCCGACGGCGTCGCTCGAGTACGACGGCGCGCTCAGCCCGGCCGCGGCCGCGGCCTCCTGGAGCGACGTCTTCCAGTCGAGCCCGGCACCCAGACCGGCCGCCGCCGACAGCGTCGGCTCGACGAGCCCGAGCACGAGCCCGCGGGCCGGCTCCAGGCCGTGGCTCAGGTAGACCGCGCCGATGATCGCCTCGACCGTGTCGGAGAGGATCGAGTCCTTGTCGTTGCCGCGCGTACGGATCTCGCCCTTGCCGAGCAGCACGTACTGCCCCAGGCCGAGCCGGCGCGCGATCGCGGCGAGCGACTTCTGCGAGACGGTCGCGGCCCGCATCTTGGCGAGCTCGCCCTCGGACAGGTCGGGGTGGCGGCGGTAGAGGGTCTCCGTGACGACGAGGCCCAGGACGGTGTCACCGAGGAACTCGAGACGCTCGTTCGTGGGGATGCCGCCGTTCTCGTGCGCGAACGACCGGTGCGTGAGCGCAAGCACGAGAAGCTCGGGGTCCAGATGGACCCAGAGCTTCTCGAGAAGACCGGATGCCGGTGCAGCCGGTGCCACGCGCCTCAGCCTGCGTGCTCGGTGCGCAGCGCCTCGGCGTACTGGCGGCCCTTGTAGGTACCGCACGTCGGGCACGCCGCGTGCGACAGCTTGTCGCCCTTGCACTGCGGGCAGGTGGTGAGGTTCGCGGCGGTCGTCTTCCACTGCGAACGACGCGCACGGGTGTTGCTGCGCGACATCTTGCGCTTCGGAACAGCCACGGCTAGCTCTCTTTCGTCTCGTCGGACACGTTCGAGGTGTCGAACATGCTCTCCAGCGCCGACCACCGAGGGTCGACAAGTTCGTGGGTGTGGCCCGGGTCGTCCGCCAGGCGCGCACCGCACTCGGAGCACAGCCCCGGGCAGTCCGCTCGGCACACCGGACTGAATGGTAGTGCAGTGACGACCGAATCCCGTAGCGCGGGCTCGATGTCCGCGAGGTCGCCGTCCAGCTCGTAGACGTCCTCGGCGTCCTCCAGGTCGTCGCCCGACTCCTCGGCGGCCTTCGCGCGCTCCGGGTAGGCGAACAGCTCGCCGAGCTCGACCGAGACGTCCTCGTGCACCGTGTCGAGGCAGCGCACGCACTCCCCGACCGCACGCCCCGTCACCGTCCCGGAGACGAGCACGCCCTCCATGACGGCCTCGAGACGCAGGTCGAGCTCGAGCTCGCTGCCCTCGGGGATGCCGATGACTGCGGTCCCGAGGTCGGCCGGCGCGGGGACGGTCCGGCGGACCGTCAGCATGCTCCCGGGTCGCCGAGCGAGCTCGTGCGTGTCGAGCACGAGCGGCGACGTCTTCTCGGCGGTGATGGTGCGCTCCAGGATCGGAGCCCGCAGGCGTGGGCGCCCGCGGACGGTGGTCAACGATGGTCGGGGGCCGGCGACCGCTCGACGGCGGCTGCCAGGCACGGGTCGACGCGTGACACGACGAGCCAAACATCGATCTTACGTCACCGGACGCCGTGGTCGCCACCTTCGCGGTGGCGACCGCGACGGTCGTCGGGCCCGGCGACCGGCACGCCCGTCAGCGGGCCGCGCGCTCCCCGCCGCGCTCGCGCATCGTCGCCGGGAACGGCGACTCGTCGGCGTCGCCGAAGCGGTCGCCGAGCCGGTCCGCGAGCTTCGCCCGGCCGGCCTGGACCTGCGCGAGGAGCTTCCCGAGGTCCACCTCGAAGTCCGCGAGCCGCCGGTCGCAGTAGTCGTCGGCGTCGCGCTGCAGCACGGCAGCCGCCTCCTGCGCCTCGTCGACGATGTCGCGGGCGCGCGCCTCCGCCTGGACCACCACCTGCTCCGTCTGCACGAGCTCGATCGCCCGGGCGCGCGCCGTCGTGAGGATCTCCTCCGCCTGCCGGTGCGCGTCCTCGAGCACGGCGTCCGCCTGCGCGAGCACCTCGTCCGCGTGCGCGAGCTGCTCCGGCAGCGCGCCCCGCAGCTCGTCCAGGAGCGCGAGGGCGTCGCCCTTGTGCACCAGCACCGACGCGGACATCGGCATCGTGCGCGCCGACTCGACGAGGTGCGTGAGGTCGTCGAGGATCGCGTTCAACCCGACCTGCGCCTCCTCGCCCGCGCGGTCCTCGTGCGTCGGCCGTCGGTCCTGCTGCTCGCTCACGTACCCGGTCCTTCCCGTCGTGCTCACCTGCTGGTCCCCTGCGTCCGTGCCAGCGCCGCCCGGACGGCGTCGCCCACCCCCGGCGGGACGAGGTCGTCCACCGGTCCCCCGTACCGCGCGATGTCCTTCACGAGCGACGACGCGACGTGCAGGAGCGCCGCGTCGCCCGCGACGAACACCGTCTCGACCCCCGCGAGGTGCCGGTTCATGAGCGCCATCGGCAGCTCCGCGTCGAAGTCGGCACCGCCGCGCAGGCCCTTGACCACCGCCGTCGCACCGACGTCGCGGCAGAAGTCGACGAGCAGCCCCGGCACGACCTCGACCCGGACGCCGTCCAGCCCCGCGTCCCGCACCGCGGACCGCGCGAGGTCCACGCGCTCGTCGACGCTCAGGAGCGCCGACTTCGACGCGTTCCGCGCGACGCCGACGACGACCTCGTCGAAGAGGGCGCGCGCACGGCGGACGATGTCGAGGTGGCCCAGGGTGATCGGGTCGAACGACCCGGGACAGACGGCTGTGGTCACCTCGTCACGGTAGTACACGGGGGCCGCCGGACCCGGGCGGCGCGGCCGGGCGCGCGGGGACCGGCGTCGGGCGCGACGATGGTCGACGTGACCACCCCCGCCGTCGTCCCGCTCACCGACCCCGCACTGCTGCGCTCGCTGCACCGCGACGTCCTCGTGCCGTCGTTCCCGCCGGCCGAGCTCGTCGACGAGCAGGAGCTGCTCGACGCCCACGCGAGCGGGCGGCTGCGCAGCCTCGGCGTGGTCGAGGACGGCCGCGTCGTCGCCGGCGTCGTCGGCGAGTGGTTCGCCGACGCGCGCGTCCTCCTCGTGCTCTACCTCGCGATCGCCCCCGGACGCCGCGGCGGCGGCGTGGGCCGTCGTCTCGTCACCACCGCGCTCGACGACTGGCGCGCGCTCGACCCGCTCGTCGTCGTGGGCGAGGTCGAGCACCCCGCGCACCACACGGGCAGCGAGGCCCACGGCGACCCGGTCGCGCGACTCCGGTTCTACGCGCGCCTCGGGGCGCGCGTCTTGGCGCTCCCCTACTTCCAGCCCGGCGACGGCCCGGGCGGCGAGCGCGTGCCCGCGCTCCTCCTCGTGTCGTTCCCCCTCGGCCCGCACGCCGCCGAGGACGACGTCCCGGCCGCGCCGCTGCGCGCCTTCCTCGCGGAGAATCTCCGCGAGAGCGAGGGCACGCTCGCCGACGACGCCGCGACCCGCCGCCTGCTCGACGCCGCGGGCGGGGACCGCGTCCGCCTCGTCGACCCGGACGACCCCGCCGCCCTCGCGACCGTGCCCGTCGGCACCCTCGCCCCGGCCGAGACCCGAGCCCCGACGGCCTGACCCGCCGGTCCCGCCGGAGACTGCCGCCGCGAGCCGCAGGGCTCGCTACGACGCGCCCACCGACCAGGCAGTCCCGTCAGGCCGAGCAGGCGATCCTGGCGCGTCAGCCGACCCGGACGAGCCAGAACCACCTGGTCGACGGGGACGTGGGGCCGGACACGGGTGGCGGCGGGCTATGCGTCGTCGGGGAGCTCCGGGCCGACGAAGAACACCGCGGTCTCGCCGTAGTCCTTGTGCGCGACGAGCTCCCAGCCGGCGGGCCACGTCGGCTCGGGCGTGCGCGTCGAGCGCTCGACGACGACGACGGCGGCCGGGTCCAGCACGCCGGGCACGGCGAGGTGCGCGAGGACGCGCTCGAGCGCCTCGGCCGTCACGTCGTAGGGCGGGTCCACGAGCACGAGGTGGAAGGGGCCGTGGCCCGCACGCCCCGGGGACGATGCCCCAGCCGCCCCGGCCGCTCCGGCCGCGTCCCCGGCCGTCGACCGCTGCGCCGCGGCCGCCGCCACGCCCGCGACGAACGCCTCGGCCGGCTGCGCGACGACGTGCACGTTCGACAGGCCGAGGGCGGCGACGTTGCGTCGGGCGACGTCGGCCGCGACCCGGGCGGAGTCGACGAGCGTGACGTCGGCCGCGCCGCGGCTCGCCGCCTCGAGGCCGAGCGCGCCGGAGCCCGCGTAGAGGTCGAGGACGTGCGCGTCGTCGACGACGCCGAGGTGCTCGAGCCGGGAGAAGATCGCCTCCCGCACGCGCTCGCTCGTCGGTCGCGTGCCGCGGGGCGGGACCTGCAGCGTGCGCCCACCGACTGTTCCCGCCACGATCCTCGTCACGCGCCCACCCTACGCAGACGCCGCGGCGCCCCGCCGTCACGCACGCTCGAGGAACTCCTCGCGCTCGGGGTCGAGCTGCTCGCGGATCGCGGCGGCGAGCGCCGGGTGGTCCGCGAGGTCCGGGTCCTGCGCGACGACCTCCGCCGCGTCCGCCCGCGCGGTCTCGATGACGTCCGCGTCCTTGACGACGCGCAGGAGGCGCAGGGAGCTCGCGCGCCCTGACTGCGCGGCGCCCAGGACGTCGCCCTCGCTGCGCAGCTCGAGGTCGACGGTGGCGAGCTCGAACCCGTCCGTCGTGCGGGCGAGCGTCTCGACGCGCGTCGCGGCGGGCGTGCCCGGCTGCGCGGTCGACACGAGCAGGCACAGCCCGGCGGCCGACCCGCGCCCGACGCGCCCGCGGAGCTGGTGGAGCTGGGAGATGCCGAACCGGTCCGCGTCGAGCACGACCATCGCCGTGGCCTCCGGGACGTCGACGCCGACCTCGACGACCGTCGTGGAGACGAGCACCTGGACCGCGCCCGACGCGAAGTCGGCCATCACGGCGTCCTTCTCGGCCGGCGGCATCTGGCCGTGCAGCACGCCGACCGTCAGCCCGGCGAGCCGCGGGTGGGCGCGCAGCTCCTCCGCGACCTCCAGCACGGCGCGCAACGGCGCCCGCTCGACGGCGTCGGGCGCCTCGGGGTCGAGCAGGAAGTCCGGGACGTCGTCGAAGTCGTCGTCCCCCGTCGCGCCCGCGTCGGCGTCCGGCTCGTCCGGGTGGATGCGGGCGCACACCACGTACGCACGGTGCCCGGCGTCGACCTCCTCGCGCACGCGCGCCCACGTCCGCTCCATCCAGGTCGGGTTCCCGGCGGGCACGACGTGCGTCGTGATGCCCGACCGCCCGGCGGGGATCTCCGTGAGCGACGACGTCTCGAGGTCGCCGAACACGGTCATCGCGACGGTGCGCGGGATCGGCGTCGCCGTCATGACCAGCAGGTGCGGGGAGGTGCGCGCCTTCGCCCGCAGCGCGTCGCGCTGCTCGACGCCGAACCGGTGCTGCTCGTCGACGACCACGAGCCCGAGGTCGGCGAACTGCACGTTCTCGGAGAGCAGCGCGTGCGTGCCCACGACGATCCCCGCCGCGCCGCTCGCGGCGTCGAGCAGGGCCTCCTTGCGCGCCGCGGCGCCGAGCGAGCCCGTGAGGAGCGCGACGCGCGTCCCGTGGTCGGCGCCTCCGAGGAACCCGCCCTCGGCGAGCGGTCCGAGGAGCGCCCGCAGGGTCCGCGCGTGCTGCGCGGCGAGCACCTCGGTGGGCGCGAGGAGCGCCGCCTGGCCGCCGGCGTCGATCACCTGGAGCATCGCGCGCAGCGCGACGACGGTCTTGCCGGAGCCGACCTCGCCCTGGAGGAGCCGCTGCATGGGGCGCGCGAGCGCGAGGTCGTCGGCGATCTCCCGGCCCACCTCGCGCTGTCCCTGCGTGAGCGTGAACGGCAGCGCCGCGTCGAAGTCCGCGAGGATGCCCGGCTCGCCCTCCGGCCGGGGCGGGCGGGCGGTCGCGGGCTCGGCGGCGGCCCGGGCACGCCGCTGCGCGAGCGCGGCCTGGAGGACGAACGCCTCCTCGTACCGCAGCCGGTCGCGACCGCGCCGCCACTGCTTCTCGTCGTACGGCTCGTGGACGTCGCGCAGCGCCTCGAGCCGGGTGCCGAGCCCGCGCCGCTCGCGGACGGCGTCGGGCAGCGGGTCGGGGACGTCCTCCTCGCGCAGCGGGTCGAGGACCGTCCGCACGGCCGGCTGGATCTTCCAGCTCGGGATGCTCCCGCTCGCGGGGTAGATGGGGATCGGCCTGCTCGCCTCGAGGACGGCGCTCTCGGCGTCCTCAGCGTCGTCGTCCATGCCGATGATCTTGTAGTCGGGGTGCGTGAGCTGGCGCGTGCCCCGGTAGAGGCCGACGACGCCCGTGAACAGGCCGTGCCGCCCCGGCGCGAGCCGCTGCTCGTGGTAGCGCAGCACGTTGGGGCTCTTCGCGAAGAACGTGAGCGAGAGCTGCTGCGGACCGTCCGTCACGACGGCCTCGAGGATGGCGCCCGCGCGGTTGCGCATGCGCCGGACGGTCGCGCTGCGGACCTGGGCGACGATCGTCACGTGCTCGCCGAGGGCGAGCCCGCCGAGGTCCGTGAGACGGCCGGGGTCGCCGTAGCGGCGCGGGTAGTGGCGCAGCAGGTCGCCCACGGTCTCGACGCCGAGCTTCGCGAGCGGCCCCGCGCTGCGCGTCCCGACGGCGCGGGTCAGCGGCTCGGCCAGCCGGTCCGTCATGCGCCCACCGCCTCGTCCGTGCCGTGGTGGACGACGGCGCCCTCCGCGGCGAGCGCGACCGTGCCGCCGTCCCGGCCCGAGCGCAGGAGCACGAGCTCGGCCCCGGCGCGGGCTGCCGCGGGGGCGAGCGCGTCGAGCGCCGGGAGGGGCACGTCGTCGTCCGCGAGGACCGTGACGACCTCGGCGGGACGCTCGAGCAGGCCCTCCAGGAGCCCGACGAGCCGGCGCGCGGCCTCGGGGTCGTCCGTCCCGGCCGCCGACGCCCGGGACGTGCGGACCGTGTCGAGCGCGGACCGCACGGCGTCCACCCGCCCGGGGCCGTCGACGAGCTGGGCGGCGGCGAGCGCGACCGTCACGTGCAGGTCCGTCGGCGCCGGGAGCACCTCGAGCGACTCGACGCCGTCCTCGCGCAGGGCCGCGCGGAGCGTCGCGACGTCCCGCTCGGGAAGGTCGCCGCCGGGCAGCACGACGACGTGCGCCGCGCGCGCGTCGACGGCGACGCGGTGCAGCGCCGCGAGGTCGGGCGCACCGGGCTCGTCGCGCAGGAGCACGACGGCGCCCGCGCGCGCGAGGTCCGCGACGAGCCCCGGTGCGCTGGTCACGGCGACGAGCCCCGGCTCGTCCGACGGGCCGCCGTCCGCCGTGATGCCCGCCGCTTCCGGAAGGTGGCCGTGCCCGTGCGCCCCCGGCAGGTGGCGCACGCGGACCTGCCGCAGCGCGACGAGCGCCCCCGCTCGCTCCCGCGACGCGCGGCCGCGGGCGTCGGCGAGCACCGCCCGCCCGGCCGCGACCGCGGCCATCGGGTCGTCGGTGTGGACGTGCGCCTGCCACAGCCCCGACCCGTCCTCGCCCGCGCCGCCGACGACCACCACGGAGTCCCCGATCCGGGACAGGTCGGACCGCAGCCGCTCCCCCGGTCCCGTCGACGCGCCCATGGCGTCGCCGAGCGCACCGCCCGGCAGGTCGACCACGTACATCACCTCGAACTCGCCCCCCTCGTGCGCGGCCTCGGTCCCCGACGCCGCCCCCGCGGACGACCCGGTGACCGGCGTCATGCCGGACATCATGCCCAGCACCTCCGACACGACCGGCGCGGGGGTCTCCGGCGCCGCGCCGGGCCCGTCGAGGCGGGCGTCGACGGTCCCGCGGCCCGGCTCGTCGATCTGCGTGCGGTCCGGTCCGCCGGTCCGCCCGTCGAGCGCCGCGACGAGCGCGCCGAGCACGAGCACGAGGCCGAGGGCCCCGGCGTCGAGCACCTGCGCTCGTGCCAGCGCGTCGAGCTCGTCGGTGCTGCGCAGCGCCGCCGCGCGGGCGCCGTCCCGCGCCGCCGCGGCGACGGCACCGGGCGAGGGGTCGCCGTCCGTGAGGACGTCCGCGGCCGCGCGGGCCGCCGCGTCCGCCGCGGTGAGGATCGTGCCCGGCGCCGGGCGCGCGACGGCGCCCCGCGCCGTGCGCGCGGCGCGGTCCAGGCCGACGGCGAGCGCCGCCCCCGAGACCGTCCGGTGCTCGGCGAGCTCGAGCGCGAGCCCGCGCAGGTACTCGCTGAGGATGACGCCGGAGTTGCCTCGCGCCCCGACGAGCGCCCCGCGCGCGAGACGCACGAGCACGTCGCCCGCCCCGCCTGCTGGGCCCGCGGCGTCCGCCGTACCCGCGGGCAGCGCCCGCACGGCGTCGAGCAGCGTGAGGTACATGTTCGTGCCGGTGTCCGCATCGGCCACGGGGAAGACGTTCACGCGGTCGAGCGACGCACGCGCCTGGGCGAGGGCGTGGACACCGCCACGACCCCACGCGACGACGACGGCGGCGTCGACCACGTCGGCTCCGGGGCTCACGTCGGGACGGCTCCTCGTACGCTGGGGGACGGCCCGGCCGCGCGCGGCGGGTCGGACGACCCGGCGGTCGTCGGGACCACGGTAGTCAACCCGGCCCCCGGTCGTGGGGCGAGCCGCCCCGGGTCCGGCGTGATCCGCGCGACGCGGACCCGGTTTGAGCTCAGGGCCTCGGATCGGCTACCCTGACGAGGTTGCCCGGGTGCTTCGCGCGCCCTCGACGTCGTCGAGGAGCCGCCGAGGGACACCGGGCCGGACACCCTACAGACCATTCAGGACGTCGCCGCTGCGTGCGCGACGTGCACGACGATCAGGAGAAACCGTGGCTGCCAACTGCGACGTCTGCGGCAAGGGCCCGGGCTTCGGGCACAGCATCTCGCACTCCCACATCCGCACGAAGCGCCGCTGGAACCCCAACATCCAGCGCGTGCGCGCCGTGGTCGCGGGGACGCCCAAGCGCCTCAACGTGTGCACCTCGTGCCTCAAGGCCGGCAAGGTCACCCGCCCCGCCTGAGTCGCGCGACTCCTCCACGAGAGCGCTCGCCGGTCCCCGGCGGGCGCTCTCGTCGTCTGCGGCCCCCGTCGCCGGACGCCCGAGCTCCGAAGATCTCCTGAGGATCCGGACAAACGGGCTTGGTGTATCCCCGCCCGGGTGGCAGTCTTTGTCCATGGTGACGGAACTGAGCGAGGTAACGATCCGCCCGGCCGGCCCCGCGGACGCGCGCGCCATCGCGGCCGTGCACATCGCGTCGTGGCGCGGCGCGTACGCCGGCATCGTGCCGGACGAGTACCTCGCCTCGCTCGACCACGACCAGCGTGAGAAGCACTGGGTCCAGAGCCTCGGCACCGCCGGGGCGCGCACGTGGCTCGCCGACGCCGACGGCCGCACCATCGGCTTCGCCACCCTCGGCCCCGGTCGCGACGAGGACGCCGAACCCGGGGACCTGGAGATCTACGCCATCTACCTCGACCCCGAGTCCTGGGGCCGCGGTGTCGCGCGCGACCTCATGCGCACCATGCTCGGCGAGGTGGCCCCCGGCACCACCGTCACGCTCTGGGTCCTCGAGGACGCCGAGCGCGCGCGCCGGTTCTACCGCCGGCACGGGTTCAGCCCGGACGGGGTCGAGCGCCGCGACGACATCGGCGGCAAGGACCTCACCGCCGTCCGCTACCGCCGCCGGAGCTGACGCCCGCGCTCAAGCGCGGAAGTGGTCCCACCCCGACGACCGGCGCGGCACCGCGCCGTCCAGGCGCACGCCCGCGCCGTCGTCGCCCGCGGGACGCACCGTGCCGAGCCGCCGGAACCCGGCCGGGAGCGGTGCCGCCGCGGGGAACGTGGCGAGCAGGCCGTGGTCCTCTCCCCCGGACAGGACCCACCCGTCGACGAGCTCCGCCCCGTCGTCCTCGCCCGCGAGCGCGGCGCCCGCGTCCCGCAGCCGGGCACGGTCGGCGTCGAGCGCGCCCGGGTCCAGGTCCACGACGACGCCGCTCGCCCGCGCGACCCGCCCCGCGTCCCGCAGCAGGCCGTCCGAGACGTCCATCATCGCCGTGGCCCCGGCGTCGGCCGCGACCGGGCCTGCGGCGAGCGGCGGGTCGGGACGCAAATAGGCGGCGACGAGCGCGTCGTCGACGTCCGCGCGACCGGCGTCGAGCAGCGCGAGACCCGCGGCGGACCGCCCGAGCGTCCCCGCGAGCGCGACCACGTCGCCCGCCCGGGCGCCGCCGCGCAGCACCGGCTCGCGTCCCTCCAGGTCCCCGTGGACGGTCACGGCGACCACGACCTGGTCCCCTCCGGACAGGTCACCGCCCACGACCGCGGCACCGAGCGGGGTGCACGCGTCGGCCAGCCCGCGCGCGAACCCGGTGACCCAGTCGACGGGCAGGTCGCCCGGCATGACGAGCGAGACGACGAGCGCCGCGGGGCGCGCGCCCATGGACACGACGTCGGCGAGGTTCTGCACGGCGGCGCGGCGGCCGACGTCGTAGCCCGTCGACCAGCGTCGGCGGAAGTGCCGGTCCTCGACGAGGACGTCGGTGGACACGACGTAGCGGCCGTCGGGCGCGGCGACGACCGCGCAGTCGTCCCCCGGCCCGACGAGCGTCGAGGGGGCCGTGGGCAGCAGGGGGAAGATCCGGGCGAGGAGCGCCTCCTCGGGCACGTCGCGGACCAGCAGGGGCGTCTCGCTCACGCGGCCACCCTAGTCGCCGCCCGGGCGGTCACGGGCACCCGTCGCGGGCCGCTACGGTGGTCGCGTGCTCGACGTCGTTCCTCCCCGCTTCCCCTCCGCCCGTCCGGGATCGTCCCGGCCGTCCCGCCGCCGGCTCGTCCGCGCCCTGGCCGTCCCCGCGCTCCTGGGAGTCGTGGCCGCGACCGCCGCGTGCGCGCCGCGCATCGGCGTCCCCGTGGCGGACGACGCCCAGAACCCGCTGTGCGCGGACGTCGTGCTCGCGCTGCCCGACTCGCTGGGCGAGGACCTGCCGAAGGTCGGCACGACGAGCCAGGCCACGGCCGCCTGGGGCGAGCCGGGCGCAGCGGTGACGCTGCGGTGCGGCGTCGAGGTGCCCGGGCCCACGACGACGGCGTGCCAGAGCGTCGTGTCCGAGGGGGGCAGCGTCGACTGGCTCGTCGTCGAGGACGAGGGCACGTGGACGTTCACCACCTACGGGCGCGACCCCGCGGTGCAGGTCGTCGTCCCGCCCGCCGTGACGGAGGGACACTCGACGTCGTTCATCGCGGACCTGGGCCGCGCGGTCATGGAGGTCCCGCAGACGCGCGCGTGCGTCGGGGTGGGCGACGTCGGCTGAGCCGGTGCCCGTCCCGGGCCTGCCCCCGGCTCGCCGCCCGCGCGGTCAGCGCAGGCCGGTGGGCCGCTCGAGCGCGAGGGCGACGAGCTCGTCGATGAGGTCGGGGTAGCTGAGCCCCGACTTCTCCCACATGCGCGGGTACATCGAGAACGGCGTGAAGCCGGGCATGGTGTTGATCTCGTTGACGACGACCTGCTCGTCGGGCGTGACGAACACGTCGACGCGCGAGAGGCCCTCCGCGCCGACCGCCTCGAACGTGCGCACGGCGATCTCGCGCACGCGCTCGACGAGGTGCTCCGGGAGGTCCGCCGGGCACGACAGCTCGACCCCGGCCTCGTCGAGGTACTTGGCCTCGAAGTCGTAGAAGTCGTGCTGCTCGCCCGTGACGACGATCTCCCCCGGCAGGGACGCGCGCGGCCGCGCTCCCCCGCGTCCGCCGAGGACGGCGCACTCGATCTCGCGACCGACGACGCCCGCCTCGACGACGACCTTCGGGTCGTGCTCCTGCGCCGCCGCGATCGCCGCGGGCAGGTCGGCGAGGTCGTCGACCTTGGAGATGCCGAGGCTCGACCCGGCGCGCGCGGGCTTGACGAAGACGGGCAGGCCGAGCGCGGCCACCGCCTGCGTCACCGTCTCCGGGTCGCGCTCGAACGCCCCCGGCTTGACGACGGTGTACGGCGCGATCGGCAGGCCCTCGCCCGCGAGCACGAGCTTCATGAAGTGCTTGTCCATGCCGACCGCCGAGGCGAGGACGCCCGCGCCCACGTAGCGCACGTCGGCGAGCTCGAGCATGCCCTGGAGGGTGCCGTCCTCGCCGTAGGGGCCGTGCAGGAGCGGGAAGACGACGTCCACCTCGCCGAGCACGCGCGGCACCTCGCCGGGCGCGAGCACCCGCAGGTCCCGGCGCCCGGTCGACAGCGGGAGGATGACCTCCTCGCCCGTCGGCTCGACCTGAGGCAGCCGGCCCGCCGTGATCTCCCAGCGCGACGGCTCGTCGGCCGCGAGGACCCACTCGCCCGACGGCGTGATCCCGACCGGGACGACGTCGTAACGCGTCCGGTCGATGGCGCGCAGGACGCCCGCGGCGGTCGCGGCGGAGATGGCGTGCTCGCCCGAGCGCCCGCCGAACAGCACGAGGACGCGGGGCTTGCGGGGGGCGCCGGTGGGGTGCTCGTCGGTGGACGGCACGGACCGGTCGGGGCTCTGGCTGGACATCGCGGACGACCCTACCGGACGCCTGCTCGCGCGCGGACGCGCGCCGGTGCGAGATCCCGGCGAGCATCCCCGCGAGATCCCGGGAACGATCCGGGAGGCTCCGGCGTTGGGAGTGCCGTGGAAGACACGACTCTCGAGGCCCCCGCGGCCGACGACCCCGACCATAGTCCCGGCCGCACCGGCCCCGGCAGCGAGCGGACGCACCCACGCGTCCCCGTCGACCGCAGGGCGGTGCGGGCACGATGACGACCTTCCTCTCCCTCCTCCTCGGGCTCCTCGTGGTCCTCGCGATCACGGCGGCGACGGCCTACTTCGTCGCGCAGGAGTTCGCCTACATGACCGTCGACCGCTCCCGGCTGGGGGCCAAGGCGGAGGCCGGCGACGAGTCGGCCCGGCGCGCGCTCGCCGTGACCCGGCGCACCTCCTTCGTCCTGTCCGGCGCGCAGCTCGGCATCACGGTGACGGGCCTGCTCGTCGGCTACGTGGCCGAGCCCCTCATCGGGCAGTCGCTCGGCACCATGCTCGGCGGCGTCGGCGTCCCGACGGGTGTCGGCGTCGCGGTGGGCACCGTCCTGGCGCTCGTGCTGTCGACGATCATCCAGATGCTCTTCGGCGAGCTGTTCCCCAAGAACCTCGCCATCGCGCGGCCCGAGCCGCTCGCGAAGGGTCTGGCACGCTCGACGTCGGCGTACCTCACGGTGTTCGGCTGGCTCATCGCGGTGTTCGACAAGGCGTCCAACGCGCTGCTGCGGATGCTCAGGATCGAGCCCGTCCACGACGTCGACAACACCGCGACCGCGCGCGACCTCGAGCACATCGTGGCCGACTCGCGCGAGAGCGGGAACCTGACCGACGAGCTGTCCGTGCTCCTCGACCGCGTGCTGGACTTCCCGCAGCGCGACGTCGAGCACGCGATGATCCCGCGCTCGCGCGTGGGAACCGTGCGGCCCGAGGCGACCGTCGCCGAGGTGCGAGAGCTCATGGCCCGCGCCCACACGCGCTACCCGGTGGTCGACGACACGGACCAGCCGCTCGGCGTCGTCCAGCTCGCCGACGTCCTCGCGACCGACCTGCCCGCGGACGCCCCCGTCACGGCGCTCATGCGCCAGGCCGTGGTGCTGCCGACGGCCATGACGCTCCCGGACGCCCTCGCGCAGCTCAACTCCACGCGCAACCAGCTCGCGTGCGTCATCGACGAGTACGGCGGCTTCACCGGCGTGCTGACCGTCGAGGACCTCGCCGAGGAGCTCGTCGGCGAGATCACCGACGAGCACGACCCCGAGCAGCCCGCCACGGTCACGGCCGAGGAGGACGGCGTGTGGGTCATGGGCGGCGACGTCCACGTCGACGAGGCGGAGCGCGCCCTCGGGCACGACCTGCCCCGCGGCGACCACGAGACGGTCTCCGGGCTCCTCATCGCCCAGCACGGCGCCCTGCCGCGCGCGGGCGACCAGATCGAGGTGCCGCTGCCGGACGACCCGGCCGACCTCGTGCACGACGAGCCGGTGCACCGCGCCCTCCTCGTCGACGTCCTGTCGGTCGAGCGGCACGTGCCGCGTCTCGTGCGCGTCCGGCTCGTCGAGCGGCGGGGCGACGTCCCCGTCGACGTCGTCGTGCACCCGACCGCGCGCGAGGTTGCGCACCCGACCGACGCCGCGGAGGAGACCCGATGAGCAACCCCTGGGTCGTCGTCACGGCGACCGTCGCGATCATCGCGCTCAGCGCGTTCTTCGTCGCCGTGGAGTTCGCGCTCCTCGGCGCCAAGAGGCACCGCCTCGAGGACGCCGCCCCCACGAGCCGCGCCGCGCGCGCCGCGCTGCGCAGCTCGAACGAGCTCACGCTCCTCATGGCCGGCGCCCAGCTCGGCATCACCGCGTGCACGCTCGCGCTCGGTGCCATCACCAAGCCCGCCGTCCACCACTGGCTCACGCCCGTCTTCGAGACGTGGGGCGCGCCCCTGTGGGCCGCCGACGTCGCGGGCTTCGTGCTCGCGCTGATCGTCGTGACGTTCCTGCACCTCGTCGTCGGCGAGATGGCACCGAAGTCGTGGGCCATCGCCCACCCCGAGCGGTCTGCCACGCTCCTCGCGCTGCCGATGCGCGGGTTCATGTGGGCGTTCCGCCCGCTCCTGCGCTGGCTCAACGAGCTCGCGAACCGCTGCGTGCGGGCCGTGGGCGTCGAGCCGGTGGAGAACGTCGAGGGTGGCGGGCAGGACGCCGCGACCCTGCGGCACCTGGTCGAGCACTCGGCGAACGTCGGCGCGCTCGAGGCGTCATACCGGGCGCAGATCTCGGGCGTGATCGAGCTCGAGACCCTCACGGTCGACGCGCTCGTGCCGGCCGGGAGCCGGCCCACGTCGGTCCCCGCCGACGCGACCGCGGCCGACGTGCGACGCGCGTCGGCCCGCTCGGGCCACCTGCGCATCCTCGTCCAGAACGGGAGCGTGGTCCCGAAGGTCGTGCACGTGCGCGACACGCTCCTCGAGCCGGACGACCGGCTCGCCAAGGAGCTCGCGCGCCCCGGGTTCGTCCTGGAGTCCGGCACCACGGTGCACGCCGCGCTCGCGCGCATGCGCGAGTCGAGCGAGCAGCTCGCGGTCGTCATGGACGGCGAGCGGTTCGTCGGCGTCGTGACGCTCGCGGACGTCCTGCGCCGCATCCTCCCCCACCCGGAGGACCCGGTGCCCGTCCTCGTGGGCTGACGGCCGGCCACCGGCCGCCGTACGGTGGAGGGGCCCCGGCGACGCACGTCGCCGGGGCCCTTCCCCGTCCGCCCCTCCACCGTCCGTCCCGAGACCGAAGGCAGGCCATGCCCACGCCCGTCCCGTCACCCGCCCCGTTCCCCACGCCGCGCACGCTGCTCTCCGACGAGCTGCTGGAGCAGATCCGCGGCCGGGCCGCGGGCTACGACCGCGACAACGCGTTCTTCACCGAGGACCTCGCCGCACTCACCGAGGCCGGGTACCTGCGCGCGCTCGTGCCGGAGTCGTTCGGCGGCGCGGGCCTCACCCTGCGCGAGCTGACGCACGAGCAGGCGCGGCTCGCGGGTGCCGCCCCCGCGACGGCGCTCGCCGTGAACATGCACCACGTGTGGACGGGCGTCGCGCGCTACCTCCACCTGCGCGGTGACGCGTCGCTCGACTGGCTGCTCGAGGACGCCGTCCGCGGGGACGTCTTCGGGTTCGGGTACTCCGAGGGCGGCAACGACCTCGTGCTGCTCGGCTCGCGCACCGAGGCGCGCCCGGACGAGCGGGGCGGGTACACGTTCCACGGCCGCAAGATCTTCACGTCGAACTCGCCCGCGTGGACGCGGCTCGGCGTGCTGGGGCTCGACACCCAGTCGCGCGACGCCCCGCGCCTCGTGCACGCGTTCGTGTCGCGCGACGCCGGGGTCCAGGTGCTCGACGACTGGGACACGATGGGCATGCGCGCGTCGCAGTCGCGCTCCACGGTGCTCGACGGCGCGTTCGCCCCCGTCGAGCGCGTCGTCCGGCGTCTGCCGCCGGGCCCGACGTTGGACCCCCTCGTCGTCGGGATCTTCACGACGTTCGAGACGCTGCTCGCGTCGGTGTACACGGGCATCGCGGACCGTGCGCTCGAGCTCGGCGTCGCCGCGGCCCGCCGTCGGACGTCGATGAAGAACGACGGCGCGCCGCTCTCCGAGGACCCGGACGTCCGCTGGCGCCTCGCGGACGCCGCGCTCGCGCTCGACGCCGTCTGGCCGCAGATCGACACCGTCGCGGCCGAGCTCGACGCCCTCGTCGACCGCGGCGCGGGCTGGTTCCGCGCGACCGCAGGGCTCAAGGTGCGCGCGACGGAGACGGCGAAGACCGTCGTCGACCAGATGGTGCGGGTCGCGGGCGGCTCCAGCTACTTCGCCGGCAACGAGCTCGGCCGTCTCTACCGCGACGTCCTCGCCGGGATCTTCCACCCGTCCGACGACGAGTCCGCCCACTCGACCGTCGCGCAGTCGCTCCTGGGCCCCCTCCCCTGACGCGGACCGCCGGCGCCGAGCAGGTGGTCCTGGCACGTCCCGGCCGCACGACGCACCAGCACGACCTGCTCGGCCGACCGTGATCGCCTGGTCGCCCGGTCAGGGGGTGGTCGCCCGGGGCACTCGTCGGGCGGCCGGGCGTACGCTGCCGCCATGACCGACCCGCACGCCTCCGACGCCCTGTCCCCCGCGACCGTCGCCGTCGCCGCGGGACGCCCCGAGCGGTCGCAGGGCGCGCCCGTGAACCCCCCGATCGTGCTGTCCTCGACGTACGTGTCGCAGGGCGTCCAGCAGCCGGGCGAGCTCCTGTACACGCGGATGGACACCGAGACGTGGCACCCGTTCGAGGAGGCGCTCGCCGCGCTCGAGGGCGCGGAGCACCCCGGCGTGGTGTTCGGCTCCGGGATGGCGGCGATCGCCGCGGTGTTCTCGGCCGTGCCCGCGGGCGGGAAGGTCGTGCTGCCCCGCCACGCCTATCAGGTGTCGCTCGGCTTCGCGGACGACCTCGCGGCACGGGCCGGCGTCGAGGTCGTTCGCGTCGACGTCGCCGACACCGACCAGGTCGTCGCGGCCCTCGACGGCGCGTCGCTCCTCCTCGTCGAGTCCCCGACGAACCCCATGCTCGAGGTCGCCGACCTGCCCGCCCTGCTCGCGGCGGCGCGCGAGCGCGGGGTCCTGTCCGCGGTGGACAACACGTTCGCGACGCCGCTCGGCCAGCAGCCCCTCGCGCACGGCGCGGACGTCGTCGTGCACTCGGTGACGAAGTACCTCGCCGGGCACTCCGACGTCGTGCTGGGGGCGGCCGTCGCGCGCACGCCGGAGCTCACGGCCGCGCTGCGTGCCTACCGCACGCTCCACGGCTCGATCCCCGGGCCGTTCGAGGTATGGCTCGCGCTGCGCGGCCTGCGCACGCTCGCCCTGCGCGTCGAGCGGTCCCAGCAGAACGCGGCGGAGCTCGCGCGCCGGCTCGCCGAGCACCCCGACGTCGTCGAGGTGCGGCACCCGAGCCTGCCCGACGACCCGGGTCACGAGCGCGCGACGCGCCTCATGACCGGGTACGGCTCGATCCTCGGCGTGCGCCCGCGGGGTGGCGCGCCGGGCGCGGACGCCGTCGTCGCGGCGGTCCGGCTGTGGGTACCCGCGACGAGCCTGGGCGGCGTCGAGTCGAGCCTCGAGCGCCGACGCCGGTTCGCGACCGAGTCGCGCACGGTCCCGGAAGACCTGCTGCGGCTCTCGGTGGGCGTCGAGGACGTCGAGGACCTCTGGCGCGACCTGGACCGCGCACTGCGCAGCGCGGTCGACTGACGCGCGCCACGGCCCCGGCCGCGCGGCGCCGCGGCGGCGGGTGCGTCGATCCGGCTCCGCGCCGCCACGCTGCGACCCCTCAGAGCAGGTCGTTCTCCGCCTCTTCGAGGGGACCGCTCCACCAGGAGCCCGGCCCGGTCGCGGCGCTGTCGATGGCGCGCAGCCTCGTGCGGAGCGTGCGCAGCCGTGCGCGGTGCGAGGGAGCCCTGCGCCCGGACGGACTGGAGGGCGGACGAACCTCCCCCGCCCGGAAGGCGCGGAGACGCTCCGCGGCCTGCTCGGCCGTCATCGTCGTCGGCCCGGGGGCGGGCCGTCCGGAGCTCAGGTACTCCGCGAACGCCTCCAGGAACCCCTCGGTCGCCGCGCGGTCGCGGTTGAGAGGGGACGAGTCGCCCGTCGCGACGTCCCGCACCCATGTCGACCCGTCCTCGTGCTCCATGACCAGAAGCTCTCCGTCGTGGACGACGCCGATCTCGCGGGCCCCGGGGTCGAGGTCGGTCCTCGCTGCCACCGGGTGCAGGCGGATACCGAACGGATGCTCGTCACGCACGCCCTGGATCCTCTCCGCGCAGGCCGCCACGGCCCGCGCACCACCACCTGTCGGTCACCGCACCCTAGCCCGCGTCGGGCTCAGGTGCCGGGGAGCCGCCGCGGGACTGCTCCCGAGGGACGTAGAAGACCCCGCCGTCCAGGTCGACGTCGAACGGCCGGCCCTCCGCCGGCCGCTGCACGATGTCGAGCCGCTGACGTTCCTTCTCCTCGGTGAGGTGCGTCCGGCTGGGCTGGAAGATCTCGACGATCTCGCCGAACATGCCGGACGACGCGCTCTCGCCCGCGCCCTCGGAGCGCCGGGCACGCGCCTCCGCCCCGGACGTGAAGCGGACGATCCCCACGACGACCAGTCCCGTGAGCGCGACCGCGAAGAACGCACCACCGATCCCCTGCAGCATCCCCCGAGGGTAGCGGCAGCCACCTCGTCAGGACAGGGTGCGCGGTCCCCGAGACCGGGCTGTGACACGACCGTCGCCGGACCGTGGCCCGCCCGCCGCGCGCGCGTGACCTGGGCTTTCTAGGATCGACGGCATGACGACACGACGAGCGGTGCGGACGCGGCAGGCACGACCGACGGGGCGCGCGGTGCCCGGAGGACCGGCCGCCGCCGCCGGCGCGGTCCTCGTCCTCGCGCTTGCGGCGTGCAGCCCGGGCGGGTCGGACGACTCGCCCTCCCCGTCGAGCACCGCGACGAGCGCGTCGCCCAGCCCGACCGGCTCCCCGAGCACCACCCCGGAGCCCGGCGCCGAGCCGACCGACGGCGCGTCCACGCCGTCGGACGACGCGACGGAGGCACCGCTGCCGTTCCCCGCGAACACCGATCCGGACACGCAGGACCCGTCCGCGGACGCCGCGCTCACGGTGACGGACGTCCGGGTCGGGCACCACGACGGGTTCGACCGGGTCGTCCTCGAGCTCGGCGGCACGGGGACGCCCGGGTGGCGGGTCGAGTACGTGGACCAGCCGACGGACGACGGCAAGGGTGACGTCGTCGCGGTCGACGGCGACGCCTACCTGCAGGTCATGATCTCCGGCTCGGGGTACCCCATGGACACCGGGGTCGAGGAGTACGCGGGCCCCAACCCCGTCCGGGCCGGGGACGACGGCGAGGTCGAGGAGGTGCTGCTGCGCGGCGTGTTCGAGGGGTACACGCAGGCGTTCGTCGGGGTCGACGACGAGCGGCGCCCGTTCCGGGTGTTCTCGCTCGAGGACCCGACCCGCGTCGTCGTCGACGTCCGCGACGACGGCTGACGGCCCCACTCGTCAGGCCGAGGGCCTCAGCGCTCCGCCGAGACGCCCTCGGCCTTCTGCGGCCGCGACAGCAGGCCGCGCGCCATCTCGTCGACGGGCATGCCCTCGTGGAGCACCGCGACGACCCCGGCCGTGATGGGCATGTCGACACCGACTTTGCGCGCGAGCTCGAGCACCGAGCGGCACGACTTCACGCCCTCCGCCGTGCCGCCGGTCGCGGCGATCGCGTCGTCGAGGGTCAGGCCCTGGCCGATGTGCTTGCCGAGCGTGTGGTTGCGCGAGAGCGGCGACGAGCACGTCGCGACGAGGTCGCCCATGCCCGCGAGCCCGGGGAACGTCTCGGCGTCCGCCCCGAGCGCGAGCCCGAGGCGCGTGATCTCGACCAGGCCGCGCGTGATGACGGTGGCGGTCGTGTTGTAGCCGAACCCGCGGCCCTGGGCGATCCCCACGGCGAGCGCGATGACGTTCTTCACTGCGCCGCACAGCTCGACGCCGACCACGTCCCGGTTGGTGTACGGGCGGAAGTACGACGACGAGCACGCGCGCGCCACGTAGCGGGCCACGTCGTCGTCGGCGCACGACACGACGGTCGCGGTCGGCTGCCGGTGCGCGATCTCCCGCGCGAGGTTCGGCCCCGAGACCACGGCGACGCGCTCGGGAGCCAGACCGAGAGACTCCGCGACGACCTCGCTCATGCGCCGGTCGGTGCTCAGCTCGACGCCCTTCATGAGGGACACCGCGACCGCGTCGGGCGCCACGTGCGGGCGGAGCTCGGTGAGCGTCTCGCGCGCGACCTGGGAGGGCACCGCGACGACGACGAGCCCGGCGCCCGCGAGCGCCTCGGCCGCGTCGGTCGTGGCGCGGATCCCCTCGGGGAGGTCGATGCCCGGCAGCCGCTTCTCGTTGCGGCGCGAGGTGTTCACCTGCTCGGCGACCTCGGCGTCACGGCCCCAGAGACGTACCTCGCACCCGGCGTCGGCCAGGACGGCGGCGAACGTGGTGCCCCAGCTGCCGGACCCGAGGACGGCGGCGACGATGCGCTCGGCGCTCACGCGCGGTCCTCCGTCCCGGGCCGACGGCGCAGGTCGAACCGTTCGGCGGGCGCCTGCTCGCCGCGGATCTCCTCGAGCTGGCTCGTGATCGCGGCCATGATGCGCTCGGTCGCCTCGCGCAGCGTCGCGGTGTCCTGCGGGCGGTCGTAGAGGTCGGAGAGGTCGACGGGCGGCCCGGCGTGGACCGCGACCTGCTTGGGCGGGATCGGCTTGAACACCTTGCCGTACGGCGCGAGGAGCCGGTGCGCGCCCCACTGGGCGATGGGGACGACGGGCGCCCGGCTCGTGAGCGCGAGGCGCGCGACGCCCGTCTTGCCCACCATGGGCCAGCCGTCCGGGTCGCGCGTGAGCGTGCCCTCGGGGAAGAACACGACGCACTCGCCCTCGTCCAGCCGCGCGGTGGAGTCGACGAGCGACTGCGCGGCACCGGCCGTGCCGCGGTGCACGGGGATCATCCCGGTGCGGGTGAGGAGGCCGCCGAGCACGGGCACCTTCCAGAGCGAGGCCTTCGCCGTGATCTTGGGGGCGCGGCCCTGGTCGTAGAGGAAGTGCGCGAGCGTCACCGGGTCGACCTCGGTGACGTGGTTGGCGGCGGCGATGAACCCGCCGTCGGGCAGGTTCTCGGCACCCCGCCAGTCGCGTCGGGTGATCGCGAACAGGATCGGGCGCAGCAGGAACGCCAAGGTCTTGTACGCGCGCGGGGTCTGGGGCTGGCTCGGCACGGTCACCGAGCCTACCGGGCGGAGCCCGCCCTCAGATCCAGCCGTGCCGTCGCGCGGCGTGCGCGGCCTCGTGCCGGTTCGCGGCGCCCAGCTTGGCCGCCGCGGACGAGAGGTAGTTGCGCACCGTGCCGGGCGCGAGGTGGGCGCGCGTCGCGATCTCCTCGACGGGGGCGCCGTCGGCCGCGAGCTCGAGCACGTCGGCCTCGCGCGGCGTGAGCGGGCTCGCGCCCGCGGCGATCGCCTCCGCGGCGAGCTCCGGGTCCACGTACCGGCCGCCGTCGCGCACCTGGCGCACGACGTCCGCGAGGACGCGCGCCGAGACGGTCTTCGGCAGGAAGCCCCGCGCGCCCGCCTCGAGCGCGCGCTTGAGGTAGCCCGGGCGACCGTGGCTCGTGACGATGACGACGCCGCACGACGGCAGCTCGCCGGCGAGCCGCTGCGCGACCTCGACGCCGTCGAGGCCCGGCATCTGGAGGTCGAGCACGGCGACGTCGGGCCGGAGCTTGAGCGCGGCCGCGACGGCCTCGGGGCCGGACGCCGCCTGCGCCACGACCTCGAGGTCGTCCTCGAGCGCGAGGAGCGACGCGACGGCGTCGCGGATGAGGTTCTCGTCGTCGGCGAGCAGGATGCGGATCACGCCGGGGTGGTCCTCTCGGGGAGCGGGGACGGGGACGCGCGGTGGGGACGGGCGGCGTCGGGCACGCGGGCCACGAGCCCGAAGCGGCCGTCGTCGACCCACGTCTCGAGGCGACCGCCGGCGCCCTCCAGGCGTTCGCGGAGCCCGACGAGGCCCGACCCGCCGCCGGTGCGCGGCGCCGTCGGGACGCCGTCGTTGACGACCTCCACGACGCTCGACGCCCCGTCGCGGTGGACCGTGATGGTGCACGTGCGCGCGGTCGAGTGCCGCACGACGTTCGTCACGGCCTCCCGGACCGCCCACGCGAGCGCCTCCTGCGCGTCCTCGCCCACGGGGGTCTCGTCGCCGTGCACGGTCGTCTCGATCCCGGCGGACCGCAGGACGGACCGCGCCCCGGCCAGCTCGGCGCCGAGGTCGGCCGTGCGGTAGCCCGCGACGACGGCGCGCACCTCGCGCAGCGCGTCCTGCGCGATGCGGCGGACCTCGAGCATCTGCTCCTCGGCGCCGGGGCGGCCGCGGGCCGCGAGCTCCGCCGCGAGCTCGCTCTTCACGGCGACCACGGACAGGGTGCGCCCGAAGACGTCGTGCAGGTCGCGCGAGAACCGCAGCCGCTCCTCGGCGACGGCGAGGCGGGCGTGGAGCACGCGCGTGCGCTCCTGCTCCCACACGACGCCGAGCATCCAGACCGAGGCGCGGTACGAGCCGAAGACGCCGAGCAGCATGACCAGGGCCGAGAGGCCGAGGCCCACCGCGATGCCCGCCGTCCGCGCCGTCACGGGCCCGGTGCCCATCCACACGGAGCACCCGGTGACGACGGCGAGGACCAGCGCGACGAGGGCGACCCGCCGGAACGTGAGCAGGGGGACGAGCGCCAGCACCCCGTAGCCGAGGCCCAGGAGCAGCCCGTAGTAGCGACTGCTCGCGGCGACGTCGTCGACCCCATCCACGGGGAAGGTGCCGACGGCGAGCGCGGCGACCGCGAGCGAGAGGACCCCGAGGAGGACGAGCAGCACCGGGTGGACGCGGCGTCCGCCGAGGAAGTGCCCGATCCCGGCGCGCAGCGCGAGGATGCAGACGACCGTGTGCACGAGGACGAGCGCCAGCCAGAACCGCGTCACCGACGGGTCGAACGTCGGGTCGCTCCCGATGAGGGCGAGCGCGATGAGGGGCTCGGTCCCCGAGAGGAAGTAGAGCGACCATCGGGTGTAGGAGTCGAACCGTTCGGGGCCGGTCCGCCGGCTCCACACGTCGAGGAACGTGCGCGGTCGGGTGATCACGACGAACAGCCTCGCACGCGGACCGCGTGCGAGGCCGTGACAGTCGTCATGAGGTGGGTGCCCCGGGCACCCGTGGACGGCTCAGTCCCGGCGGACGTCCGCGCCGAGCGCGACCAGCTTGTCCTGGAAGTTCTCGTAGCCGCGGTCGATGAGGCTGATGCCGCGCACGGTCGACGTGCCCTTCGCGGCGAGCGCGGCGATGAGGTGGGAGAAGCCGCCGCGCAGGTCGGGCACCTCGATGTCGGCAGCGGCGAGCGGCGTCGGGCCCGAGATGACCGCGGAGTGGTGGAAGTTGCGCTGCCCGAACCGGCAGTCGCGCCCGCCCAGGCACTCCTTGTAGACCTGGATGGTCGCGCCCATGCCGCGCAGCGCGTCCGTGAAGCCGAAGCGGTTCTCGTAGACCGTCTCGTGCACGATCGACAGGCCCTTGGCCTGGGTGAGGGCCACGACGAGCGGCTGCTGCCAGTCCGTCATGAAGCCCGGGTGCACGTCCGTCTCGAGCACGATCGGCGACAGGTCGCCGCCCGGGTGCCAGAACCGGATGCCGTCGTCCTGGACGTCGAACCGGCCGCCGACCTTCCGGAACGTGTTGAGGAACATCATCATCTCGGGCTGCGTCGCGCCCTTGACCGTGATGTCGCCGCCAGTCGCCAGCGCGGCCGACGCCCACGAGGCCGCCTCGATGCGGTCGCCGAGCGCGGTGTGCGTGTAGCCGTCGAGGCGGTCGACGCCCTCGATGCGGATCACGCGGTCGGTGTCGACCGAGATGATCGCGCCCATCTTCTGGAGCACCGCGATGAGGTCCATGATCTCGGGCTCGATCGCGGCGTTCGCGAGCTCCGTGATGCCCTCGGCGCGCACGGCCGTCAGCAGGAGCTGCTCGGTCGCGCCCACCGACGGGTACGGCAGCGCGATCTTCGTGCCCTGGAGGCGACGCGGGGCACGGATGTGGATGCCGTTCTCCCGCTTGTCCACCACCGCGCCGAACTGGCGCAGGATGTCCAGGTGGTAGTTGATCGGCCGGTCGCCGATCCGGCAGCCGCCCAGGTCCGGGATGAACGCCTCACCGAGACGGTGCAGCAGCGGGCCGCAGAACAGGATGGGGATGCGGCTCGAGCCCGCGTGCGCGTCGATGTCCGCGACGTGCGCCGACTCGACGTTCGACGGGTCCAGGTCGAGGATCCCCGCGTCCGGGTCGGACTTCACGGTGACGCCGTGCAGCTCCAGCAGCCCCGTCACGACGCCGACGTCGCGGATCTGCGGCACGTTGCGCAGCACGCTCGGCGACTCCCCCAGCAACGACGCCACCATCGCCTTCGACACGAAGTTCTTCGCGCCGCGCACGGTGATCGTCCCGTCCAGCGGGGTCCCGCCGTCGACGTACAGCACATCCTTCATGAGCTCTGGTCGCCCTCTCGCCAAGCCGGTGGTCGTGGTGCCCCTGCGGGCAGGGGCCCGCGTGCGGGGCCGCGGACGGCCGTTCCGCGCGCGCGGGTCCCTTGCGTGCCAACGTGCGGCACCCGGAGATTATTCACCCCCTGCGGGGGTGCTCGCCGCCGAACGGACGGCGGCGGCCGTCCCCGACACGTTACTCCCCGGTACGTCCGCGCGGGACGAGCGCCCAGAACCGCGAGACAGAGCCTCGATCGCGCGAGGTAGAGCCCCGGTCCCGCGAGGTAGAGGCGTGGTCGTGACCACGCCTCTACCTCGGCGGACCAAGGCTCTACCTCGGCGGGGTGGGGGGCCGGGTCAGACGGCGTTCGCGTCGAACGCCGCGACGTACCGGTCGATCTCGGCGAGGTAGGCCGCACGCTGCGAGTCGCCGAGCCACGACGCCTCGAACGAGTTCCTCGCGAGCTGCACGACCTCCTGCGTCGTGAGGCCCGCCGCCTCCGCGAGCGCGACGTAGTTCTCCGCGACGTAGCCGCCGAAGTACGCCGGGTCGTCGGAGTTCACGGTGACGCGCACGCCCGAGCGCAGCAGGCCGGCGATCTCGGTCGCCTTCATGTCGTCGGTGACGAACGAGTTCGAGATCGGGCACGTCGTGAGGCCCAGCCCGCGCTCACGCACGACGTCGACGAGCGCCGGGTCCTCCACGACGTTCGTGCCGTGGTCCACCCGGTCCACGCCGATCTCGTCGAGCACGGTCCGGATGTTGTCGATGCTGCCGACCTGGTCGATGTCGCAGTGCATCGTCAGCCGGTACCCGAGCTCGCGGGCGCGCGCGAACACGTCCGCGAACTTCTGCGGCGGGTTGTCGCGCTCGTCGGAGTCGAGCCCGACGCCCAGGATCTTGTCGCGGAACGGCACCGACGCCTCGAGCGTCTCGGCCGCGCTCTGCGCGGAGTGGTCGCGCAGGAAGCACAGGATGAGGTGCGCGTCGATGCCATGCTTGCTCGGCGCCTCGGCCGCGGCGCGGTGGTACCCCGTCACGACCGCCTCGAACGGCACGCCACGCGACGTGTGCGCCTGCGGGTCGAAGAACATCTCGGCGTGCTTCACGCCGTCCGCCGCCGCGCGGGCGAGGTAGGTGTCGGCGAGCTCGTAGAAGTCGTCCGCGGTCTGCAGCACCTCCATCGCCGGGTAGTACACGGCGAGGAAGCTCGTCAGGGAGTCGAACGCGTACGTCGCGCGCACCTCCTCGACCGTCGACTGGCCGATGTCGATGCCGTTGCGCTGCGCGAGGCGCAGCTTGAGGTCGGGCTCGAGCGTGCCCTCCAGGTGCAGGTGCAGCTCGGCCTTCGGCAGGCCGGTGACGAACTCGCGGGTGGGCGTCGTGGGCGCGGGCATGGGTCTCCTTCTCGGTCGGTGTCCCCCGGGACCATCTTCTCCCGCGCACGACGACGGCGGCGCACCCGGGTGGGGTGGCCGCCGCCTGGTCGCGCCGGGGACGGGAGGACCCGTCAGAGCAGCCGACCGCCGGTCACGCCGATGCGGTCACCGGTGATGTAGCTCGACTCCTGCGAGGCGAAGAACACGTACGCCGGCGCGAGCTCGGCCGGCTGCCCGGCGCGGCCGAGCGGCGTGTCGGCACCGAACTGCTCGACCTTCTCCTCCGGCATCGTGGCCGGGATGAGCGGCGTCCAGATCGGCCCGGGCGCCACGGCGTTGACGCGGATGCCCTCGGGCGCGAGCTGCTGCGCCAGCCCCTTGGTGAAGTTGAGGATCGCCGCCTTGGTGCTGGCGTAGTCGAGCAGCGGAGGGCTCGGGTCGAACGCCTGGACGGAGGTCGTGTTGATGATCGCGCCGCCGCTGGGCAGGTGGTCGAGCGCCGCCTGCGTGATCCAGAACAGCGCGTAGACGTTCGTCTTGAGGACCCGGTCGAGCTGCTCGGTCGTGATCCCCCGCAGGCCCTCGTCCTGCGCCATCTGGTACGCGGCGTTGTTCACCAGCACGTCGAGCCCGCCGAGGCCCGCGACGGCGTCCGCGACGAGCTGCCGGCAGAACGCCTCGTCGCGGATGTCGCCCGGCAGCAGCACGGCCGTGCGGCCCGCGTCCTCGATCCACCGGGCCGTCGTGCGGGCGTCCTCCTCCTCTTCCGGGAGGTACGAGATCGCGACGTCCGCGCCCTCGCGCGCGAACGCGATCGCGACCGCCCGGCCGATGCCCGAGTCGCCGCCGGTGATCAGCGCCCGCTTCCCGTCGAGCCGGCCGGACCCCCGGTAGGTGGTCTCCCCGTGGTCCGGCTCCTGCGACATGTCGCCCGTGCGTCCCGGCGGCTGGAGCTGGTCCGCGGGCTGCTCCGGCTGCGGCTGCTGCGTCGTGGGGTCCTGCGGCGTGGTCTGGTCGGACATGAGCAACTCCCCTGTCGTCGTTCGGCGGAACGTCCAGCATGGGGGCGTCCGCGCGCGCTCGCAGCGCGCCCGCCCCGTGCGCCGACGACGCGCACCCTAGTCCGCCGCCACCAGACCCAGCGTCAGGGCACGCACTACCTCACCCACGGAGCCCGCTAAGGTACTTCGCATGCGAAACGAAAGCCCGGCGACGGTGGGCTCCGACGAGCTGCGGATCCAGATCCCGGCGGGCGGCTGGGTCGTCGGCACGGTGCGCGGGCCCGCCAAGGAGTCGCCCCGCGGTGTCGTGGTGATCCACCCCGCGACGGCGGTCCCCGAGCGCCTGTACACGGGGTTCGCGGAGTTCCTCGCCACTCATGGGTATGTCGCCGTCACCTACGACTACCGCGGCACGGGCCGGTCCGGCAGCCCCCGCGACCACCGCGGCCTGCGCATGCGCGACTGGATGGCCGACGACGTCCCCGCGGTCGCCGCGTGGGCCCGCCCGCGGTTCGGCGACGTGCCCCAGCTCGCCGTCGGGCACAGCATCGGCGGGCACGCGCTCGCGCTCGGCAAGGGCTCACGGGGCCTGGCCGGGTTCGTCACGGTCGCGTCCCACGTCGCCGCGACGTCCGCGATCCCCGACCGCGCCGAGCGAGCGCGCGTCCGACTGATCCTGCGGGCGCTCGGCCCCGCGACGGCCCGGGTGCTCGGCCACATCCCCGGCCGTCGTCTGAGCCTCGGGGAGGACATGCCCGCCGCCGCGATGCTCGAGTGGAGTCGCTGGTCGACCATGCCGGGCTACTTCTTCGACGACCCGACCATGCGCGCCGCCGCGGACGCGGCACGCGTCACGGGCGACGTCCTCGCCGTCGGGTTCACCGACGACCCGTGGGCCACCCCCGCGCAGATCGACGCGATCACCGACCGCCTCACGGCCGCCCACGTCGAGCGCCGCACCTGGAGCCCCGCCGACGGCGGCGTGGAGGCGATCGGCCACCTGGGCTTCTTCCGCCGCGGCCTGCGCGACACGCTCTGGCCCGACCTCCTCGCCTGGCTCGACGCCCGCGCCGCGGCCGCCCCGTCGCAGCAGGACGGGAACGTCCACTTCCCCGCCAGGAAGCCGCGACGATGACGGGCCGCCCGCCGCGGCTGGTGTTCCTCACCACCGCGGCGGAGCGCCAGATGCGGCGCTGGATCGCGCGCCGCGGCAGCGCGCGCACGTCCGGGGACGGCGGCCCGGGGCTCGGGGCCGCCGCCGCCGGCGTGCTGCTGCACCTCGCCACCCACCCCGGCGCGACGATCGGCGAGGTGACGGCCGCGTTGCAGGCCTCCCCCGCCGGCACCAGCGGCCTGCTCGCCCGCATGGAGCGCGCGGACCTCGTGCGCCGTCGCCCCGACCCCGACGACCGCCGCACCGTCCGCCTGGACCTCACGCCCACCGGCACCGCGGCGCTCGACGAGGTGCGCGCCGCGCTCGCCGAGCTGAACGACCGCCTCACCGAGGGCTTCACCCCCGACGAGCTGGTCACCGTCGCCCGCTGGCTCGAGCACGTGACGCGGACGCTCGCCTAGCGGCACCGGCGGGTCGCCCGGCGGACCGTCCGCCTCCCCGGCGAGGGCGCGCGGGGGCACGTTCGTCCCCAGGCGCACGCACGCCCGCCGGACAGCACGAGGCCCGGACCTGAGACAAGCAGGTCCGGGCCTCGGCTCGGGTGGTCGCCCGCGCGGGCGACCGCGTCTGACGGGTCAGAAGTTGATCATGTGCCCCGCGAGGCCGTGGATCGACTCCTGGACGGCCTCGGACAGCGTCGGGTGGGTGTGCACGTTGCGCGCCACCTCGTTGACCGTGAGGTCCCACTTCTGCGCGAGCGTGAGCTCGGGCAGCATCTCGGAGACGTCGGGGCCGATGAGGTGGCCGCCGAGGAGCTCGCCGTAGGTCTCGTCGGAGATGAGCTTGACGAAGCCGACCGGGTCGCCGAGGCCGTGCGCCTTGCCGTTCGCCATGAACGGGAAGGTCGCGACCTTGACCTGGTAGCCCTCGTCGCGCGCCTGCTGCTCGGTGAGGCCGAAGCTCGCGACCTGCGGCTGGCAGAACGTCGCGCGCGGCATCATGCGGTAGTCGCCGAGCGTGAGCGTCTCGGCGCCGCCGATGGTCTCCGCCGCGACGACACCCTGCGCCTCCGCGACGTGCGCGAGCATGAGCTTCGCGGTGACGTCGCCGATCGCGTAGATGTGCTCGACGTTGGTGCGCATGACGTCGTCGATCGCGATGGCGCCGCGCTCGGTGAGCTGGACGCCGGTGTTCTCCAGGCCGAAGCCCTCGACGTTGGGCGCGAAGCCGACGGCCATGAGGACCTTGTCGACGACGAGCTCGCCCGGCTTGTCGTCCTTGACGCCCTTGTAGCTGACGGTGACGCCGTCGGCGCCGTTGTCCTTAACCGTCTGGACGGCGGTCGAGGTGAGCAGGTTGACACCGAGCTTCTTGTACTGCTTGGCGATCTCCTTCGACACGTCGGCGTCCTCGTTGGGCAGCGCGCGGTCGAGGAACTCGATGATCGTCACGTCCACGCCGTAGTTCTTGAGGACGTAGGCGAACTCCATGCCGATCGCGCCCGCGCCGACGATGGCGATGGAGCGGGGCAGGTCGCGCGTGAGGATCTGCTTCTCGTACGTGACGACGTTCTCGGACAGCTCGACGCCCGGGAGCAGGCGCACCTTCGAGCCGGTCGCGATGATGACGTTGTCGAACGTCACCTGGTCGGTCGAGCCGTCGGCGAGCTTCACGTCGAGCGTGTGCGCGTCGCGGAACGTGCCGCGGCCGTCGTACTCGGTGATCTTGTTCTTCTTCATGAGGAAGTGCACGCCCTTGACGCGCCCCTCCGCGACGGTGCGCGAGCGGTCGAACGCCGCGCCGAAGTCGAAGCTGACCTCTCCGGAGATGCCGAAGGTCTTCGCGTCGTGCTGGAAGATGTGCGCGAGCTCGGCGTTGCGCAGGAGCGCCTTGGACGGGATGCAGCCCACGTTGAGGCACACCCCACCCCAGTACTTCTCCTCCACGACCGCGACCGACAGACCCAGCTGGGCTGCACGGATCGCGGCCACGTAACCACCGGGACCTGCACCGAGGACGACGACGTCGTAGTGGGATGCCATGGCCTCAAGCCTACTGGCGCAGCATCGGCCGTGGCGCGCCCGCGTGCGCGACGTCCGCCACACCCGGCCCCGCCCCGGTCCTGGGCCGTCCCGGTGTTGACCGCGCGTCGGCGCCCGGGCGACGATGGCCGGGATGCGACACCTGCGGCTCCTCCTTCGTCGGCCGCGCTGAGCCCGCCGGGCGGGCACGCTCAGCGCGGCGGTGCCTGCGCGTCCCCGAGGGGCCGCACGGCGAGTGCCCGACGACGAGCCCACCTCTCGAGGAGCCCTCCCGATGCACGCCGCACCCCCACCCCACCCTTCTGTCCCCACTGTCCCGATCGTCCCCGCCGACCATGCGGGTGTCGACCATGTCGAGCCGAGCTCGGGCGACAGCCGCATGCTCGGCGCGTCGTCGCGAGAGATCGAGGACCGCTGGCAGCAGTACTGGGCCGAGCACGGCACGTTCCGCGCGCGCGACGACGGCTCGCGCCCCCGCAGGTACCTGCTGACGATGTTTCCCTACCCTTCGGGCGACCTGCACATGGGTCATGCCGAGGTGTTCGCGCTGGAGGACGTCGTCGCGCGGTACTGGCGCCTGCGCGGGTACGACGTCCTCAACCCGATCGGCTGGGACTCGTTCGGGCTGCCCGCCGAGAACGCGGCGATCCGCCGCGGCGAGAACCCCGCCGTCTTCACCGAGACGAACATCGCGACGCAGGCCGCCACCGCGCGCCGGTACGGGGTGTCGTTCGACTGGTCGCGCCGCCTGGAGACCCACCGACCGGAGTACTACCGATGGACGCAGTGGCTGTTCCTGCGGCTGCTGGAGCGCGGCCTCGCCTACCGCGCGACGGCGTCGGTGAACTGGTGCCCGGTCGACCGGACCGTGCTCGCGAACGAGCAGGTCGTGGGCGGTCGGTGCGAGCGGTGCGGGGCCGCCGTCGTGCACCGCGAACTCACGCAGTGGTTCGTGCGCGTCACCGCGTACGCCGACCGCCTGCTCGACGACATGGAGGCGCTCGAGGACGCGTGGCCCGCACGCGTGCTGACGATGCAGCGGAACTGGATCGGGCGCAGCGCCGGGGCGCGCGTGCGCTTCCCCGTCGTGCCCGACGACGCCCCCCGCGCCCCCGCGAGCGCCGCGCCCGGGGCCGCCTCGCGGCCCGAGCACGTCGAGGTCTTCACGACGCGTCCCGACACCCTGCCCGGCGCGACGTTCGTCGCGGTCGCGCCGGACGGGCCGCTCGCTGCGGCACTGTGCGCACCGGAGCGCGCGGAGGCGCTCGCCCGGCACCGGGAGACCGCGCTGGCGTCCGGGGAGATCGAGCGGACGAGCGCGCAGCGCCCGAGCGCCGGGACGTTCCTGGGCGCCTGGGTCCGCCGCCCCGGCAGCGACGAGCGGCTGCCGGTCTGGGCCGCCGACCATGTGCTGCCCCACTACGGGACGGGAGCGGTCATGGGCGTGCCCGCGCACGACGACCGCGACGCGCGCTTCGCCGCTGCCCACGGCCTGCCGACGGGGTCGGGCGAGACGTGGCCGGGCGTGGAGGAGGCGATCGCCCGCCTGGAGGACGACGGCACGGGCGAGCGTGCGACGTCGTACCGGCTGCGCGACTGGCTGGTCTCGCGGCAGCGCTACTGGGGCGCACCCGTCCCGGTCGTGCACTGCCCGGGGTGCGGCGTCGTGCCCGTCCCGGACGACGACCTGCCCGTCCGGCTCCCCGACCTGGCCGGCGACGACCTCCTCCCTCGGGGCCGCTCGCCGCTGGCCGCCCCCGCCGCCGAGGCGTGGCGGCGCGTGCCGTGCCCCCGGTGCGGCGCCGACGCCGAGCGCGACCCGGACACGCTCGACACGTTCGTCGACTCGTCGTGGTACTTCCTGCGGTACTGCTCGCCGGGCGACGACAGCCCGCCCGACGACGTCCCGTTCCGCCCCGAGGACGCGCGTCGGTGGATGCCCGCGGCGCAGTACGTGGGCGGCGTCGAGCACGCGATCCTGCACCTGCTGTACAGCCGGTTCGTCACGAAGTTCCTGCACGACGAGGGCTGGGTGGACGTCGTCGAGCCCTTCGCGACCCTGCTCAACCAGGGTCAGGTGCGCAACGGCGGGCGGGCCATGAGCAAGTCGCTCGGGAACGGCGTCGACCTCGGCGAGCAGCTCGACCGGCACGGTGCCGACGCGGTCCGCCTCGCCCTGGTGTTCGCGGGGCCGCCGGAGGACGACGTCGACTGGGCCGACGTCGACGCGAGCGCGATGCGGCGGTTCTGCGCGCGCGTGCTGCGGCTCGCGGACGCCGTCGGACCGGCCGCCGGGCCGCGGGCGACCGGCCCCGAGGTGCTGGGCGCCGTCGTGCCCGGGTCGCGGGCTCACGCGCTGCGCCGGGCCACGCACCGGACCGTGCACGAGGCGGAGGACCTGCTCGACCGGAGCCGGTTCAACGTCGTCGTCGCGCGCGTCATGGAGCTCGCGAGCGCCGCGCGGCGCGCCACCGACACCGGGCCGGCGTCCGACGAAAAGGCCGGCGCGCACGCCGCCGCCGTGCGCGAGGCCGTCGAGGCCGCCGTCGTGCTGCTGAGCCTGGTCGCGCCGCACACGGCGGAGGAGGCGTGGCACCGCCTCGGGCGCGAGCCGTCGGTGACCGAGGCCGACTGGCCGACCGTCGACCCGGCGCTGCTCGTCGTCGACGAGGTCGTGGCGGCCGTCCAGGTCGACGGGAAGGTGCGCGACCGGGTGCGGGTGGCCGCGGACGTCGACGAGCGGACGCTGCACGACCTCGCGCTCGCGACCGCGGGTGCCGCCCGGGCGACGGCCGGGCGGCACGTCGTGCGCGTCGTCGTCCGCCCGCCGCACCTGGTGAACGTGGTGACCCGCCCCTCCACGGACGACCCGGCAGTCACGTGAGCCGCCGCCGAGCACGGGGTGGGCGACCGGAATCGCCTCGATCCGGTCGCCGGTCCCGTGCTCGGCGCCCCGGTGCCGGCGGGTGCGGTCCTGCGACGCGTGGTGGGGGCGGAGTCGCTACGATGCTGCGGCCGCGTCCACTCGACCAGCGGGCCCGTGCGCGGCGACACGGGCCGGCGCACGGAGCACCCACCCATGGCCTTCGGACTCGCTGCCCTCCTGGACGACATCGCGGCGTTCGCCAAGCTCGCGGCCGCCTCGATCGACGACGTCGGTGCCGCCGCCGGGCGCGCGAGCGCGAAGGCGACGGGCGTCGTCATCGACGACACCGCCGTCACGCCCCGCTACGTCGAGGGCCTGGCCGCCAAGCGCGAGCTGCCCGTCGTCAAGCGGATCGCGACCGGGTCGCTGCGCAACAAGCTGCTGTTCATCCTCCCGGCGATCCTGCTCCTGAGCCAGTTCCTTCCCGACCTGCTCACACCGCTGCTCATGCTCGGCGGCACGTACCTCGCGTTCGAGGGCGCCGAGAAGGTGTGGGAGCTCGTCTCGGGGCGGCACCACGCCGAGGTCGAGACGAAGACCGAGAAGAAGGCGGTCGACGAGGACTCGGTGGTGTCGAGCGCGGTCCGCACCGACTTCATCCTCAGCGCGGAAATCATGGTCATCGCGCTCAACGAGGTCGCCTCGGAGAACTTCTGGTCGCGTCTGATCATCCTCGTGATCGTCGCGATCCTCATCACGGTCCTCGTCTACGGGGTCGTGGCGCTCATCGTGAAGATGGACGACATCGGCCTGCACCTCGCGAAGCGCGACACGCCCTGGGTCCAGTCGTTCGGGCGCGGGCTCGTGAGCGCGATGCCGAAGGTCATGTCCGTCATCTCGATCGTCGGGATCGTCGCGATGCTCTGGGTGGGCGGCCACATCCTGCTGCAGGGCACGTACGACCTCGGCTGGCACGGCCCGTACGACGTCGTGCACCACCTCGAGCACGCGGTGACCGGCGTCGCGGGCGTGGGCGGGTTCCTCGGCTGGCTCGTGAACACGGCGTGCTCCGCCGTCGTCGGGATCCTGGTCGGCGGCGTCGTGGTCCTCGTGGCGCACCTGATCCCGCGCCGCAAGCACGGCGAGCCCGCCGCGACCGAGCCGACGACGCCGGACGGTCCGGCCCCGACCGCCGGCTGAGGCCACGCCGGGCCGAGCGGCCTGGTTGGATGAGGCATGGACTCCGGCACCTGGACCAACATCGGCCTCGTCCTGCTCTTCATCCTCGTCGGCGGCGTGTTCGCCGGGACCGAGATCGCGCTCGTCTCGCTGCGCGAGAGCCAGGTCGCCCGCATCGAGAAGCAGTCGGCGCGCGGCGCGCGGGTCGCGGCGGTCGCGCGCGACCCCAACCGCTTCCTCGCGGCGGTGCAGATCGGCGTGACCGTGGCGGGCTTCTTCTCGGCCGCGTACGGCGCGTCGACGCTCGCGCCGGACCTCGCGCCCGCGCTCAAGGACCTGGGGCTGTCGAGCGGGCTCGCGGACACCGTCGCGCTCGTGGGGCTCACGCTCGTCATCGCCTACCTCTCCCTGGTGCTCGGCGAGCTCGTCCCCAAGCGCATCGCGCTCCAGCGCTCGGCGGGCGTCGCGCTCGTCGTCGCCCCTCCCCTGGACCGGTTCGCGACCCTCATGCGGCCCGTCATCTGGCTGCTGTCGCGCTCGACCGACGGCGTCGTGCGGCTGCTCGGCGGCGACCCCTCGGCGCGCAGCGAGGAGATGAGCGAGGAGGAGCTGCGCGAGATCGTGCTCGCGCACGAGTCGCTGCCCGAGGACGAGCGCCGCATCCTTGACGACGTGTTCGCGGCGGGCGACCGCTCGCTCGCCGAGGCGATGACGCCGCGCGGCGAGGTCGCGTTCCTCGCGGCCGACACCCCTCTCTCGGACGCCGCCGAGACGGTCGCGGCGGGCCCGTACTCGCGCTACCCGGTGACGGGCGACGACTTCGACGACGTCGTCGGCTTCCTCCACGTGCGCGACCTCCTCGGCCGGGACTGCCCCGACCACCCGCCGACGGACCCGACGACGGGGCGCGCCCTCACCGTGCGCGACGTCGTGCGGCCCATCCTCGCGCTGCCCGCGACGAACACCGTGCTGCCCGCGATGTCGCAGATGCGGCGGGAGGGCGTGCACATCGCCGTCGTCGTCGACGAGTACGGCGGCACCGACGGGATCGTCACGCTCGAGGACCTCGTCGAGGAGCTCGTGGGCGACATCCGCGACGAGTACGACGCCGACGAGCCGTCGCCCGCGCGCGAGCACGGCGCGACGACGAGCGTGGACGCCGGACAGACGATCGAGGAGTTCGCACGCCGCACGGGCGTCGAGCTCCCCGACGGCCCGTACGAGACCGTCGCCGGCTTCGTCCTGGCGCAGCTCGGCCGCCTCGCCGTCGTGGGCGACCACGTCGACGCGGACGGCTACCGGCTCACGGTGACCGACGTCGCGCGGCGGCGCATCGTGCGCGTCGACGTCGTCCCGCTCCCCTGACCGCTGAGCGCACGACGCTGAGTGCGGGAAACAGTCGCGTCCCGGCACCTCGCGCGCGACTCTTTCCCGCACTCAGCGGTGTGGGTGGGGCCGCGTAGCGTCGGGTGGATGAGCGCAGCGACGACGGAGACACGGTCGGGGATCAAGGTCGGGGTGGTCGGGAGCTTCGGCTCCGCCGCCCAGGTGCTGGAGATGGCGGTCGGGGCGGAGGACGCCGGCTGGGACGGGTTCTTCTCGTGGGACGGGCTGAGCCTGCTGTCCATGCCGGTCGACACGTTCGACCCGTGGGCGGTGATCGCGGCGGCGGCGGTCCGGACCGAGCGGATCACGCTGGGCGCGATGGTCTTCGCACTCCCCCGCCGCAAGCCGTGGGAGGTCGTGCGCCAGGCGCTGACCGTCGACCACCTGTCGGGCGGCCGCCTCGTGCTGCCGGTCGGCGTCGGCGTGCTCGACGACGGCGGCTTCTCCGCCGTGCCGGGTCAACCGCAGTCGCTGCGCGAGCGCGCCGAGCTGCTCGACGACGCGCTCGCCTACCTCGACCGCGCGTGGACCGGCGAGCGGTTCACGTTCGAGGGGACCCACGTGCGGACCGGGGAGATGCAGTTCCTGCCGCGCCCGGTCGAGCGTGCCGTCGTCGGCCACCACGTGCCGGTGTGGCCGGTCGGCGTGTGGGACGCCGAGCGCCCGCCGGCGCGCTCGCTCGACCGCACCCTGCGCGCCGACGGGATCGTGCTCCAGCTCCGCGGCGACCGCGGCTTCGACGTGCCCACGCCCGACGACGTCTCCGCCCTCGTCGCGTGGCTCACCACGCGCCGCGCCGAGCTGGGCCTCGACGCGGACCGGCCGTTCGACGTCGTCGTCCAGGGCGAGCTCCCGGCGGACCGCTCCGCGGCGGCCGACCAGCTCGCCGGCCTCGCCGACGCCGGAGCGACCTGGTGGGTCGAGTCCCGCTGGAACCCCGAGACCGCGACCCCGGAGTCGCTGCTCGCCGCGATCCACGCAGGCCCGCCCCGTCCCTGAGCAGGGACGGGGCGAGGCGACGCACGGGCTCGGCCGCGCGACGTGTGTCGGCAACACGATCACGGGCGGGCTCTGGGGTGGTGACGACGGGTCGTGGCGGGCCTGGCGGGAGCAGGGCGAGGGACGAGCCCTGCGGAGGGTAGACCCGTCGTCACCACCCCAGCGCCCGCCCTCCGACCATGAACCCGAAGAATCAGACCGGCCGCGCCGCCTCGATCTCGACCTTGGGCAGCGTCTTCGCGGGCAGCGTCTTCGGGCGCCACGACGCGCGCGTCGCCTCGAACGCGGAGATCTCGTCCTCGTGCTGGAGCGTGAGGCCGATGTCGTCGAGGCCCTCCATGAGGCGCCAGCGCGTGTAGTCGTCGATCTGGAACGGCACGGTGACGTCGAGCGCCGACGCGGTGCGGGCGACGAGGTCGACCGTCACCTCGGTGCCCGGGTTGGTCTCGAGGATCTTCCAGAGCAGCTCGACGTCCTCCTGCGCGACGATGCCTGCGACGAGGCCCTGCTTGCCGGAGTTGCCGCGGAAGATGTCGGCGAAGCGCGACGCGAGGACGACGCGGAAGCCGTAGTCCTTGAGCGCCCAGACGGCGTGCTCGCGCGACGAGCCGGTGCCGAAGTCGGGCCCGGCGACGAGCACGGAGCCCGCACGGTAGGCGTCCTGGTTGAGGACGAACGTGGGGTCGCCGCGCCAGGCGGCGAACAGCGCGTCCTCGAACCCGGTGCGCGTCACGCGCTTGAGGTAGACGGCGGGGATGATCTGGTCGGTGTCGACGTTGCTGCGGCGCAGCGGGACGCCGACGCCGGTGTGGGTCGTGAACTTCTCCATGGCAGGAACCTCTTCGGGTCTTCGGGGCGACGAGTGGGGCAGCGCGGCGCGGTTGGCTCAGACCTGCACGAGGACGCGCGGGTCGAGCGGCGCGAGCGGCGTGCCGTCGAAGGACGTGATGTCGGTGCCCTCGGGCAGGTCGAGGTCGCTCAGCGAGGAGAGCGTGCCCCGCAGCGCGGTGGCGGCGGCGACGAGCGGCGACACGAGGTGCGTGCGCCCGCCCTTGCCCTGGCGGCCCTCGAAGTTGCGGTTCGACGTCGAGGCGGCGCGCTCGCCCGGTTGGAGCTGGTCGGGGTTCATGCCGAGGCACATCGAGCAGCCGGCGTTGCGCCACTCCGCGCCGAAGTCGAGGAAGATCTGGTCGAGACCCTCGGCCTCGGCCTGGAGGCGCACGCGCGCGGACGCCGGGACGACGAGAACCCGGACGCCGTCGGCCTTCTTCTTGCCCTGCACGACCTTCGCGACCGAGCGCAGGTCCTCGATGCGGCCGTTGGTGCACGACCCGATGAACACGGTGTCGACGGGGATCTCGCGCAGCGGCTGGCCGGGCGTGAGGCCCATGTACTCGATCGCACGCTCGGCGGCGACGCGCTCGTTCTCGTCCGCGATCTGCTCGGGGACGGGCACGGTCGCGGAGATGGGCAGGCCCTGGCCGGGGTTGGTGCCCCACGTGACGAAGGGCTCGAGGTCGGACGCGCGGAGCGTGACCTCGGTGTCGAACACGGCGTCGTCGTCGGAGCGCAGCGTGCGCCAGTACTCGACGGCCGCGTCCCAGTCCGCGCCCTCGGGCGCGTGCGGGCGGCCCTTGAGGTACTCGAACGTCGTGTCGTCCGGGGCGATCATGCCGGCGCGTGCGCCCGCCTCGATCGACATGTTGCAGATCGTCATCCGCGCCTCCATGGAGAGCTTGCGGATGGCCTCGCCGCGGTACTCCAGGACGTAGCCCTGGCCGCCGCCGGTCCCGATCTTGGCGATGATCGCGAGGATGATGTCCTTGCTCGTGGCGCCGGGCGGCAGCTCGCCGTCGACGTTGATCGCCATGGTCTTGAACGGGGCGAGCGGGAGCGTCTGCGTGGCGAGCACGTGCTCGACCTCGGACGTGCCGATGCCGAACGCGAGCGCACCGAACGCGCCGTGCGTCGAGGTGTGCGAGTCGCCGCACACGACCGTCAGGCCGGGCATGGTGAGGCCGAGCTGCGGCCCGACCTGGTGCACGATCCCCTGGTCGGCGTCGCCGAGCGAGTGGATGCGGACGCCGAACTCGCGCGCGTTGTTGCGCAGCGTGTCGATCTGCGTGCGGCTCGTGAGGTCCGCGATCGGCAGGTCGATGTCGAGCGTCGGGGTGTTGTGGTCCTCGGTCGCGATGGTGAGGTCGGGGCGGCGGACCGGGCGGCCCGCGAGGCGCAGCCCCTCGAACGCCTGGGGGCTGGTGACCTCGTGCACGAGGTGGAGGTCGATGTAGAGGAGGTCGGGCGACCCGTCGGCGCCTCGTCGCACCAGGTGCGCGTCCCAGACCTTCTCCGCCAGCGTGCCGGCCATGTAGCTCATCTCCTCGTCGTCTGTCACGGTCCTCCTGGGGGGTACGGAGAGCCGCCTGGGTCGATGGTCCGCCGTCCGGCATCCTGCCGGGGAAGACGTCCAGCGGGTGGAACATCCGTGCCGGACTTGCATCTCAGTGCGTGAGACGTCAATATCGACCTATGGACAATACTAGCGGAGTCGGAGTGCTGGACAAGGCGGCCTCCGTCCTGGGCGCCCTGGAGTCCGGACCTGCCACCCTCGCCCAGCTCGTCACGGCCACGGGCCTGGCCCGCCCGACGGCGCACCGCCTCGCCGTCGCCCTCGAGCACCACCGCATGGTCGCGCGCGACATGCAGGGCCGGTTCGTCCTCGGCCCCCGGCTCAACGAGCTCGCGACGGCGGCCGGCGAAGACCGCCTGCTCGCCGCCGCGAACCCCGTGCTGACGGCGCTGCGCGACCACACGGGCGAGAGCGCCCAGCTCTACCGCCGCCAGGGCGACCACCGCATCTGCGTCGCGGCCGCCGAGCGCCCCGTCGGCCTGCGCGACTCGATCCCCGTCGGCGCGACGCTCACCATGAACGCGGGCTCCGCCGCCCAGGTACTGCTCGCCTGGGAGGAGCCGGACCGGCTGCATCGCGGGCTGCGCGAGGCCGTCTTCACCGCCACGATCCTCTCCGGCGTCCGACGCCGCGGGTGGGCCCAGTCCGTCTCCGAGCGCGAGCTCGGCGTCGCGTCGGTCTCCGCGCCCGTGCGCGGCCCGTCGGGCCGGGTCGTGGCCGCCGTCTCCATCTCGGGCCCGGTCGAGCGCCTGAGCCGTCAGCCCGGGCGGCTGCACTCCGGCTCGGTCGTCGCCGCCGCGAACCGCCTCACCGAGGTGCTGCGCCGCGCCGGCGAGTGAGGACGGCGACGCCGGCCCGCACCGGGCCGGCGTCGGCGTGCCGCGGGCCGCAAACGGGACGCGCCCTGTCAAAATGTCCCCGGCTGCTGCCATGCTGTGCGTGCCCGACGCCCGGACAGCGCAGCGGTCGCGGGGGCGACCGCTGACCGTCCGATCCCGAGACACGAGGAGTTCCGATGCACCCGAAGCTGAAGGCCGCCCTGATCTGGGTCCTCGTGATCTTCGCCGTGTACGCGATCGTCACGAGCCCGGACCGCGCGGCCGACATCGTCGAGGGCATCTGGGACGTGATCGTCGGGGCGTTCCGCTCGATCGGCCAGTTCTTCAGCTCGCTCCTGGACTGACCGTGGCCCGCGGCGGACCTCGCAGCAGGATCCTGGACCGCTACGTGCTCAACGGCGAGCGGGTCGTCATCGCGACGCGCCACCACTGGGGGATGCTCGTCGAGCCCGTCGCGACGACGGTCGCGGGCGCGGTCGTGATCGCCTGGCTCGTCGCGCAGGCCGGCCCCGCGGTCGGCGACGGCGTGCTCGCGCTGTGGTGGCTGTGGCTGATCCTCGCCGCCCGCCTGGGGTGGAAGGTCTTCGAGTGGCGCAACGAGTGGTTCGTCGCCACGGACAAGCGCCTGCTCCTGCTCTACGGCCTCATCACGCACAAGGTGGCGATGATGCCGCTGACCAAGGTGACGGACATGAACTACGGGCGCTCGCTCGTCGGGCGCGTGCTGGGCTACGGCCAGTTCCTGCTCGAGTCCGCCGGGCAGGACCAGGCGCTGCGCCAGATCGACTGGGTCGCGCACCCGGACCGGACCTACCGCCTGCTGTGCGACACGCTGTTCATCCCGGGCGTCCGCGCGGGCGGAGCGCCGGTCGGCCCGGGCGGGGCCGCCGCGACTCCGGGTGGTGCGCTGCCGGCGACCGTGCCGCCGCCCGCGCCGCGCCCGCCGCAGCCCGCCGAGCCGCCTCCCGTCGAGCCCGCGCCCGCGTGGGACGGGCGCAGCCCGGCCGCCACGACCCCGCCTCCCCCGGCACCGCTCCCGACGGACCCGCGGGTCGTCGTCGTGCCCGGCCGGTCCGCCGGTGCGTCGAGCGGGCCCACGCAGCCCATCCCCGTGACCGGCGACGCTCACGCGGCGCGGGACACGGTGCGTCCCGACGGCGGGCAGGCGGGGGCCGGCGAGGACGAGCAGGGCTGGACGGTCTCCGGCGAGCACCGCGCGACGTACGTGCCGGTCACGCCCCCACGGCTGTCGTCGACGCCCATCCCGAAGCCGTACGAACCGGGCCCCGGGCGCGACGGCGCTCCCTGACCCGGCCGCGCCACCCACCCGACGGCACGCCCCGAGACGAACCCCCGCGGGGTCTCGCCCGCTACGCGACGTGCGTCACACCGGGCATCGGCCACGCCCAGTCGTCGATCGACGCGCGGGCATCGGGCATCAAGACGAAACGACGAAGGCCCGGTCACCGTGATGGTGACCGGGCCTTCTTCTGTACCCCCAACGGGATTTGAACCCGTGTTACCGCCGTGAGAGGGCGACGTCCTAGGCCGCTAGACGATGGGGGCCTGTGGAGCTTCGTACCGTTTCCGGTCCGTTTCTCCGGTGAGAACTCTACCTCATGTTTCTCGCGGTCTTGACCGCGAGCTCCAGAGCCGGAGCTCTTCGCTGGGGTACCAGGACTCGAACCTAGACTAAGTGAACCAGAATCACTCGTGCTGCCAATTACACCATACCCCAAGGGGGTAACCGATCCGCGTCGGGAAGCCGGGACGACGAGTCATAGACCCGTCCCCTGGCTCCCTCCCGTGGAGGTCCCACCGGCCGAGAACATTACCGGACATGCCGACGCGGACCAAATGCGCTCCGCGCGCCCGAGCGGCCCGGCGACGCGCGCGTCCTGCGGTCGACGGGCACGGCCGCCGTCTGGCACCGTCGGGGCATGAGCCCTGGAGACTCCCTCGACCCCGGTTCGCGCGCCGACCGGGCCGCGTCGTTCGAGCACGGTGCCGCGCAGTACGCCTCCACCCGGCCGTCCTACCCGGACGCGGCCGTCGACTGGCTCGTGCCCGACGGCGCGCACCGCGTCCTGGACCTCGCCGCCGGCACCGGGAAGCTCACGGAGCGGCTCGTCGCGCGCGGCCTCGAGGTCGTCGCCGTGGAGCCGTCGGACGCGATGCGGGGCCGTCTCGCGGAGACCGTCCCCGAGGCCGAGGCGCTCCCCGGATCGGCGGAGGCCGTCCCGCTGCCGGACGCGAGCGTCGACGCCGTGCTGGTCGCCCAGGCGTGGCACTGGTTCTCCCCCGCGGCCCAGCCGGAGATCGCGCGCGTGCTGCGGCCCGGCGGCCGGCTCGGCATCGTGTGGAACGTCCGGGACAGCTCGGTGGACTGGGTGGGCCGGTTCACCGAGATCATCCACCGGGGTGACACGCTCGAGCACAGCTACCGGGAGCCCGCGCTCTCCGAGCGCCTCTTCACGACGCCCGAGCACCGCACGGTGCCGTGGGCCGACCGGGTCACCACGTCCTCGCTGCGCCCGCTCGCCGCGTCGCGCAGCTACCTCCTGACCCTCCCGCCGGCGCGGCGCGAGGAGCTGCTGGACGAGATCGACCGGCTCGTCGCGACCCACCCCGACCTCGCCGGCCGCACCGAGGTGGATCTCCCCTACCTCGCCCAGTGCTGGCGCGCGGACGTGCGCCCCGACGCACCGGGCGCAGCATGAGCGGCACGGGCGCACGCGGCACGATCACGGGCGACGACGTCCGGGTGGCCGTCCGATGGCTCGCCGACCGCCTCGTGGACCAGCCCGTGTCGGCGTTCGACGCGCAGGCCGGTCCGGTCCGCTGGTCGTGCTGGACGACGACGGAGCACGTCGTGGACGACCTCCTCGCCTACGCGCTCCAGCTCGCGGCGCTCCCCGCGCTCGCGTACGTGCCGCTCGTCGGGCCCAAGGGCGAGGGCGAGATCGCGCACGTCGACCGCGCGGCCGGGACGGCGGGGCTCGTCGAGGCGCTCGTCGGCGGCGGGGAGCTGCTCGCGACGCTCGCCGAGACGCGGCCCGCGGGCGCGCGCGCCTTCCACCCGTACGGGGTCTCGGACGCCGACGGCTTCGCGGCGATGGGGGTCGTCGAGGTCCTCGTGCACGGCCACGACGTCCTGCTCGGGCTCACGGACGCACCCACCCCGTTCCCCCCGGGTCTGGCGGCCCGGGCGCTGACGCGCCTGTTTCCCGACGTCGAGACGGGTCCGGACGAGGGCCCCGACGCTGTGCTCCTCTGGGCGACCGGCCGGGACGAGCTCCCGGGTCGGCCCCGGCGCACGCGCTGGCGCTGGGACGCGAGCGTGCGCGCGGACACGCCGGGCTGAGCCGGCCCGTCAGCCCGACGCCGCGGCCGCAGCCGCCGCGATGCGGCGCGCGGCCGAGGAGAGCGCCGTGCCGTCCTTCCAGACCATCCGCAGCCGGCGGTCCAGCTCGAGCCCCGGCACCGCGACCCGCACGAGAGCGCCCCGCGCGACGTCGTCGGCGACGGCGAGGCTCGACAGCACGGCGACCCCCCCGCCGTGCTGCACGGCCGTCTTCAGCGCCGCGGTGGAGCCGAGGTAGGGCAGGTGGTCCGGCAGGCGCTCGCCGAGCGCCGCGAGGCCGCGCTCGAGCGTCTCGCGCGTGCCCGAGCCGCGCTCGCGCACGACGAGCCCCCCGGACAGCAGCTCGTCGACGCGCACGGCGCTGCGGCGCGCCCAGGGATGTGCGGGGCCGACGACCACGACGAGCCGGTCGTGCGCGACGGTGCGGCTGCGCAGCCCGCGCCGCAGCGTCGCGCTCTCGACGAACCCGAGCTCCACGCCGCCGTCGAGCACGAGGTCGGTCACCTCGCGGGAGTTGCGGACGACGAGCTCGACGTCGGGAGCCCCGCCGCCCGGCGCCCCCTCGAGCGCGAGCCGCGCGAGCCAGCGCGGCGCCAGGTACTCCGCGACCGTGAGGCTGGCCGCGACGCGCACCCGGGCCGCCGGGGCGTCGCGCAGCGCCGCGACGGAGGTCTCGAAGCGGTCGGAGGCCTCGATCACCTCGCGCGCCCACGCCGCCGTCGCGCGGCCGGTCTCGGTGAGCCGGGACCCGCGCGTCGTGCGCTCGAGGAGGTCGAGGCCGAGGCGGCGCTCCAGCGCGCGCAGGCCTGCCGACGCCGTGGGCTGGGCGACGCCGAGCGCGCGGGCCGCCGCGCTGATCGACCCGTGCGAGTCGGTCGCGACGAGCAGCTCGAGCGCGGAGAGGGACGTCCTGTCGCGGGCGGTCGAGGCCATAGACCCACTCTATGCCTCGCGAGGGAAGTCGCTCTTCTGCCGCCGCACCGGCCGCAGCACGCTGGAAGCATGACCCAGCCTGCACCTCCCTCGGCCCGCACGGAGGCCCTCGCGACCCGAGGCGTCCCGGCGGTCACGGCCGCTCCCCCGGCGCCCGCACCCGACCAGCGCCCCGACGCACCGCGCGGACCGCGCGGACCGCGCGCGCTCGTCCCCGGGCTCGTCCTCGTGGGCGCGGCGACGCTCCTCGTGCTCGCGGGCGCGCGCCTGGTCCCGACGGTGTCCCCGCTCGTCGTCGCGCTCGTCCTGGGCGCGCTCGTCGCCCCGGCGCTCGGCCGGCTCGCGACGACCCGGCGGGGCGGGGCGACGGTCGCCGCGACGCGTCCCGGCGTCGCGTGGACGTCGCGCGTCGTGCTTCGGGTGGGCGTCGTGCTGCTCGGCTTCCAGCTCTCCCTCCCGGAGGTGCTGGGGCTGGGCTGGCGCGGGCTCGTCGTCGTCACGACGACGCTCGCCGTCACCTTCGCGGGGACGCTCGCGCTCGGCCGCGTGCTGCGCGTGCCGCGCGTGACGACGCTGCTCGTCGCGACCGGCTTCTCCGTGTGCGGGGCCGCCGCGATCTCCGCGATGCAGGGCGTCGTGGACCGGCCGGGTCGCACGCCCGACGAGGTGCGCGAGGACGACGACGGCGTCGCCACCGCGCTCGCGCTCGTCACCGTCTACGGCACCCTCGCGATCGTCGTGCTGCCCTGGCTCGCAGGACTGCTCGGGCTCACCGACGACCGGGCCGGGCTCTGGATCGGCGCGAGCGTCCAGGAGGTCGCGCAGGTCGTCACCGCGGCCGGGACGATCTCCGCGCCGGCGCTCGCCACCGCGACGGTCGCGAAGCTCGCGCGCGTGGCCCTGCTCGCGCCGCTCGTCGCCGTCGCCGGGGTCGTCGTGGCCCGCGGGGCCCGACGCGCGGCGTCGGCGCTCGCGACCACGAGCGCGCTCGGGGCGCCGGGCGCTGCGCCGTCGACCGGTGCGGAGGACGGCGTGTCCCGCGGCGTGGGCGCGGGTGCGGAGGCCAAGAAGCGACGCGTCGCCCCGGTGCCGTGGTTCGTCGTCGGGTTCGTCGCGGCGGTGGCGCTCCGCAGCCTCGGGGTGGTGCCCGCGCCGGTGCTCGCCGTCCTCGTCACGGCCTCGACGCTCGCGTTCGTCGCGGCGATGTTCGCCCTCGGGCTCGGCGTGGACGTGCCGACGCTCGTGCGCACCGGGCGGCGGTCGCTCGTGCTGGGCGCCCTCTCCGCGGTGCTCGTCACCGCGACGGCCCTCGTGGGCGTCCTGCTCCTCGCCTGACCGCCCCGCGAGGAAGCGGCCCGGTCCCCCGAGGTAGAGGCATGGTGGGCCGAGGTAGAGGTCTGGTCATGACCAGACCTCTACCTCGCGGAACCAAGGTTCTACCTCACGGGACCAGGGCTCTACCTCGCGGGACCGGGGCTCTACCTCGCGGAGCGGGGGCTGTGCCTCGCAGGGCCGGGGGTTACCTCGGCGCGGGGGTCTGCGCGGCCGCGACGCCGAGCGTCGCGGGGAGGTCGTCGAGGCCGTGGACGACGTGCACGCCCGACGCGCGGGCCGACGTCGGGTCCTCCGGGTGCGGGCCGCCGCGACGGGTGCCGGGGCGGTCGAGCCACACCCCGACGAGGCCCGCGGCGAGCGCGCCGCGCGCGTCGACGTCGAGCTCGTCGCCGACGTACGCGGTGCGGGCCGGGTCGGTGCCGAGACGACGGCACGCCTCGGCGAACACGCGCGGGTCGGGCTTGCCGAAGCCGAGCGTGTCCACCCCGACGAGCAGCGGCACGTCGGCCAGGCCCGCGGCCGCGAGCTTGCGGGTCTGGAGCTCGACGCGCGCGTTGGTCAGCGACCCGACGCGCACCCCGGCGCCCGCGAGCGCGTCGACGACGCCGCGGGAGTCGGCGAACGCCGCCCACGACGCCTCGAACGTGCCCCAGAAGAGGTCCTTCCAGTCGACGTACGCCGCGTCGTCGAGCAGCTCGCCGCCGAACGCCGCCTGGAGCTCGTTGGCGCGCGCCATCCGCTGGGCGTCGAAGTCGACCTCACCGCGCGTGTACGCGCGGTAGTGCCCGTTGGGGTCGGCGCGCCACAGGGCGAGGACCTCGTCGTAGCGCTCCTCGGGCAGGTGCGGCAGCCACACGCGCGACGCGGCGGCGATGGCCTGCGCGAACGCGGCGCGCGTGTCGACGAGCGTGTCGTCGACGTCGAACAGGACGCCCTCGAGCGGCGCGCCCGCCGAGGCCGCGGCGTCGGTCACAGCGCGTCCCGCAGGCGCACGAGGCGCTCCAGCGTCGAGCCCTTGCCGAGCAGCTCCATCGACTCGAACAGCGGCGGGGAGACGCGGCGGCCCGTGAGCGCGACGCGCAGCGGCGTGAACGCGAACCGCGGCTTGACGCCCATGCCCTCGACGATCGCGTCGCGCAGACGCTCCTCGATGGCCGCGGTGACGAACTCGTCGTCCTGCAGCACGTCGAGCGCGGCGATCGCCGCCGCGAGGATGTCCTTCGCGTCGTCGCGCAGGGCGCCGCGCGCGTCCTCCTCGACCGTGAGCGCGTCGTCGGCCGTGAAGAGGAAGCCCAGCATCCCGACCGACTCGCCCAGCAGCACCATGCGCTCCTGGACGAGCGGAGCGGCCGCCGTGAGGATCTCCTGGTTGCGGGGCGACAGGTCGGCGAACGAGTCCGCCGGCACGAGCCCGCCCGCGTGCAGGTACGGGACGAGGCGGTCGCGGAAGTCCTCCGGCGCGAGCATCCGCACGTGCGTCGCGTTGATCGCCTCGGCCTTCTTGAGGTCGAAGCGCGCCGGGTTCGGCAGCACGTCGTGCACGTCGAACGCCTCGACCATCTCGGTGACCGTGAAGATGTCGTGGTCCGGCGAGATCGACCAGCCGAGCAGCGCGAGGTAGTTGAGCAGGCCCTCGGGCGTGAACCCGCGCTCACGGTGCAGGAACAGGTTGGACTCGGGGTCGCGCTTGGAGAGCTTCTTGTTGCCCTCGCCCATGACGTACGGGAGGTGGCCGAACTCCGGCATCACGTGCGCGACGCCGATCTCCAGCAGCGCCCGGTAGAGCGCGATCTGGCGCGGCGTCGAGGAGAGCAGGTCCTCGCCGCGCAGCACGTGCGTGATGCCCATGAGCGCGTCGTCCACCGGGTTCACGAGCGTGTAGAGCGGCTGCCCGTTCGCGCGCACGAGCGCGTAGTCCGGGACCGAGCCCGCCTTGAACGTGATCTCCCCGCGCACGACGTCGGTGAACGTGATGTCCTCGTCCGGCATCCGCAGGCGCAGCACCGGCTCGCGGCCCTCGGCGCGGAAGGCGGCCTTCTGCTCGTCCGTGAGGGTGCGGTCGAAGTTGTCGTAGCCCTTCGTCTTGAGCCCCGCGGCGGCGTTGCGCGCGTCGGACTCCTCCGGGGTCGAGAACGACTCGTAGACGTACCCGCCCTCGACGAGCCGCGCGATGACGTCCTGGTAGATGTCCGCGCGCTGCGACTGCCGGTACGGCTCGTGCGGGCCGCCGACCTCGACGCCCTCGTCCCAGTCGAGCCCGAGCCAGCGCAGCGCGTCGAGGAGCTGCTGGTAGCTCTCCTCGCTGTCGCGCGCGGCGTCGGTGTCCTCGATGCGGAACACGAACGTGCCGCCCGTGTGCCGCGCGTAGGCCCAGTTGAACAGCGCGGTGCGGATGAGCCCGACGTGCGGCGTCCCGGTCGGGGACGGGCAGAAGCGGACGCGGACGGGCGAGGAACCAGGTGCGGGGATCACGGCTCCCAGCCTAGTTGCCCGACGCCGCCCCCCGCCCGGGCGTCCGGCGCCGGGCCCGTCCTCGTCTCAGTCCGGGACGGTCCCCGCCGCGCCTCCCGCGCGCCCGGCCCGCCACGACCGCGTCGCGGCGACCGCCGCGCCGAGGGCGGCGCCCGCGAGCGCGCACCCCGGGACCAGGACGATCGCCAGCACGACGGCGTACGCCAGCACCTCGCCCAGGGGGACGTTCCCGGAGGCGATCGCGAGGACCGCGAGCACGACCACGACCACGCACGGGACGACGGCGCCCCAGCCTGCCCACCGCGCGACGACGCGGCCCGGACCGCGTCCCACGGTCAGCCGCGCCGGACGACCGGGTTGCTCAGGACGCCCAGCCCCTCGACCTCGCACTCGACGCGGTCGCCGACGTCGATCAGCCCGACGCCCGCGGGGGTGCCGGTGAGGATGACGTCGCCGGGCAGCAGGGTCATCGCCTCGGAGACGTACGACACGAGGAACGGGATGTCGAAGATCATGTCGCTCGTGCGGCCGTCCTGCTTGACCTCGCCGTTGACGCGGCTGCGGACGCCGACGTCCTCCGGGTTCAGGTCGGTGTCGATCCACGGCCCGAGGGGGCACGCGGAGTCGAAGCCCTTGGCGCGCGCCCACTGGCCGTCGGTGCGCTGCGCGTCGCGCGCGGTGACGTCGTTCGCGACGGTGTACCCGAGCACGTACGCCGGCGCGGCCTCGGGCGACACGTCCTTCGCGAGGCGCCCGATGACGACCGCGAGCTCGGCCTCGTACGAGACCTCCTGCGAGAAGTCGGGCAGGACGATCGGGTCGTCCGGGCCGACGACCGACGTGTTCGGCTTGAGGAAGAGCAGCGGGCTCGTCGGGACGTCGTTGCCCATCTCCTTCGCGTGGTCCGCGTAGTTGCGGCCCACGGCGACCACCTTGGAGCGCGGGATCACCGGCGCGAGGAGCCGGACGCCGTCGCCCAGCTCGACGCGCTCGCCCGTCGGCGTGACGGGCATGTAGAGCGGGTCGCCCGTGAGGACCGCGAGGTAGGTGCGGTCCCCCTCCTGCTGGACGAGGGCGTAGCGGGGGTCGTCTCCGGTGGTGAATCTCGCGATGCGCACGGGCCCAGGCTATCCGGCCGTGCCCGGTCGATCACGCGCGGGCGAGGACCTCGCCGTTGAGGACGGCGAACCAGCCCGCCGGCTCCTCGGCCCAGCGCAGCCAGTCCTGCGCGAGCTGCTCGAGCGCGACGTCGTCCGCGAGCGCCGACTCCTTCGCCTGGACGGCGAAGTTCGACGCGACGCAGCGCTCGGCCCACAGCCCGCCCCACCACGTGCGGTCGGCGGGGGTGGCGTAGCACCAGGTGCTCGCGCTGGGCTCGATCCCGTCGAGCGGGAACCCGGCGTCCTGCACCCAGGAGAAGAGGCGACGGCCGGCGTCGGCCTCGTACCCGTAGGCGTGCGTGACCTCGTGGTAGAGCGTGTTCCACTCGGTGAGCCCCGGCGACTCGGGGTACCAGGTCATCGCGGCGTAGTCGGCGTCGCGCACGGCGACGAGCCCGCCCGGCTTCGTGACGCGTCGCATCTCGCGCAGCGCGGCGATCGGGTCGGACAGGTGCTGCAGGAGCTGGTGCGCGTAGACGACGTCGAACGTGCCGTCGGCGAACGGCAGCTCGTAGGCGTTCGCGTGCTGGAACGTGATGTTCGCGGTGCCGCGCTGGGCGGCGAGCTCGCGCGCGCTGTCGAGGACGGCCTCCGACGCGTCGACGCCGACGACCCGCCCGTCGCCGACGCGGTCGGCGAGGTCGACGGTGACCGTGGCCGGGCCGCAGCCGACGTCGAGGAGGCTCATGCCGGGGCGCAGGTGCGGCAGGAGGAAGCCGGCCGAGTTCTCGGCCGTGCGCCAGCGGTGCGAGCGCAGCACGGACTCGTGGTGGCCGTGGGTGTACGACTCGGACTCCTGCGCGGGGTCGCTGCCTGCCCCGGTGGGGGCGTCGGCGTGGTGCTCGGCGGCCTCGTCGGCGCCGTGGGGGGTGTGCGTCATACCCGCACCGTAGGCCGCGGGTGCGGCGTTCTCGACCCCGTTCTCACACTCTGGGCGCGCGGTCCCCGCGCGGCTCGTCCCCGGCGTGGCGGCGGGGTGGGAGCGCGCCCGCGCACGGACAATCCCCCCATGACGGCCGCGACCGGCACGACCTCCGCCCCGGGCGACCCTGCTCGCCCCTCCGCCGGCTTCGCGCGGCGCCACGCCGCGCTCCTGCTCGGCGGGCCGGGCCGCGTCACAGGGCTCGACGTCGCGCGCGGGGTCGCGGTCCTCGGGATGTTCGCGGCGCACGTGGGCTTCACGACGGACGACTTCGGCGAGGTCTCCGGCTGGCTCTCGCTGTCGCACGGCCGCTCGTCGGTCCTCTTCGCGCTCGTGGCCGGGGTGTCGCTCGCCCTCGTCTCGGGCGGACGCACCCCGCTCGACGGGCTGCCCGCGCTCCAGAACCGCACCCGGGTCCTCGTGCGCGCGGTGCTCCTGCTCGCCCTGGCCGGGCTGCTGGACCTGCTCGGCACGCGCGTGCTGCTCATCCTCGGCTTCTACGCCGCCTACTTCGTGCTCGCGCTGCCGTTCCTGCGCTGGCGGCGCCGGGACCTCCTGGTCCTCGCGGGCGTGGTCGCCGTCGTCGGCCCGGTACTCGCCCTGTGGCTCCCGGAGGTGCTCGCGCGCGCCGGGCTCCACCTGCCCGACGACGGGTCGGGCGCGCTCACGGACTTCCTCGTCTCGGGGCACTACCCGGCGGTGGTGTGGATGGCGTACGTGCTCGTCGGGATTGCGATCGGCCGGTCCGACCTCGGCGCGAGGACGACGCGCGTCGCGCTGGTGGGTGGCGGGCTGCTGGCGGCCGGGCTCGGGTACGGCGTCTCGGCACTGGTGACGGGTCCGCTCGGCGGGGCGCAGGCCGTGGAGGACGCGGCCGCGGTGTGGTCGAGCGCGTACCGGCCGGAGCCGCTCGGGTGGGCGGACCCGTGGCCGACGAGCGCGTACCTCTGGCTCGCCGGCCCGCACACGGACACGCTCCTCGAGGTCGTGGGGTCGGGCGGGTTCGCCGTCGCGGTGCTCGGGCTGTGCCTGTTCGCGGGCCGGGTCGGACGCTGGGCGCTCGCCCCCGTCGCCGCGGTCGGTGCCATGGCGCTCACGGTCTACTCGGCCCAGATCGTCGTCCTGTGGGCGTGGGGCGACGCGGCGTACGAGCAGACGACGAACGGACCGCTCCTCGCGCTCGTGCTCGCGACGCTCGTGGTGGCGACCCTGTGGCGCTGGGCGATCGGGCGCGGCCCGCTGGAACGGCTCGTCGCGTCCGTCGCGGCGCGCGCCTCCGCCGTCACGTCGTCGCGCGGGCCGACGTAGGGTCGGCCGCATGACCACCACGAGCGACGACACCGCACCCCGCCCCGCCCTGCGCCGTCTCGGCCGGTCCGGCCTGGCCGTGTCCGCCGTCGGGCTGGGGTGCAACAACTTCGGGCGCCCCTCGACGGCGACGGAGACCCTGGAGGGCACGCGCGCCGTCGTCGACGCCGCGCTCGACGCGGGCGTGACGTTCTTCGACACGGCCGACACGTACGGCGGCCGCCCGGGCCTGAGCGAGGAGCTGCTCGGCCAGGCGCTCGGGTCGCGGCGCGACGACGTCGTCGTGGCGACGAAGTTCGGCATGTCGATGCGCGGGGCCGCGGGGGCGGACTTCGACGCGCGCGGCTCGCGCCGCTACGTCGTGCGGGCGGTCGAGGGCTCGCTGCGCCGCCTCGGCACCGACCGCATCGACCTCTACCAGTTCCACACCCCCGACCCGCAGACGCCGATCGACGAGACGCTCGCGGCGCTCGACGACCTCGTGCGCGCGGGCAAGGTGCTCTACGTGGGTCACTCCAACCGGGCCGGGTGGCAGATCGCGGAGGCAGAGCTCGTCGCGCGCGCGGCGGGCACCGTGCGGTTCGTGTCCGCGCAGAACCAGTACAACCTCGTCGACCGCGCGGCCGAGCTCGAGGTGCTGCCCGCCGCGGCGGCGTACGGGCTCGGCGTCCTGCCGTACTTCCCGCTCGCGAACGGCCTGCTCACCGGCAAGTACGCGCACGGCGCGCGGCCCGACGACGGCCGGCTCGTGCGCAGCAAGCCGCACCTGCTCGAGTCCGCGCCCTGGGAGGCGCTCGCGCGGCTGGGCGCGTTCTGCCAGGTGCGCGGCATCACCGAGGTGCAGGTCGCGTTCGGGTGGCTGCTCTCCCGGTCCCAGGTGTCGAGCGTCATCGCGGGTGCGACGAAGCCCGAGCAGGTGCGGCAGAACGCCGCCGCGGGTGCGTGGCGGCCCACGGCCGACGATCTCGCGGAGCTCGACGAGATCTTCCCGCCGCTCGGGAAGGTCGCACCCTTCTGACCCGTCCCGCCGCGCTCCCGCGGGCGCGGCGGCCGGTCGTGTGGCCCGACCGCGACCGGCTGCCTACCGTGGGGGCATGGCCTCGTGGGAGGACGTCGGACGGGTCGTGGCGGTGCTGTCGGGCACGGACCTCAAGGACGCGCGCCGGTGGACGGTGCACGGCAAGCTCTTCGTGTGGGAGCGCCCCCTGCGCCCGCGCGACCTCGACGAGCTGGGCGACGCGGCCCCGGCGGAGCCGCCCGTCGCGCTGCGCGTCGCGGACGAGGGCGAGAAGGCCGCGCTGATCCAGGACGACCCCGGCACGTTCTTCACGACGAGCCACTTCGACGGGTACCCGATCGTGCTCGCGCGGCTCGACCGGGTCCCTGTGCCGGAGCTCGAGGAGCTCGTGCAGGACGCGTGGCTCGCCCGCGCCCCGCACCGCCTCGCGCAGGAGTACCTGCGACGCACGGAGTGACGCCTGCGCACGTCGGAAGAGGCGTCACCAGGAGAAGACGGCCACCGCGTAGTTCGCCCACGTCGGCTCCAGCGCCACCGTGACGTCCTCCGGGTCGTGGACGGCGTACACGAGATCCCACTCGCCGCTCGACCCCCGCGCCACGAGGTCGGGACGCTCGAGCAGGACGTCCGGCGCGTAGTCGTACACCCGGCGGGCCACGAGGCCGCCCGACACCGGTTGCACGTCGATGCTCCCGGGTTCGACGGCGCGGCCCGTGCCGTTCGTCAGGCGCACCCGGACGCGCACGGAGTCCGGCGGGTCGCCGTCCCGCACCGCCGCGTGCTCGCTCGGCGTGTACGCCTGCGGGGCCGAGACCGAGACGACGAGGCCGTCGGCGTACCGGACCGAGTCGCCGAACCAGACGCGGTCGGACACGGCCGTGATCTCCGGGCCGTCGTCGGACCCGCCGCCGAGCGGGTACCCGCGCAGCGAGCTCCCCACGCCGTAGCCGGGACCGGCCGCGGGCACGACGTCGACCGCGACCCAGGTCGTGACGACGACCGTCCCCGCGAGCAGCGCGACGAGCGCGCGCGTCGCCCCCGGCACGCCGCGCGTGCCCCGACGCCAGGCGACGGCGCCGACCGTCAGCACGACGGCTCCGGCGACGGGGTAGAGCCAGCCCACGTGCGCCCAGCCCCAGCGCGCCGTCATGGCCTCGGTGACGAGGACGGCCCCGACGAGCAGGACGCCGAGGCACGCCGTGACGAGCACGCCCGTCCCCGGCCGTCGGACCCGCGCGGGCTGCGCCGTCGGTGCGGGCTCGGGGTCGCCGGGGGCCGGGCGTTCCCCGCCGTCTGCGGGCGGCGAGGGCTCCGCAGGGCCGGGTGCCGACGGCGCGGGCTCGCGCTCCCCCGCCGCGCCGGGCGCCGTGCCCCACGCGGGTGCGGGCCCCGCGTCGTCGGGCGGGGTCCTGGGGTCGCTCGTGCTCACCGGTCCGTCCCTCGGTCCCGTGCGCCGGTCAGTACGCGCTCACGCGCGTGACCTCGAAGGTCGCCGTCTTCATGGCCTCCAGGTTCTCGGAGTCGATGAAGTCGAAGGCCTCGACGGTCGTCGACTCGCCCGGGGCGAGCTGGTCGGTGTAGACGAAGTCGGACTCGACGACCGTGCCGTCGGCCGCGACGGCGTCGACGTCGAGGTCGAACGTCAGCGGCTCGTCGGAGGTGTTGGTCAGCGTGAGCGGCAGGGCGGACTCGACCCAGCCGAACTCGTCGGCGGTGCCCTCGAACGTGCCGACCTCGACACCGAGGTCGTTCGCGAGGATCTCGTCCGTCGACTCGCCGAGCGCGCGGTCGGAGTCCTCCTGGATCTCCGAGAGCGTCTGCTCGTACTGCGACGAGGCCTCGTTCGCCGCGACGACGAAGAGGACCCACACGAGGATGGTCACGAGCACCGAGACCACACCGAGCACGATCGCCGCGATCGAGAAGCCCTTGCCCGACCGGCCCTGCTTCGCCTGCGACAGCCCGACGAAGCCGAGCACCACGCCGGCGATGCCCATCACCGCGGCGAAGATGTTGACGAACGGGATCCAGCTGCCGAGGAAGCCGAGGATCGCCAGCACGAAGCCGACGATCGCCATCGTCCCGGTCGACGGCGCCGGCGCCGTGTACGCGGCGTAGCCGTTCCCGTACGGGCTCCCGTAGGGCTGCTGTGCGGCGCCGTAGGGCTGCTGGGCAGGGTCGCCGTAGGGCTGGCCGTACGGCTGCTGCGCCCCGGCGTCGGGGTAGGGCTGCGCGTACCCCTGCGCCGGGGACCCGGCAGGCTGGCCGTAGCCCTGCTGCCCGTACGCGGCCTGAGGATCGGCACCGTAGGGCGGGTGGCCGGGGTCTCCGTAGGGCGCCTGCTCCGGCGTGCCGCCGTACCCGGGCGCGGCGTCGGGCGAGCCGTACGGCTGGGGCTGCGGCTCTCCCTGCGACGCCCACGCGTCCTGCCCCTGTCCGTGCCCCTCCTGCGCCGGGTCGGAGCCCTGCGGCCGGTAGGGGTCGAACTGGTACGGGTCCTGCGGTGCCGTGGGCGGCTGCGACATGGTGCTCCTCCGCGGCCTCGCCGCGAGATCGGTCGTTCGGGTCGGGGTGGCCGGCCGACGCGCGGTCGGCCGGCCGGACGCGCCGGGTCTTCACAGCACGTTCACGGCCATTCTTCCCGGTCGCGCCCACATCGGGAAAACCGCGCGGCGGGTGAAAGTCCGCCGCGCCGACGCCCCATAGCCAGGCCGCCGAGATCTCCTCCAGCTCCGACCGCGACGACGGTATGTCCCCCGCGAGCTCACGCAGCTCGCCCCCGACCCAGCCGCGGCCTCCGCGCCCAGACATACCGCCCCCGACCCGGAGCCGGCTCCCGGCCGCGAGCGCCGCGGGGGTGGCTCGACAGCCCCCGCACCCTCGAAGCGAGGGCCCCGACCGGGGCCCCACGACCCGAGAGGACGACCATGCCCGAGCACCACAGCCCCCGACGACGCGCCCGCCACCAAGGACGCCCCTGGTGGCACCGAGAAGCCGCGACCACCGCCCTACGCCTCGCCCTGATCGCCCTCGCCCACCACTGGCCCTGGTAGCCCACGCCCGTGACCCCACGCCCGACGTCGACGAGCACCCCCTCGACGACCAGCCCACCGAGATCCCCACACCCCCGAGCTCACGCAGCTCACGCAGCTCACGCCCGACGGTATGTCCCACCAGCTCCCCGTCGACGAGCAGCTCGAGCCCGACCAGCAGCTCGACGACCGCGGCCACCCCCCCAGACATACCGCCCGGGCCCCGGCCCGACGAGCCCCCACCCCGACGGCCGCCCGCGAGCGCCCCACCAGCCGCGAGCGCCGACGTCGACGAGCGACCGCCGCGGCCGCGAGCGCCCCACCAGCCCGCGCACGACGACCGCGACGAGACCCGGAGCACGACGACGTCGCCCCCACCGAAGCCCCGCGTCGACGCGGGCCCCCAGCAGCAGCCCGACAACCCGGGCGCGCGCTCGAGCTCGAGGAGAGCTCGAGCCAGACCAGCACGACGGTATGTCTCCCCCTAGCTCGACGAGCTCGCCGCCCAGCTCGACGACCACGAGCCCCCGGACATACCACCGCCGGCTCAGCTCGAGGAGATCCCACGGCGGTATGTCTGCCTGGGGGCTAGCTCGACGAGCAGCTCACCCGGGGACCGCGCGGGCCAGGGCCAGAGCCAGGACATACCGTCCCCCAGACCCCAGCCGGCGAAGCTCCGACGCCCGACCCCGCGGGACGGCCGGGTCACCCCAACGCAGCGACCGTCGCCACGAGCCCGCCGACCGTCACGACGACCCCCACGACGTCGACGACGAGCTGGAGCACCGCGAGCGCCCGGCTGTCTCCCCCGTCTTGGACCTGCGACCCGCCGCGGACGGTCTGCGAGCGAGGGCCGCCGCCGCGGTCGACCTCGACCGCGAGCACGGCGCCTTCCTCGACGACCTGCTCGAACTCGTCCCCCGCGGCCGTGCGCGTCCAGGTCCACGAGCGCCGCGGGCCCCGCGCGCTCACCCGCACGCGCTCCGCGTCAGGAGGCCCCCAACCGGGCCACCAAGGATCAGTGCCCCCAGGCTCCTCCCACGAGGGCTCCCACGGCTCCCACGTCTCCCACGGGCCCTCTGAGGCCCCTCCCGGGCCGCGAGCGCCACCCAGGCCGTGATCCTCCGGAACGCGGCCACGCGCGCGCTCCCCTACCTGCTGAACCTGATCTGCGATCACCATGGCGCGCATGGTGGAGCACGTCGGACCGTAGCGTCGCGCCCTGCTCCAGATTCACCCGTACTGCGGGCCCTTTCGGGGCTACCTTCGGGACATGCCGGATGGAGCCGAGGTCGTCGCTGCTACTGCTGCCTGCGTCGCAGCAGCAATCGTCGCTTGGCAGTCGTGGGAGACGCGGAAGAGTGCGAATGCCTCGCGCGAGGCGGCCCAGGCAGCAGCAGCAGGTCTAGAAACCGCGAACGACGCGCTCGAGATCGCGCGGCAGGAGGAAGGCCATAGCAGGGCACTCGTCGTAGAGGCTCATCGAGCTCGCATCGACGCGACACTTCCAGCTATCTCGGTCATCCCTCAGCAGACGATCTTCTGGCCACCGACGCTCTCGCCGAATCCCTACCAGGCCAACTCCTGGGAACGCTGCCCACTGGACGCGTCTTTCACGCTCCCCGCCGACGCACGCAAGGCGCTCGGTGTCCAGGGCCGCATTGGGATCTACAACGGCAGCCAGAGAGTCGTCCAACTGCGAGTCGACTACCTGCCGATGGACGGTGGAGAGAGGGTCTACGACCGGGTCGTCACGCTGGCCCCAGGTGCAGATCACTCGATTGAGTTTCTCGCCTGGACCTGGATCGAACACTGGGTGACCCAAGAGGATGCCGCAACGCGGTCATTGGAGGGGCAGCCACCTGGAGTCTCCTACTCTGATCAGCTCGACAGTGGGGGGAGCATCAGCTGGTCGTTTGCGATCAGCCATGCCCCGATCTACCAAACGCACGATTCAGAGCCCGGGCGCTACCGCCTCATTTCGGCCGAACCTTCGCCCGGCCGAAGCAGTCCCGGCTCACCGAGCCTCATCGTTCAACGGGAGTACCGAACGTACTGGCTCTCACGACCGGATGGCATAGAACTTCCATCCCCTGAAGTGGCCGAGTAAAAATCTACGGTTCCGGACTCTCCTCTGGCGCATCGTTGGGAGAGGTACGTGGCAGGTCTTCGGGGCGAATGTGGTCGCCGAGCCCATGTACCATCCATTGCCCGAACTCAGGCCTCCAGACAAGCGTCACCACCGCTGCTGCGAGGACCACCTGCTCCTCTGTTACCTCGTACGATTGTTCGATGTTGGAGAGAATCTTGACGTACGCAACGTCCGAGGCATCGTGAGCCCTGTTTGCCCTGCTTCCAAAGCCCGGGTTCTGAATAGCCTCGAGGCCTTTCGCGGCCTCTGAAAAATCTCCCCAGACGTCGAGCGACTCCGGAGTGACAAGATTGTGGAGCGCATTCGAGTACTGCACCGGGTCTCGCAGCGCTTTGAGGAACAAGATGCCCACGGCGACTGGGTCGTCGAGACTCGGTTCAGGCAATGCCGCGGCGGCTTCTTCGTCGCTAGCGAACCGTCGACCCTCGTAGTCAGGGTCACGCGGGTCCTCCGGTTGGTTGCTCATGCTTGACCATAGCCAGCCCCCGCCCGAGGGCTCAACGCCGGACGACGCCAGCGCGCAGGAAATCACCCGAGCCTCTGCCTGAGGGCCACTTGCGAAGCGCTGGGACGGGGCCAGCACCGTTCTGGTGCGTCCATGGGCGCCGATGCCCGATCATGGGGCGCATGGTGCAGCAGAAGCGCGTGATCGTGACCGACGACTTGGACGGCACGGAGGGTGCGAAGCCCTACCGGTTCGCGTGGCAGAACACCGTCTACGAGATCGACCTCAACGACGAGCACCGCGACGAGCTCCTGCGCGCGCTCCAGCCCTTCATCGACGCCGGACGACGCGCTGGACGGCGCACCGTGCCCGCCGCCAGTGGCGACGACCGGGCAGCGATCCGTCAGTGGGCGCGCGAGAACGGGCACGAGGTGTCTGACCGCGGCCGCATCTCGGCCGCCGTCGTCGAGGCGTACAACAACCGCTGACCCGGGGCCGCGAGCGCCGAGCGGCGAGGCCCTACCCGACGAGGCGCAGCCGCGTGCGGCGCGTCGACGCTGCCGGGCGCGCTTGGCCGTCGACGGCGTCGACGAGCGGGCTTCCCGGCATGGGCAGGGTGAGTGTCCAGCGGTCCGTCATGCCGCGTGCCGTGCGAGCGACGTCGAGTTCGCAACGACGCAGGTAGCCGGCCCCACGGTCCGGCCCCGCCCAGCGGCGCTCGACGACGTCGAGACGCACCGCGGCCTGATCCCACGGTGAGACACTCACCAGCCCCGAGCCGCGTTCTCGCGCGCGGGCGAGCAAGCGGCGTCGCTCGGATGGGCTGAGGTGGGCGTCGGGGCCTACTACGACGTAGGTCATACCGTCCAGGAGGGCCGCGACGACCCAGGAGGGCCGCGACGACGCCCGCAGGGTCCTCCCCTACCTTGGGGACCAGGGCGACGCGGTCGAGCGCCACGCCCGCGTCGTTGGCCGCGAGCATCCCGACGTCGGGCGCGCCGACGACGGCGAGCCAGTCCGAGGTGCCCTGGGAGGTCGCGAGTAGCGCGAGCAGGAGCGACGTCGAGCCCGTCACGACGCTCGCTGTGCCACGCGGCAGGCGCCCGTCGTCGAGAATCGCGCCGAGCGGCCGCGGGCCGTCGTCGAGGTCGACGACGCCCGGCGTCGACGCGCGCACGCCCGTGCGTAGCTCGGCGCGACGCAAGGTCGCGCGAGCCACCTCGAGCGGGTCGAGCGCGGTCGTCGTCACCCGTCCAGGCTACGCCGCTGTTCGAACACGTATTCCCCTGAGCGAGACGCGAGAGATCGTTGGGAATGCTGGCTTTCTGCATCGTGGACGGTGTCTGTCACGCGGCAGGCAGTGCGAGGGCGCGGGCCCGTGTCTGCGGGCCCGCGCCGGACACTATCGGGGTAGCGGCGTTACCTCGATCCCGATCCACTTGTAGCCGTCTTGGTCGGGGGTCGGCTCGTAGGTGAGGTGCACTCGCTTACCGACGTAGAGCTGGTCGGTGCGCAATCCGCCGCGGAGCATCGGGAAGAAGATCCAGACCTCATGGCGATCGGTGTCGGTCGTGGCGACCCCATGGGACTCCTCGGGGAGCCAGGTCGTGATGGTGGCGAGGTCCGCGGCAGGGGGCTTGTCGCTGGCGCTCATGCGGTCAGCCTGACGGTCTTGCAGACGTAGAGCGAGGCAGGCAGGGTCTTGCCTCCCGAGCGGATGGTGAACGTGAACTGGTCATCGAACTTGAATGTCGCAGGCACGCTGTTCATCGAGAACCCGCCGTGGAACCAGTAGGTCTTGCCCACGTTGGCGTGGCGGGCGTTCATGCCGAGGGAGATCCCGTTACGCCAGCCCTTGGCACCACGCTCAGTGACGGTTGAGTTGATGATGCTCTTCAAGCCGTCGCTCAGACGCAGCCCCCAGTGGACCTTCTTGACGGGGCAGTTGTTCTGGATGCTGAGCCGATTGTTGGCGTCGACGAACTCGCGGTCAGCCTTGCACTTGATCGAGACTGTCGCCGCGGTCTTCATCGCGGTGACGACACCCCCGCCGCCCTGGGGTGCGCCCGCCTCGCGCAGCGCCGCCCCGACTGTTGTGTCGAGCGCGAGCTGGCTCTCAGCCTCACCGGCGGGCAGCACCTGTGCGGTGGCGTCAGCGTCGAGCATGATCTCAAGGTCGCTCGCCACCTCGTGCTGCTCACGTTCGGTCAGGTCGTTGACGTCGACGACAAGGGTGCTCAGGTCTCCGGGCCCCTCACCGACGTCGATCACTAGGACCTCGGCCTGAGGATCGAGGCCATCAAGCACGGCCACGTCCGTGGTCGGGTCTTGTGTGGCGGTGCTCGATTCCTGCGCGGCAGCCGTGGGAATGGATGCGGCGCAGAGCGCCATCACGGTGACGAGTGCTGTGGTCGAGCGCCTCATCTGCTGCTTCATGCCTGGCGGTCTCCTTCGACTGAAGCGTCTGGCCCCCTGCGGGCCGACGCGCCCCACCGTGGCAGTCACCTCGGCCAGGTGCTCGCCCAGACACAAGATCGAGGACCTTTGTCACCCGTTCGGGGCTGAATGGCCTTCGGGCCGTCTTCCGGCCTCGTACCCCCGCTACGCGCCGCTGGCCGCGGGCTCCTCTCCTCCTCGTCAGGCCCGCGTCGACAACAACACCCTGGAGAACATCCGGGTGCGACGAGATGTGCGGGCTCAGCAGTTGCGTCGCCTACGTCGACGACGCCTTGGCGAGAACCCAATAGAACTGGTGTTCGAATACGATTGTGTCGTGGGTACTCGTCGACGTCCGCCTCCGGGCGGCTGACCGTCCGGCATCGAGACGGTCCCGATGCGCGACCACGCCGATGAAGCGCCCGAGCTCGCGCGGCGCGGCGAGCGGATCGTGCGACCGGCCGAGGGCATCCCGGTGCGCGCGTGGGTCACGCAGCGCCAGAGCGGCGAGGCCCGCGTCGACGGCGAGGCCGTCGCATGGGCGGGCCGCCAGGTCCACGTGCGCTACCTGTTAACCGGCTATCGGATCTGTTTGTGCAGGTCAGGTAGTTGAGTGGAGCCTCGAGTTGCCCGTAGCGACTGCTGCAGAGCCGGGCGGGCCGAGGTATCCCGAGACAAGGAACACGTTCGGGCGTACCGTCCCAGGCACCAGCAGGGGGCTGCAGGAGTTCGCGCACGCTCCCGACGAGAGAGAAGCGTGGAAATGAACGAATCGATCGCTTTGCGTACACGCAAGGGGTTGATCCCCCTTGCCGTGCTGGCAACGATCCTGGTTGCCCTACTTGTCGGCGCTCGCCCGGCAGCCGCAGCAGCGGCGTGCGCAGCTGCTGAGAACGCCCAGGCCGAGGTTGCCCAGCTTCACGTCGCCAGCGAGCTCCAGGGCATCGATGAGCGGGGCGCTGTCGACACTGATGACGGCGGGGTCATCGTCACGCCGCAGGTCATCACCTGGACGCCCTACGACGGTTTCCACATCACGTCGTCTGCGAACTGTCAGTCTCGTATGGCGTACCTGAAGAAGGTGGCACCGGACTTCAAGTCATGGAAGTGCCAGCGGTTCTACGTGCCGGGCTGCCCGACCGGGTACTACTACTGGATGGTCATGGTGGGGACGAACTACTGAGCGCCATCACCGTGATCGAAGGGCTGCAGCCGGGGTCACGAGTGGTGGCCGCCGGACTCCCCATTGTGGTCGAGGGCGAGACAGGCCTCGCCCTCGACCCGGAACATGCGCAGACTGCCCCTTACGACTCGCCATGGACGGTAAGGACCACGTGGCCCGATCCACCCGAGCCCACCCTTCGACCTGACGAGCTGCTGAAGGTGCACGGGATCTGGGACGGCTCCGGCATCGCCGTCTCCCGCGTGACCGTCACGCGCGAGGAACCCAAGCCCCTCCAGCAGAGAGCCTCTGCCGGCAGACCGATCGAGCCATCGCGCTACGCCATCCTGAGAAAGGCGCTCGACGCGCTCACGGCCGCAGACCTGCTCGCCGCAGCGCACACCACGCCAGGGAGCGACCTCGTCGGCGACTTGTGCGTGTTCGACGCCCCCACCGCCCAACGCGTGCTGCGCGCGGAGGGCATACCAATCACCCAGTTCCGGATCGTCCGGTGCCAATGGACCCGAACCGAGCTGGGGACGGCCCGAGGCCTGTACGCGCACGTCCCCGACGAACTGCTCAGCGCCTTCGGCGAAGCGGTAACAGAGCAGCTGCAGCCGCAGGTCCTCCTCGAGGTGAAACTCGTGACACCAGACCTTGCGCGAGCGGTCTCTGATCTTCCAACGGGCCTTGTCAAGGTGACGCCGTACATCCGACCTGATGCCTGAGGGCACGGGCGTGGCACCGACGCATGAGCCCGACGAGGACCGAATAGCCGGGGAATACGTCTCGCGCGAGGGAAGCGAGGGCTGGGCGTGGCTCTGGGCAGACGCCGTCGAGCGCCGCTGAGCCCAGACGCGACGAGCCCCGACCAGCTCAGGGGGTAGCCGGTAGGGGCGTCGTCGTGCGGGAGCGTATCGGCCCCCACCGACAGCGAGCGCCGAGGGCGTAGCGTGTGCGCGTGCGAACCCAGTTCAGCCACCACTACGAGCGGCCCGACGACGACGAGGTCAACACCGCCCTGCGTGAGGCGACGGTCGTGCTCGACACCAACGTGCTGCTCGGCCTCTACCGCGTCTCCCCTGACCTGCGCGCCACGCGACTCAAGGTACTGAAGGCGATCGGCCCCCGGCTCTTCCTCCCCCACCAGGTGGGCATCGAGTTCCACCGCAACCGTCGCGAGGTCGCGGCCGGGATCGGCACCGCCTACGAGACGGTCCGCGCGGCGGCGGACGCGCTCCAGAAGTCCGTGAAGACCTTCGGCGGCGGCGAAGGCCGCTACGACGAGACGACCACCCGCGTGAAGGAGCTCATCAACCCGCTGGTCAAGGCGATCGTCGACGGACTCGATGAGCTCGAGAAGGACGACCCGCACCGCATCGACCAGAGCGACGACCCTGTCCTCGCCGAGCTCGAAACACTGCTCGACGACGACCAGGTCGGCCGAGCCCCTCGGGCGAAGAAGGTCGCGAAGCGTGCCCGCGACTTCGAGACGGTCCGCGTCCCCTTGCGCCTACCCCCGGGGTTCGACGACGCGCACAAGATCACTGGCCGCGGCGTGTCCGCGGCGGCGGGTGACTACCTGCTGTGGTGCGAGGTGCTCGCCCACGCCAGGAAGAACGGGACCGACGTCGTCCTCATCACCGACGACGCCAAGACGGATTGGTGGCAGAAGGTCCCGGGCGGGCGCGACGTGCCGCACCCGCTCCTGGTGTCGGAGTTCCAGCGCGAGACGGGACAGAGGTACTACCAGCTCTCCACGCGCGAGCTCTTGAGGAAGGCTGACGACGCCCTCGCCATCTCCGTCACGTCCCAGAACCTGGAGGAGGAGGACGAGCTCGCGGCGGCGGTCGAGGCCGAGCGGGCCCTGGAACGGATCACCGACTTCCGGGGCCGTCTCACCGTATCCGCGGCAGCGTCCGCCGTCGAGAACGATCTTCTCCGGACCTATGGCCCCAGTTGGAACCTCTCTGACAGCGACCGGGAGCGTCTGATCGCGGCAGCGAGCCGTGGGTTGAGCTCGCAGATCCACGAGGTGGGTCACCTCTTCGGCAGCCACTACAAGGTGCCGTTGACGCCCGAGATGGCGGAGGCACTCCGGGCGCTGCGCCAACAGCTCACGCACGCAGACTTCATCCGACACGAACGCTCAGAGCAAGAACCACCGCCCGAAGAACCGGATGACGAGGGCACAAGCTGAGCGAGATTCAGCAGCCCTCCAGTACACGCTCGATGGCGTCGGCCTCGGCCGCGGTGACCCACAGGCCGTACGCGCTCTTCACCGCGACCTGCGCAGCGACGTACTCACATCGGTAGCCCTTGGCCGGGGGGAGCCACGTGGCGGCGTCGCCCGCTCCCTTCTGCTGGTTCGTCGGTCCGTCGACCGCACGCAGGTTCAACGGGTCGTTGGCGAACTGCTCGCGGGTCTCAGCACTCCACTTCTGGGCGCCCTTCTGCCATGCGTCGGCGAGGGCGACAACGTGGTCGATCTGGACGGCCGAGGACGTGTCCTGCCCGCGCTCGAAGTTGATCGACTGCCCGGTGTAGGGGTCCTGGAGCGTCCCGCTCAGGACGACGCAGCCGTTCGTGCCCTGCTTGAAGGTGACGGCAGTGAGGTCGCGGCGCAGCACGTCGTTGCGGGTGTCGCATCCGTTGCGGTCGGTGTCGGCCCAGGCAGGCCCGAAGAGGTCTCGGTCGTAGCCGGCCTTGGGCGCGCGGCCCTTGACCTCGAGCTCATCGAGTAGCGCCCGAACCTCCTCGACGTCGACGGAGGGGTCGGGTGATGCGGTGGCGTCCGGCAGTTGCGCGGAGCTGCCCGCCGTCTCGCGGAGTTCGTCGAGCAGGGCTGGGAAGTCGTCGCGCGCCGTGGCGATGCTTGCGCACGCGAGCGCGGCGACGACGAGGGTCGAGATGGTGACGGTTCGTTTCCGTGGCACGCGTCCTCCTAGGGCTTCCCCGTGGGCTCTCGTACCCTGGATGCGTGCCTGCGACCGCCACCGCGACCCACCGGACGACGCCCGTCGTCGGCCCTGTCGTGCTGCCCGCCGCGGAGTGGGCGGAGCTCGACCGCGCCCACGCCGAGCGCGCGGACGCGCTCACGGCCGGGTGGCGGCACCGCAAGCCGCTCGGGCAGAAGCACGCGATCGAGGACTTCCTCTTCACCTACTACCCCACGCGCCCGGCCCAGCTCCGGCGCTGGCACCCGGGGCCGGGCGTCGTGCTGGCTCCCCCGACCGCCGCGCGCGGCGCGGCGCCGGGCACCGACGCGGCGCCCCACCCGTACGCCGACCGCGCCGGATGGCGCTGGTACCGGCGCACGCCCGACGGCCTGGCGCTCGACACCGACGCGTTCCTCGCCGACCGCAGCGACACCGTGCGGTACCTGCGCGCCCTGCTCGACGCCACCGCGTCGCGCCCGGGCCGGTTCGGCTGCTTCGGGCTCCACGAGTGGGCCATGGTCTACCGCGACAAGGCGGCCGGGCGCGACCACCGGCACCCGCTCCCCCTGCGGCTCGGGCACGAGGGGACGGACCGGGTCGTCGAGGACCACCCCGTGCAGTGCTCCCACTTCGACGCGTTCCGCTTCTTCACGCCCGAGGCCGGTCCGCTCAACCGCCTGCGGCCGACGCGCGAGACGCAGCCGGCCCTGGAGCAGCCGGGGTGCCTGCACGCGACGATGGACCTCTACAAGTGGGCGCTCAAGCTCACGCCGGCCGTCCCCGGGGACGTCGTGCTCGACGCCTTCGAGCTCGCGCGCGACGTCCGCGTCGTCGACATGCAGGCGTCGCCCTACGACGTGTCGTCGTACGGGCTGGAGCCGGTGGCGATCGAGACGCCCGAGGGCAAGGCCGAGTACGTGCGGCACCAGCGCGCGTTCGCCGCCCGCGGGGCGGCGCTGCGCGAGCGGCTCGTCGCCGCGTGCGACGCGCTGCTCCCGCCGGACGGCGTGGCCGCCCGCTCTCCCCGCTGACGCGCCGACGCGCAGACGAGACCGGCGTCGCGCCGGCGACGGCTGTGACCGGCGACCGGCCCGCGTGCGAGGATCGCCCGCGTGAGCCGCGCCGAGACCATCGCCGAGATCCCCACGGGCCCCGTGGCCGTCCCCGCCGTCGTCCGCGCGCTCGCGGGGGACGACGCCGTCACCCCGGTCTGGCGCAACACCGTCGGCGGGCTGACGTTCCGTCTCGACCCGCGCGGCGGCGAGGCCGCGCGACCGGTCCGGTACGCGAAGTGGGTCCCGGCGGGCGTCCCGGAGATCGACCTGGCGGGAGAGGCCGAGCGGCTCGCGTGGGTCGGCGACCGGACCCCCGTGCCGCGCGTCCTCGACCAGGGCGCGGACGACGACGGCTCGTGGCTCGTGACGCAGGCCGTCGCGGGGCGGTCGGCGGTCGAGGCGCGCTGGACAGGCGACCCGGCGGTCGCGGCGGTCGCGATCGGCCGCGGGCTGCGCGCGCTGCACGAGGCGCTCCCGGTCGCGTCGTGCCCCTTCACCTGGTCCGTCGCGCAGCGTGTCGCGAACGCCGACGACCGGCTCGCACGGGGGCACGGGCCCGACGAGTGGTTCCCCGAGCACCGCGGTCTGGCCGTCGCCGAGGCGCGCGCCCGGCTCGACGACGCTCCCCCGGTCGACCGCCTCGTCGTGTGCCACGGGGACGCGTGCGTGCCGAACACGCTCCTGCACGACGACGGCACGTTCGCCGCGCACGTCGACCTCGGGTCGCTCGGGGTCGCGGACCGCTGGGCGGACCTCGCCGTCGCGGCGTGGAGCACGGAGTGGAACTACGGCCCCGGGTACGACGGCCACGTCTACGCGGGCTACGGCATCGACCCCGACCCGGAGCGCATCGCGTACTACCGGCTGCTCTGGGACCTGTCCTGACGGCGGGGTGCGGCGCGCCGTGCGCCGTCAGCGACGCGGCTGGTGGGCGGCGACGCCCTGCTCGGCGAGCTCGGCGGTCTCCGCGATCCGGCGCGCCCGGGTGTCGGGCCGCTTCGCCTCGACGATCCAGCCGAGGATCGAGCGCCGCACGCCGGGCGTGAAGGCGTCGAAGCGGGCCCGCGCGTCGGGCCGCTCGCCGAGCGCCGCGGCGAGGTCGTTGGGGACGACGAGCGCCTCCGCGTCGTCGTGCCGGGTCCAGGACCCGTCCGCCCGGGCCGCTTCCACGACGGCGCGCCCCGCGTCCGTGAGGCGCCCGTCCGCCTCGACGCGCGCGACCCGCTCCTTGCTGAGGCGCGTCCACCGGGAGCCGGGGCGGCGGCGCGTGAACCACAGCGCATGCCGGTCCTGGTCGACGGTCGCGGCCTGCCCGTCGATCCAGCCGTAGGACAGCGCCTCCTCGATCCACGGCTCGTACCCGAACGTCGGCCGGCCGCTCTCGCGCCGCCACGTGAGGAGCCAGACCCCGGGCTCGGGGTCGTCGTGGTGCGCGGCGAGCCACGCCCGCCACTCCGCGGGGGTCTGCGCGTGGAACGCGGGCCGGCCCTGGTACTCCTCGGTCACGGTGGCGCCTCCGTCGTCGGTCGGGGCTCCAGCGTGCCCGGTCCGCCGCGGAGGCGCCAGGGTGCCGACCCGGAAGGCGCCCCGTCGGCGCCTCCCGGGTCGGTGGTGCGTCCTGCGGTCAGGAGCAGGACGGGACGGTGACGACCTGCTCGACCGTCTGGGTGCCGTCCGCCCCCGTCGCCGTGACGGTGACGTCCAGGTCGCCCGTCGCGGACCGCGCGGCGAACGACTGGTACGCGCTCGCCCCCGGCGCGACGCCGACGAACGACCTCGTGCCCAGTGACGACGCCAGCTCGACGTCGACGGCCGCGTCGGAGACGTTCACCGCGCGGACCGCGACGTAGGGCTTGCCGGCGAGGCAGCGCGGGCTGACCTCGACCTCGACGAGCACGACGTCGGCCGGCTCCTCCAGGGCGTCGACGGCGCCCTGGAGCGCGAGCCGCGCGTCGTGCAGCGCCTCGTCGGACGCCGCCGCGTCGTCGAGCGTCCCGGTCGCCGCGGCGAGAGCCGTGCGGAAGGCCTGCCAGGACTCGGGGCTGTACCCCTCGTCGGTCAGGGCCTCGGCGCTCGCCACGAGGTTCTCGAGCCGACGGCGCTCGGCGGGCACGAGCTGGTCGGTCGCCAGGCCGAGGCGCCGCGCCCGCTCGTCGGCCTGCGCCTGGGTGGCGCCGGCGTCGGCGAGCACGGACCGTGCCGCCGCGAGCTCGCGTGTGAAGACGCGCGCGTCGATCCGGCCGTACCGCGCGATCTCCGCCTCGGGCGTCCCGGCCGCGTCGACCACCGCCGCGAGCGCCGCGGTGTCGGTCGGCGGGACCTCGACGTCGTACGCGTCGGTGAAGAAGCGCATGCTGTCGAGGTTGGCGACGTACGGGTGGTCGGCGTACGCCTCGGTGGACAGGCGCACCCACACCTGGTGCTTGCCGCGCACCGTGCTCGGCAGGTCGACGACGGCGGTCCCGTCCGTCGTCCAGCTCGACCCGGTGTTGGCCAGCGGGACGGTGACGAACGGCTCGCCCGGGTTCGCCGGGTCGAACGCGTCGAGGTACACCGACAGCGCGGAGTTCCGCCCGGACCGGTTGGAGTTGTGCACGTAGTGGACCGAGAGCTGGTCGAGCGCGGCGGAGCCGAGGTCGATCTCGCCGTAGGCGAGCCAGTCGCCGTCCGCGGTGCCGCCGACGTTCGTCACCGGACCGCTCGTCCACGTCGAGCTCTCGTTCTTCAGCCCGCGGCCGGAGTTCGACGTCCAGGCCTCGGACTCGACGACGACCGACGTCGGGCCGCCCGGCGCGAACGTCAGGCTGTCGAGGTTCGCGACGTACGGGTGGTCGGCGTACGGCTCGGTCGACAGGCGCACGAACACCTCGTGCGTCCCCTGCACCGTCTCGGGCAGGACGACGGTCGCGGTCCCGTCCGCGGTCCAGCTCGACCCGGTCGTCGGCAGCGGCACGGTGACGAACGGCTCGCCCGGGTTCGCCGGGTCGAACGCGTCGAGGTACACCGACAGCGCGGAGTTGTTCCCGGACCGGTTGGAGTTGTGCACGTAGTGGACCGACAGCTCGCCGAGCGGGAGCTCACCCAGGTCGACCTCGCCGTAGGCGATCCAGTCGCCGTCCGCGGTGCCGCCGACGTTCGTCACCGGACCGCTCGTCCACGTCGAGGACTCCTTCTTGAGCCCGCGACCGGAGCTCGCGGTCCAGTCCTCGGCCTCGATCGTCACCGTCGGGGACTCGCCCGGCTGACCTGGGGCAGCCGGGTCCTCGGCGCTGAACCGGAACCAGTCGAAGTTGCCGACCCAGCTCCGCCCGGACGGCGCGAGCAGCTCGAACGTGACGACCTGCGCGTCGACGAGCGCCTGCACGTCGCCGAGCTCCGCCGTGACCTCGGTGTACTTGCCCCAGCCGCTCGTGCCCTTCAGGTCGACGGTCGCGACCACAGGGCCGCTCACGTCGCCCGCGTGCACGCGCACGGTGCTCGGCGTGTCCGTCGGGGCGAAGCTCGTGTCGTACCGGACCGTGAGGAAGCGCGGCGGGGTGTCCCCGGCGGCGGTCTCGAAGGTCATGTCGCGGTACTGCACCCACGACCCGGAGCGCACGCCGCCGAGGTTGCCGGACGAGCTGTTCGCCTCGTTCTTCAGCTCCCCGCCCGACCACGCCTCGGACTGCTCGGCCTCGAGCGTGCGGTACCCGCCGCCCGTGAGGTCGAGCGCGTCGGCCGCCGCACCGAGCCGGTCGGCCGCGAACCGCAGCGCGATGCTCGTCGCGGCCTCGTCACCGAGGGCCTCCTGCGCCTTCGTCAGCGCGGTGGAGAACCGGTCGAACGTCACCGAGGAGTAGTTCCCGTGCCGCACGAGCACGGCGTCGTCGACGAGCGCGGCGAGCGCGTCGCGCTCGGCGGACGCCACGGACAGCCGCAGGGGCGAGCGCACCGAGACGCCCTGTCCCTGGAGCGTCGCCGCGGCGACGCCGTCGGCGAGCGCGGCGTCGCGCAGGTGCACGAAGAAGCGCGCGTCGGCGGACGCCGTCCCCGTCAGGGAGACGGTCAGCGCGGTCGGCGACGCGACCGTCACCGCCGCCGTGACGCCGTCGGGCAGCCCGACGACGCTCGCCGCCCCGCTCGTGACGAGGTCCGTACCGGCGGGCGCGGCGAGGCGGGCGCCGTCGAGCGTGAGCGTCACGGTCGCGTCGAGCGCGCCGCCGTCGCCGGTCTGCACGGTGGTCGGTTCGGCGCTGACGCGCGGTCCCTCGGCCGGCTCGTCGGTCGCGGTGCTCATCGAGAACGCGGGCGCGGTGTCCGTGCCCCAGTCGCTCGGCTGCTCGCCCATGCGGAACGCGAGGTCCGCGCCCCCGACCACGGTCGCGTAGTCGACCCACGTGTTGCCGAACGTCGCGCCGTCGAGCGTCGCGGACTGGACGTAGAACGCGTCCTCCGAGACGCCGTCGGCCGTGACCGTGAAGGCGCTGCCGTCGTCGTAGGTGATGGTCGTCGAATCGAAGAACGGTGACCCGACCTGGAACTGGGACGAGCCCGCGGTCACCGGGAACAGCCCGACGGCCGCGGCGACGAACATCGTCGACATCGTGCCCGCGTCGTTGTCCATCGTGGGGAGCATCCCGCGCGGGTCGAGCCGGTAGACCTTCGTCCTCACGGGCGGCGTGAACTCGCCGCCGCCGCTCGGGACGGCGCTCGAGGAGCCCGTCGCGATGTACCGGTTCCAGGTCTCCTTCGTGTAGATCGCGCGCGCCCACTTCTGCGTGAGGCTCGGCTCACCCGTGTAGTTGAACAGGTACGGCGCCTGCAGGTCGATCTCGTTGGCGTTCGAGTGGAGCATGGCCTTGCCGTCGTCCGGTGCGTGCTCCCCGAACATGTGACGCATCGCGAGGCGGGCCGCCTCGGGGCCGCCCATCGCCTCGACGAGCGCGTCCATGTCGTACGCGTCGTACCAGTGGTACTGCCAGAGCGTGCCCTGGTAGAGGCTCGCGGCCTCGAAGCGCTCGTGGTCCGCGCTCTGCCACGAGCCGTCGGCGGCACGCGGGGTGAGGAGGCCGACCGGCGTGCCGTCGGCCGCGGTCCACGCGCCCGGCTTGGTGAGCTTCTCGATCGGCCACGACGCCTGCTCGCGCAGCGTCTCGGCCTCGTCGGTCCGCCCGAGCTCGTCCGCGATCACGGAGAGGCCGTACTGGTCGTAGCCCCGCTGCACCGACGCGCCGGGGTTGCCCGCCACGTAGCCGCGCCGGAGCTCGTCCGCGCTGTACTGTCCCACGAGGCGCTGGAGCGCCGGGTACGCCTCGTCGAGGCGGTCGAACCCGTCGAAGCCCTTGGCGATCGCGTCCGCGACCACGACCGACGACCGCTCCCAGCGCACCGTCGGGACGGAGTGCACGAACCCGCCGAGCCCGCCGCCGGTCCCCGTCGCCTCGGCGTCCGCGAACAGGTAGACCAGCGACTGCACCATGTCCCGGTACAGCGCCGGGTCGATGTAGGCGATGACGGAGAACTTGCGGAAGTCGTCCCACGTGGCCCACGAGTCGTAGTACGTGAAGCCCTGCGCGGCGTGCACCGCGCCGTCGACGCCCCGGTACGTGCCCGAGGTGCTCGTCGCGTTCATCGGCATCGCGAACATGCGGTAGAGGTGCGTGTAGAAGAGCTGCTGGAGCTCGCCCGTCGGGTCCGTCGCCGTCGAGGCGTCGATCGCGACCCGCCCCAGCGTCGCGTTCCACTCCGCGCGCGTGCGGTCACGGATCGCGTCGAACGACAGGTCGCCGAGCTCGACCTGCTGGTCGATCCGCGCCTGCTCGACGCTCACCGGCGACAGGGTGACCTGGAGCCCGATCTCCCCGGCGTCCGCCGGGTCGAACGTGAGGATCGCGCCGGTGTCGACGCCGTCCTGGGCCGTGGCGTCGACGAGCCGGTCGTCGTCGCCCCACGTCTGCACCGTCGCGGGCTGGAGCGTGCGCGCGGTGTAGTACAGCGTGTAGGCCGCGTTGTAGAAGTAGCCCGTGACCTGTCCGGACAGCTCCACGGTGCCGTCCGCGCGCGTCTCGACCTGCACCGAGGACGACCGGCGGCTCGTGTTGTTCGTCTCGAGGTCCACGACGAGGCTCGGCGTCGAGCCCGCGGGGAACGCGTAGCGGTGCACGCCCGAGCGCGTGGCCGCCGCGACCTCGGCCTCGATCGTGCCCGGCGCGCCGGTGATCGCGCCGTCCGTGCCCGCGACGTTGCCGAGCCCGACGGAGTAGAAGCCCGGTCCGGCGTCCTCGTCGTCGTGCGAGAACGGGTGCGCGTACGTGCCCGTGCCGGGGCGCGCCGTGTACGACCCGGACGTCGGCACCACGAGGAGGTCACCACCGCCGCCGGAGCCCCCGACCCCGTCGAGGTTGGTGTGCGTGAAGCCCGAGATCTTCGACTGCGCGTAGTCGTACCCGGTGTTGTTGCGGCCCGGGGTCGTGCGTGGGTTGACCTTCGCGAGGCCGTTCGGCGCCTGCGCGGCCGGCATGTCGTTGCCGTAGTCACCCTCGGTGCCGACGAAGACGTCGACCAGGGACGCGTAGTCGGCCGACGGCGGCTCGGGGGCGGCGCTCGCGGCGGTCGCGGGCGCGAGGCCGACGACGGCGAGCGCCACGGCGAGCGCGCCCGCGACCAGCCGCGGGGCGGGTCGGCGCGGGCGGTCCGGGGTCGCGGGGGTCACGGGTCTGGGGTGCAGGGATCGGGGGGTCGGCAGGCTGGGGGCCATGGTGTCCTCGGGCAGGGGCCGCCGGCGGGGGCGCCGGGGCGGCAGGGTCGGTCAGGGGGTGGGATGGCGCGGAGGGCCGGGGCGGGCCCGCGCCACCCTGTCAGGGGCAGGTGACGAGCGGGTGATCTGCGGGTGACCGCACGGGGTGCTCCCTCCGTCCCACGGCGGCGTGGGCTCGGTGGTCGTCGGTGACGCGGAGGCCGGACGCGCGTCCCGTGCACGTCCGGGGCTACCCTCGCACACGTTGACAGCGCTATCAACCCCCGTCTCGCTCCTCGCCTATCGCCCCGGGCTGCGGCCCGGCGACCCGCCTGCGCGACACCTGACAGACTCGTCCAGTGACCACCACGACCGGCCGCACCCCGGCTCTCCTCGCGCACGTGCCCGCCCCGACGGGCAAGGCCCCCGACCCGGACGCGCTCTACGAGGGGTTCACCACGTGGGCGACGGAGCAGGGCCTCGAGCTCTACCCGCACCAGAGCGAGGCGCTCATCGAGCTGGTCACCGGCTCGCACGTCATCCTCTCGACGCCCACCGGGTCGGGGAAGTCGCTCGTCGCGATGGGCGCCCAGTTCGCGGCGCTCGCCGCGCACCGCTCGGGCCGCGGCGGCCGCACCTACTACACCGCGCCGCTCAAGGCGCTCGTCAGCGAGAAGTTCTTCGCGCTCGTCGCGGCGTTCGGCTCCAAGAACGTGGGCATGACGACGGGCGACTCCGCCGTGAACCCCGACGCGCCGATCATCTGCTGCACGGCCGAGATCCTCGCGAACATCGCGCTGCGCCGCGGCGGCGAGAACGCCGGTGCGGACGACGAGGACGCGATCTCCCAGGTCGTCATGGACGAGTTCCACTTCTACGCCGACCCGCAGCGCGGCTGGGCGTGGCAGGTGCCGCTGCTCGAGCTGCCGAACACCCAGTTCCTGCTCATGTCCGCCACGCTCGGCGACACGACCCGGTTCGTCGAGGAGCTCGAGGAGCGCACCGGCCGGCCCGTCGCCGAGGTGACCACCGCGCAGCGGCCGGTCCCCCTGCACTTCAGCTACGTCGTCGAGCCGCTGACCGAGGTCATCGAGGAGCTCGTCAGCACGCGCCGCGCGCCCGTGTACGTCGTGCACTTCACGCAGAAGGACGCGGTCGAGCGCGCGCAGTCCCTGCTGTCGATGAACGTCGCGACGAAGTCCGAGAAGGAGGCGATCGCCGCCGAGCTCGGCGACTTCCGCTTCGGCACCGGGTTCGGCAAGACGCTCAGCAAGTTCCTGCGCCACGGCGTCGGCGTGCACCACGCGGGCATGCTGCCCAAGTACCGGCGCGTCGTCGAGCGCCTCACGCAGGCGGGCCTGCTCAAGGTCGTGTGCGGTACGGACACGCTCGGCGTCGGCATCAACGTGCCGATCCGCACCGTGCTGCTCACGAGCCTCGTGAAGTTCGACGGCGAGCGCATGCGCCACCTCACGGCGCGCGAGTTCCACCAGATCGCGGGGCGCGCGGGCCGCGCCGGGTACGACACCGTGGGCGAGGTGCTCGTCATGGCGCCCGAGCACGTCATCGAGAACCGCAAGATGCTCGCCAAGGCGGGCGACGACCCGAAGAAGCTCAAGAAGATCGTCCGCAAGAAGGCGCCGCAGGGTTCGGTCAACTGGACCGACGCGACGTTCGAGCGCCTGCGCGACGCCGAGCCTGAGCCGTTGACGAGCCACTTCACCGTCACGCACGCCATGGTGCTCAACGTCCTCGCGCGCACCGCGCAGCACGGTCGCGGCGGCCAGGCCGACGCGAGCGACCCGCGTCGCGACCCGGTCGAGGCCATGCGCCACCTGCTCCTCGCGAACCACGACACCGAGTCGCAGCGCCGCGAGCACGTGCGCCAGACGTTCCGCATCTACCGCTCGCTGCGCGTGGCGGGGATCGTCGAGCGCGTGCGCGTCCCGGACCCGTCGCGCCCCGCGGGCTACCGCCCGAGCGTGCGCCTCGTCGGCGACCTGTCGCGCGAGTTCGCGCTCAACCAGCCGCTGTCGCCGTTCGCGCTCGCGGCCCTGGACCTGCTCGACGTCGAGGGCGCGACCCACGCGCTCGACGTCGTCTCCGTCATCGAGGCGACGCTCGACGACCCGCGCCAGGTCCTCTACGCCCAGCAGAACGCCGCCAAGGGCGAGGCCGTCGCCGCGATGAAGGCCGAGGGGTACGAGTACGAGGAGCGCATGGCGCTGCTCGAGGAGATCACGTGGCCCAAGCCGCTCGAGGAGCTGCTCGCGCCCGCGTTCGCGATGTACAAGCGGTCCAACCCGTGGGTCGCGGACGCCGAGCTCTCCCCCAAGTCCGTGGTCCGTGACATGGTCGAGCGCGCCATGACGTTCGCGGAGTTCGTGTCCGTCTACGGGCTCGAGCGCACGGAGGGCGTGGTGCTGCGCTACCTCGCGGACGCCTACCGTGCGCTGCGCCAGGTCGTCCCCGAGGAGCACCGCACCGAGGAGGTGCAGGAGATCGTCGAGTGGCTCGGCGAGCTGGTGCGCGGCGTCGACTCGTCGCTCCTCGACGAGTGGGAGCGCCTGGCGCACCCGGTCGACGACGACGCGGACACCGAGGTGGGCGACGGCCCGCTCTCCGGGGCGGGGGCCGAGGCGCCGACCCGTCCCGTCACGGGCAACCCGCGCGCGTTCCGCCGCCTCGTGCGCAATGCGCTGTTCAAGCGCGTGGAGCTCGCCGCACGCGAGGACTACCGCGCGCTCGGCGCGCTCGACGGCGGCGCGGGCTGGGACGCGGACGCGTGGGGCGACGCGCTCGACCCGCTCTTCGAGGACCAGGGCGACGACGCGATCGGCATCGGGCCCGGAGCTCGCTCCGCGGCGCTGTTCCGCGTCGTCGAGGCGGGCGCCGAGCTCCCTGCCGGCCACGAGGGCCCGACGGCGGAGCACGCCCCCGGCGGCGTGGTCCCCGCGGGCACGTGGCTCGTGCGGCAGGTGCTCGACGACCCGGCGGGCGACCACGACTGGGCCGTCACGGCGAGCGTCGACCTCGCGGCGAGCGACGAGGCGGGCGAGCCCGTGGTGACCGTGCTCGCCGTCGGGCCGCTGTAGAAACAGATCAGAAGCACCCCACCTAACTGGTCAACGATTTGCCCCAATTAGAGTCAGGGGCCAAGACTATTGCTACCCCAAAGGCCAATCGCCGCTCAATACAATTACGCTATTTCGGGCCGGGCGGCCTCGACCTCGTCAGCAAGCACTCTCAACATCCCAAGCGCTTGATCATGATCGCCTGCAGGATACAAGACTGGCGTGACTCCATACGAGAACCTCAAGACCTCTCGTTCGAAATCGGGAAGATTGTCACCAAGCAGGACGTAATGCGCGGGGGGGCCGTCCGTGCCGCCGAAGTTGTTCTCAAGAAGAAGTTGCATATCGGGGTCACGCAGACTGTACCCGATAAAAAGCGCGACTCGGGTCAAGAATAGGGCCTGGATCACTTCTAACATAGGCCGACCGTCGACGCGCAAACGAGTGTAGTCCCGCCTGCTGAGAACCACGCGTTCAATGTGATCCACTGTTCCGTGCATCTTCAGCAGCACAGGCTCACCGCGGCGAACGTCGCTGGCGACTGTTGGCGAGTCGAAGCTATGGGAGGCATAGCCATCATTTGTCGCACGTTCCAGAATCTTGTCGAAGTTCGTCGTGATAATCACTCTTGGCTCGAGTCGAACAATCTGCTCGTGCCATTCACCTCCCGTAAAGACGTTGGGAGGGTGTCCGTCTACGGAGCGCCGGAGTTGAGTATGAACCGCCTGCTCCTGACTCTTAGCACGTGCGTGCTGACGGAGAAGTTCTGCAGCGTCGAGATAACGCTCCTGAGAGAACAACTCCTCCAATTCTACGTCTAGTTCAGGATCGCCAATCCTCGAGGCGAGTTCTTTCAGCAGATCGCGCCATCCGGGCGGACGCCTGGACGCAATTGGTTGGGCGTTCTGCGAAACACCCGCACCTATTACGAGGACCAGCTCTCTACGGCGCGCATGTTCAAGCACGTCCTCGGGCCAATCAAACATTGAGCACACCCGAGATGCCCGGCTCAGTGACACCCACGTTCTTTGCAAGACGAGAGAATATCCTGTCGAGCTGTAGCGTATAGCGCGCTTGTTGAGAAACTTGCGCCCCGCGCACCCCGTCGCTCGTGGTGAGGTGGCTGATCGGCGCATGCGCGAACTGGGCGAGAGGGATCATTGAGAACATATTCGGCACGACGCCCAGCTCAAGGGAGCCGTCGCTGCCGACACCAAATTCTTGCAAGCCGCTGGCGCGCTCCGGGATCTGCCGCCTATAGCGCTCGTAGGCGGCGACACCACGCCCCTGCCCTCGCGTATTCCGTGTTACGTACTGCTGAACCGTGTAGCCGGCATAGCCACTAGTTATGGGGACTCCTTCCGGAATCACCCAATCGCGCACCCCATCAGGGTCTTTCTTATTGAGTTTCTGCCAACTCTCCTTATACTCAGAAACCCAGTCCCTCATCCATTCGGCGATATTCTCAAGCGCGTATAGTGAGAATAGGTCAGCCGCCACAGGGGTGACAAAATAGTCGGCTCCGATCAGGACGCTGCGGTTCAGTGCACCGAGGCTCGGCCCGAGGTCGAATATAATCACGTCGGCGTCGATGGTGTCAGTCAGTTTCCGAGCCCAAAGAGACCGGCGCGCGCCTCCGAGCACTCCGCTCCCAAACTCGCCCCACGATTGACTGAGTTGATCTTCAAGTGTCGAGAGCGACGGGTGACCGGCGAGAACCCTCACTCCGAATCTCGGTGAGTCTATTAGGGTTACGTTCGACTCGATCCCAGAATCACCTGATCGAATATGCCGCAGCGCCTTGATGACTGTCTCGTTTTCGGCCCGGCGGCGATCCTCGTAGAGCGCCCCCCACGTTTCGTCTTGGAGAAGTAGTTGCGTGCTGTTTGCCTGGGGGTCGCAGTCGATCAAGACTACACGTTGCCCCAAGCGTGCCATGAACGCAGCGGCGTTGCACGCGAGTGTAGTCTTCCCAACTCCACCCTTGTTATTGAAAAACGCGACAGTCTTCATTGTCCTCCCGCCCCAGCTGTGACTCCTGGGATAGTATCAGCAACTTCGCCGGACCGACAATAGGATACAACGCATGACTTAGCCTATATGCGGCCACCCGGTTGCGACCCGAGTCTTGCTCGGGAGCGGAAGACGGTCCCGCCGTTTGGCTGGGAACTAGGGTCGCTGGTCCCTCGTACTTCCACACTTCCCGTCCCTTGCTACGCGCTGGAGCACGACCGCCCTCTCAAGTCGGTAGAGTCGCAAGGAGACGCAGGGACAAATGCGCGGACGCGTTCCTGTCGTGAAGTGGTTACGGCGGCCCTATGGGCAACGTAGTAACCGCGCATGGTTATATAGCGCGAGGGAAGTGGGCAGGCACGCACTACTATTCCCCGCCCGTCTGTACGCAATAGCCACAGTGGGGACCCACTAGCGCAGGAGTGGACTCGCCGATCGACAAACGCAAGTCTTGCCCCCGCACTACTCCTGTCTCGGTTCAGCACCCTCCACCCGGGCGCAGGGTCCCGACCGGAGAGGCCTACCCCGGCGCAGCAATGTCCACGCCTCGTCGTCACGAGTACTACCCGCCTGTCCACGCACACGGTCGACGCCGGCGGACAACCACGACTGGGGCATCACGACGAGCGACGAGCGACGAGGCAGGCGCGCACGCGGTGACGCTGCTTGCCGTCGGGCCGCTTTTAGGCCGGGCCAGGCCGGTGGGTCTCGGCCACGCCACCATCACTCGACCGGCAGGAGCCCGCGCCGCCCGAAGACCTCCTTCGCGACAGCGGTCGCGTTGAGCGCGCGTGGGAAGCCGCAGTACACCGCCGACTGCAGGAGCGCCTCGACGATCTCCCGGGGCGTCAGCCCGACGTCGAGCGCGGTCCCCACGTGGATGTCGAGCTGCGCCTCGCACCCGCCGAGCGCGGCGAGCATCCCGAGCGTGACGAGCTGGCGGTCCCGCGGTTCCAGGTGCGGGCGCGCGTACATCTCGCCGTACGCCCACGCCGAGATCTGGTGCTCGAGCTCGGGCGAGACGTCGGCGAGCGCCTCGGCGATGGCGGCGGGCGCCGCCTCGTTGACCGCGCCGAACACCGCCCGCCCGTGCTCGTAGCGCTCCGCGCGCGTCGTCGGCCGTTCGTCCGTGGAGTTCCCCTGCGTCACGCGGAGCAGGGTAGAGGACGCGCGGCGGTCGGGGTCGACGGTCTCGCGCCCCGGGTCGCGCCGCGCCGGTCGCGTCTTACGGTGAACCCATGAGCGACGCACCGCGCACCGGTCGGCACCCCGGCGAGCCCCACCACCCGGAGAGCACGGGCTCGCGGCTCAACCGGCTCCGGGCGGGTGTGCTCGGCGCGAACGACGGCATCGTCTCGACGGCGGGCGTCGTCGTGGGCGTCGCGGCGACGAGCACGTCGATCCCCGTCATCGCGACGGCGGGCGGCGCGGCGCTGCTCGCGGGCGCGCTGTCCATGGCGGCGGGCGAGTACGTCTCGGTGAGCACGCAGCGCGACACCGAGAAGGCTCTGCTGGCGACCGAGCGCCGCGAGCTCGCGGAGATGCCGGACGCGGAGCTCGACGAGCTCGCCGGCATCTACGAGGCGAAGGGCCTGACGCCCGACCTCGCACGCCAGGTCGCCGTCCAGCTCACCGAGCGCGACCCGCTCGCCGCGCACGCCGACGCCGAGCTGCACATCGACCCCGACGAGCTCACGAGCCCGTGGGAGGCCGCGGTCGCCTCGATCGTGTCGTTCACCGTCGGCGGGCTGCTGCCGCTCGCGGCGATCCTCCTCGCCCCGGCGACCATCCGCATCCCGCTCACCTTCGTCGCCGTCGTGCTCGCGCTCGTCCTCACCGGCTGGGGGTCGGCACGCCTGGGCAACGCGCCGACGCGTCGCGCGACGGTCCGGACCGTCGTCGGCGGCGCGGTCGCGATGGGCGTGACGTACGCGATCGGCTCGTTGCTCGACGTGAACGTCTGACCGGAGTGCCGGGCCCGGGACGGTCGGGGGCTCCGGGCGCCCGCGCGGCGCCTTGGGTAGGGTGTGGCCCATGTCGAGCCCTGAGGCATCCACTCCGGGGGCTTACGGTCACACCGTCAGCCCCCAGGACCGCTGAGCCTCTCAGCGCTGCCTTCCGCCCCCCGCTGCGTGCGGGTGCCGTGCCGGATGCTGCCCTCCGGGCGCTGACCGTGGTGTGACGAGACGCCTCCTGCTCGTCCTCTCGCACCCCGGAGCCCTCGATGCCTCGTGCCCTGTACCTGCTCGCCCTGGCGGTCTTCGCCATGGGCACCTCGGAGTTCATGCTCGCCGGCCTGGTGCCGGACATCGCCGCCCGCCTCGACGTCCCGGTGGGGACGGCGGGCCTGCTGACGTCGGCCTTCGCCGTCGGCATGGTCGTCGGCGCGCCGGTCATGGCGGCCTCGGCCCGCCGCCTGCCGGTGCGGGCGACGCTGCTCGGCTGCGTCGCGCTGTTCGCCCTCGCCCACGTCGTCGGCGCGGTCACCCCGAGCTTCGCGGCGCTCGTCGCGGTGCGCGTGGTGGCGGCCTTCGCCAACGCGGGGTTCCTCGCCGTCGCGCTCAGCACGGCGGCGACGCTCGTGCCCGCGGACCGCACGGGGCGCGCCGTCGCCGTGCTGCTGTCGGGCACCACCGTCGCGATGGTCGCGGGCGTCCCGGCCGGGGCGCTCCTCGGCGCCGCGTGGGGCTGGGAGTCGACCTTCTGGGCCGTCGCGGCGCTCTGCCTGCCCGCCGCGGTCGGGATCGCGCGCGGCCTCCCCGCCGCGCGCGGGAGCGAGCGCGCGGACCCGTCGCCCATCGTCGCGCCGCCGCTGCGTGCGGAGCTGGCGCAGCTCGTCTCGCCCCCGCTCGTCCTCACGATGGTGTCCGCCGCGCTGGTCAACACCGGCACCTTCGCGACGCTCACGTTCCTCGCTCCGCTGGTGACCGACGTCGCCGGGCTGAGCCGGTGGTGGGTGCCCGTCGCGCTCGTGCTCTTCGGGGTCGGCTCCTTCCTCGGCGTCGCCGTCGCGGGCCGGACGTCCGACCGCGTCCCCGGGGTCGTGGTCGCCGTGGGCGGCGTCCTGCTGCTGGGTGGCTGGGTCGCCCTGGCCGCCTTCGCCGCCGATCCGGTGGTGCTGCTCTGCCTCGTGCTCGTGCAGGGCGTCCTCGGCTTCGCGGTCGGCAGCACGTTGATCGCGCAGGTGCTCCGCGCGGCGTCGGGCGCACCGACGCTGGGCGGCTCCTTCGCGACGGCGGCGCTCAACGTCGGCGCGGCCGTGGGACCGGCCGCCGCCGCAGCGACCATCGCCACCGGGCTCGGCGACCGCGGGCCGGTGTGGGTCGCCGTGGCGGCGACCGCGCTCGCCCTGGTGCCCGTGGCCGTCCTGCGTCGCGTCACCGGCCCCGCGACGGCCCGCGCCCCCCGCTGACCCGTGCGGGCGCTCCCCCGCGTCCGCTGCGGCACAATCGGGCCGTGGCCAAGAAGTCGAAGTCCTCCGCGCACGCCGGCACGCCCGCGGTCGCCCTCCTCGAGCGCGAGGGGGTCGCGCACACCCTCCACCCGTACGAGCACGACCCGTCGAGCGAGCTGTCCTTCGGGCTCGAGGCGGCCGCGGCCATCGGGGTGCCCGCGGAGCAGGTGTTCAAGACGCTGCTCGCCGTGGTCGACGGCGGCCCGCTCGTCGTGGGGATCGTGCCGGTCGACCGGCAGCTCGACCTCAAGGCGCTCGCCAAGGCCGCAGGCGGCAAGAAGGCGAGCATGGCCGAGCCTGCCGCCGCCGAGCGCGCGACGGGCTACGTCGTCGGCGGGATCTCGCCGCTGGGCCAGAAGCAGCCCCACCGCACGTTCCTCGATGACAGCGCGCTCGCGTTCGACGCCGTCTACGTCTCGGGCGGGCGCCGCGGGCTCGACGTGGGCCTGGCGCCCGCGGACCTGCTGCGCCTCACGGCGGGCACGGCCGCCCCGATCGCGCGGTAGGCGGTCCGTCAGCGCTGGTAGAAGGTGTACCGGGCGTCGGTCGGGACGATGTCCTTGCCGAGCGGCAGGAGCGAGACGGGGATCATCTTGAGGTTGGCGATCCCGAGCGGGATCCCGATGATCGACACGAACAGCGGGATCGCGGTGACGACGTGCCCGATCGCGAGCCAGATCCCCGCGACGAGCACCCAGATGACGTTCCCGATCGTCGACCAGGCGCCCGCGGTCGGCTTGTCGACCACCGTGCGGCCGAACGGCCACAGCGCGTAGCCCGCGATGCGGAACGACGCGATCCCGAACGGGATGGTCACGATCAGGATGCAGCAGATGATCCCCGCCACGACGTAGCCCAGCGCGAGCCACAGCCCGGCGAACACGAGCCAGATGATGTTGAGCAGCGTCTTCACGGCACCGTCCTTTCCCTTCCATTCTCGCCGATCGAGCGCTCGGTGCGGATCGGGGACCACCCTGAGACGACCCGGATCCCGGACCGTGCGGCCGACCTAGACTGGCCGCATGCCCCTCCCCGAGCCGTCGTCCGTGCTGCCCGCGCAGATCGCGCAGAACCTCGACCGGGTGCGGGCCCGGGTGGACGACGCCGCGCGCGCGGCCGGGCGTGCGGCGTCGGACGTGCGGCTGCTCGTGGCGACGAAGACCCAGCCCGCCGACGCGGTCCGCGCCGTGGTCGAGGCGGGCGCGGACCTCATCGGCGAGAACCGCGTGCAGGAGCTCGTCGCGAAGGCGCCCGACCTCGCCGACCTCGTCGCCGCGGGGCGGGTCGAGGTCCACATGATCGGCCACCTCCAGCGCAACAAGGTCAACCAGGTCCTCGCCACCGCGACCGGCGTCGAGAGCGTGGACTCGCTCGCGCTCGCCGAGGCGCTCGCGGCGCGCTGCGCGCGCGACGGCCGCGTGCTCGACGTGCTGGTGCAGGTCAACGTCTCGGGCGAGGAGTCGAAGTCGGGCGTTCGGCCCGACGACGCGCCCGCCCTCGCGACGGCCGTCGCCGCGCTCGACGGGCTGCGGCTCGCAGGCTTCATGACGATCGGCGCGAACTCGCCCGACGAGGCCGTGGTGCGCGCGGGCTTCGCACGCCTGCGCGCGGTGCGCGACGCCGTCGTGGGCTCGGGCGCACCGGGGACCGCGGACGCCCGCGCGCTGTCCATGGGCATGAGCGGCGACCTGGAGCTCGCGGTCGCCGAGGGCGCGACGATCGTCCGCGTCGGCACCGCCGTCTTCGGCCCCCGCCCCACCCCGCCGAGGGAGAGCCCCGGCACGCCGAGGTAGAGGCCCGGCCGGCCGAGGTAGAGGCCCGGTCGGCCGAGGTAGAGGCCTGGTCGCGACCACGGCTCTACCTCGCGGTACCCGGCCTCTCCCTCGGCAGGGTGGTCATCGCGCGGGGAGGGCGCCCAGCCGGGCGAGCGCGCCGCGGACGCCGGCCACGCCGTCGCCGGCCAGCGCCTCGCGCGCGGCGTCGGCCTCGACGCCCGCGAGGAGCATCACGAGCGCGACGTGCACCTCGCCGTCGGCCGCGCGCAGCACGTCCTCGCACTCCGCCGAGCCCAGCCCGGTCGCCTGCACGAGCATCCGGACGATGCGTGCGCGCAGCTTCTGGTTCGTCGGGCGCACGTCGATCATGAGGTTCGAGTACGTCTTGCCGAGGCGGATCATCGTCGCGGTCGAGAACGTGTTGAGCACGAGCTTCTGGGCCGTCGCCGCCTTCATGCGCGTGGAACCAGTGACGACCTCGGGGCCCGTGTCGACGAGGATCGCGACGTCCACCCCGGCCGCGAGGGGCGCGTCCGGGTTGGCCGAGACGAGCACCGTGCGCGCCCCGCGCTCGCGCGCGACGTCGAGCGCCCCGCGCACGTACGGGGTGCGTCCGCTCGCCGCGAGCCCGACGACGACGTCGCGCGGGCCGACCGCGTCGACGTCGGCGCGCCCGAGCGCCACGTCGTCCTCCGCCCCCTCGACGGCCAGCATCATCGCGCCCACGCCGCCGGCGAGGTGCGCGACGAACCACTCCTCGCCCACGCCGTACGTCGGCAGGAGCTCGACGGCGTCGAGCACGCCGAGGCGGCCCGACGTGCCCGACCCCACGTAGTGCACGCGGCCGCCGGAGCGCAGCGCCTCCACGGCGAGGTCGACGGCCTGCGCGATGCGGCCGCGCTGGGCCCGCACCGCGTCCGCGACGACGGCGTCCTCCTCGGTGATGAGCCGGACGACGTCCGCCGTCGGGAGCAGGTCGACGTCGGTCGTGCGCGGGTTGCGCTCCTCGGTCGGCGAGGCGAGGCGCACCAGCTCCTGCCACTCGTCGGGGCTCGAGGTGGTGCTCGCAGCCCCGCTCGGAGTGCCGCTCGTGGCGACGGTCGGGTCGGTCATCGGGAGGTTCCCTTCGTCGGGTCCGGCAGCGGACCCTGGGTGCGCGGGCCCGGGTGCAGGCCGTGCGGGGTGTTGGCGAGCGCCAGACGGCGCACCGGGCCGCTCGCGGCGGGCCACGGCAGCGGCGTGGGCGGGGTGAGCGAGCCGAGGACGACCGCGCGGCGGGCCCCCGTCGCCCGACGGCGGTGCTCGCCGGCGGCGGTGCCCGGCAGTCCGTGGGCCGACAGGAAGCCGAGGAGCGCGAAGAGGTACGCCTCCTTCGCGTCGACCGGCAGGCCGAGCGCCTCGGACGTCACGACCTCGCACGCGTGCGGCACGCGCTCGGCGAGCGCCGCGCGCAGCCGGTCGAGGAGCACGGGGTTGCGTGCTCCCCCGCCGGACGCGACGACGCGGCGCACGTCGCGGCCCGCGAGCGCGTCGGCGACACTGACCGCGGTGAGCTCGGTGAGCGTCGCGACGAGGTCGGGGCCGGTGAGCCCCGGGCGCACGGACGCGAGCCGGCGGGCCGTGTACGTCGTGTCGAAGAGCTCGCGGCCCGTCGACTTCGGGGCCGGCGCGGCGAAGTACGGGTCGTCGAGCAGGGCGGCGAGCGCCACCGGGTCGACCGTGCCCTGCGCGGCGAGCTCGCCGTCCTTGTCGTACGCGAGACGGCCGTCGGTGAGCGCCGCGACCGCGACGTCGAGCAGGCAGTTGCCCGGGCCCGTGTCCCAGCCGGTGACCGGGTCGTCGACGCGCCCCACGAGGGACACGTTCGCGATCCCCCCGATGTTGAGCGCCGCGGTGAGCCCGGCGTCCGCGGTCGCGTCGGCGCCCGCGTCCTCGCGCCCGAGCCAGAGCGCGTCGAGCACGCTCACGAGCGGCGCGCCGTGGCCGCCCGCCGCGACGTCGGCCACGCGGAAGTCGCTGATGACCGGGCGCTTGACGTGCTCGGCGACCCACGCGGCGTTGCCGAGCTGGAGCGTGCCGCGGGCCCGCGCCCCGACGACCCAGTGGTAGATCGTCTGGCCGTGGGACGCGACGAGGTCGACGTCACCGCCGGCGACGTCGTCGATCGCGCGCCGACCGGCGCGGCCGAGCTCCTGCCCGATGAGGGTGTCGAGCTGGGCCACCTCGGCCACGTCGACGGCGGCGGGCGGCAACGCCTTGAGGATGCGCTCGCGCAGGGCGCGCGGCCACGCGTACTCCGTGTGGCCGAGGGGCCGCATGCGCAGCACGCCGTCGTCGCCGAGCGTGAGGTCGGCCGCGGCCGCGTCGATCGCGTCGACCGACGTGCCGGAGGACAGTCCGAGGACGATCATCGCTCTCCCTCCCCCGCCGCGCCGACGGTCAGGTCGGCGCCACGCGTCTCCTGGTCCGGGCTCGTGCGCGGGCCCGCGGCCCCCTGCAGGAGCGCGACGGCGGCGCGCGCGTTGGCGCGCCCCGTCCCGCACGCGACCACGACCGTGCGGTCCGCGCCGAACCACGCGCCGACGGCACCGGGGAACCCGGTGTGCACGACGGCGGCGTGGGGCCGCGCGGCGAGCAGCTCGGTGAGCCGCTCGTGCTCGCCCGAACCCGGGACGGGCTCGCGCGTGAGGACGACGAGCGGGCGGTCGGCCGCGCGCACGGCGTCGAGCGTGCGCGCCCACGCCTCGGCGTCGGCCGGGCGCAGGTGCCGCACGTCGGGGCCGAACGCGTCGTCGAGCGCGCGCTGGACGTGCTGCGCGGTGCGGCCCGCGGCGTGGTCGAACCGCAGGCGCAGGTCGACGACGTCGGGTGCCGTGGGGACGGGCGGATCCTGCGGCGCGGGCCCGGCGAACCGGACGGCGCGCGCCGCGACGCGGGCGCCCACCTGGTCGAGGGCGTCGAGCGCGGCGCGCGCGGACTCCGGCGAGGGGACGACGCCGCTCGCGGCCTGGCGCGCGCGCACCGCGGCGAGGGTGCGCGCCGTGCGCGCGGCGGACGCGTGCAGGCGCTCGACCGTGACCCGGCCGGACGCGACGGCGTCCACGAGCGCGCGCTGCGCCTGGCGGAACAGGACCTCGTCGTCGCGACCGACGGTCGTGCCCAGGCACAGCAGGTCGGCGCCGGCCTCCACCGCGCGGACCGCGACCTCGCCGATGCCGTGCGGCGCGGCGTCGTCGGCACGGGACGAGGAGCCCGCGCCGTCCGCCGCGAACGTCGCGACCGCGCCCATGTCGAGCGCGTCGGTGACGATCGGGCCGTCGAACCCGAGCTCGCGCACGAGCGCGCCGACGGCGGGCTCGAGCGTCGCGGGCAGCGCGCCGAGCGCGGCGACGACGACGTGCGCCGTCATCACGGCGTCGAGCAGCACGTCGCCGGGTCCGGCGTCCGGGGCCATGGTCGCGACGAACGGGGGCAGGTCGCGCGCGCGGAGCTCGTCGAGGCTCGCGTCCACGACCGGGAGGGCGAGGTGCGAGTCGACGTTTGTCGCGCCGTGCCCTGGGAAGTGCTTGCCGCACGCACCCGCGCCGCCCGCGTGCAGTCCGCGGACGAACGCCGCGCCGTGGCGGGCGACGAGCGCGGGGTCCGCGCCGAACGAGCGCACGCCGATCACGGGGTTGTCGGGGTCGGAGTTCACGTCGAGGTCGGGCGCGAGGTCGAGGTCGACACCGGTCGCGGTGAGCAGACGACCGAGCGCGGCGCCGACCTCCTCGGTGACCGCGACGTCGTCGACCAGCCCGAGGGCCGCGTTGCCGGGCAGGCTCGAGCCGGTCGCGGCCTCGAGCCGGGACACGTCCCCGCCCTCCTCGTCGACCGCGACGAGCAGGTCGGGCGACGCGCCGCGCAGGCGCGCGGTGAGCCGCGCGGTGGTCGCGACGTCGGGCGTGTTGTGCCCGAACAGCACGACCCCGGCCAGGCCGTCGCGCGCCGCGTCGACGAGCCACGCCGGCAGGTCGTCCGTGCCGGTGAACCCGGGCAGGAGCACGCCGTTCACGGCGCGCACCACGTCGGCCGCGCGCTGCGCCCCGGTCGGGGCCGCGGCCGGAGGCGTCGCGCCGCTCATCCCTTCACCGACCCGGCGGTGAGGCCCGAGGACAGGTTGCGCTGCACGAGGACGAAGAACACGAGCACGGGCAGCGTGATGATCGTCGACGCGGCCATGACGGCGCCCCAGTCGGTCGTGTTCTCGCCGAAGAACTTCTGCAGCCCGATCGGCACGGTGTACTTGCTCGACTGCTGGAGGAACGTCAGCGCGAAGATGAACTCGTTCCACGCGGTGATGAAGGAGAAGACGCTCGTCGCGACGACCCCGGGCGCGACGAGCGGCACCAGGACCTTCCAGAACATGCGCCCCCACGACGCGCCGTCGAGGAACGCCGCCTCCTCGAGCTCGACCGGCACCGCGGCGACGAAGCCGCGCAGCGTCCAGATCGCGAAGGGCAGCGCGAACGCGAGGTACACGACCGCCAGGCCCAGGAGCGAGTTGAGCATGTTGAGGTTGCGCATCTGGATGAACAGCGGGATGACGAGCGCCTCGAGCGGCACCATCTGCACCATGAGGATGAGCACGAGCATCGACTTGCGGAACCGGAAGCGGAACCGGCTCACCGCGACGGCGGCGAGCAGCGCCACGACCGACGACGCGAGCACCGTGCCGAGCGCGACGAGCACCGAGTTGCGCAGGTAGTGGCCGAACCCGCCGTCGTCGATCACGGTGACGAAGTTGTCCCACGTGACGCCGGCGGGAAGGAGCCGGGCGCCGCGCGTCGCGGCCTCCGGGTCGATCGCCGAGGAGAACATCCAGTAGGCGGGGAAGAGCGAGAAGACGAGGAGGGCGACGATCCCCAGGGTCTTGGCCGCCGCGACGCCAGGTCGGCGGCGGCGGGCGCGCAGCACCTGCTCGGTGCGGGCGCCGGGCCCGGGGGTGGCGCGGGTGTCGACGACGGCGGCGCTCACAGCTCCTCCTCCTTGAACAGGGTGCGCATGTACACGAGCGTGATGCCGAGCAGGATGAGCGTGAGCAGGACCGCGATCGCCGCGCCCATGCCGTACTTGCCCTGCGCGAACGACTGGATGTACGACCACACGCCGAGGTTGAAGACGTCCTTGTTCCCGCCGTTGCCGCCGGGCATGAGGTAGATCTGCGTGAAGACCTTGAAGTCCCAGATGGTCGACAGGATCGTCACGACCGCGAACACGGGGCGCAGGATGGGCGCGGTGATGGCCCAGAACCGGCGCCACGCCGTCGCGCCGTCGACCTTGGCGGCCTCGTGCAGCTCGTGCGGGATCGTCATGAGCCCCGCGAGCACGGTGATCGCGACGAACGGGAACCCGTGGTGCACCACGTTGAGCGTCGCGATGGCGTAGAACGACAGGCGCTCCGTGAACCAGTTGACCGTGCCGGGCTCGATCGCGCCCACGCCCTCGAGCACCGAGGCGACGAGGCCGTTCAGCGGGTCGAAGATCCACACCCACACGTACGTACCCGTGATCGCCGGGACCGCCCAGGCGACCATGATCGCCGTCGCGCCGACGCCCCGCCAGAACCCGCCGAGCGTGTTGAGGAACAGCGCGACCGCCGTCCCGAGCGCGACCGTGAGCACGACGCACGCGAGCGCGAACAGCACGGTGTTGGGCAGGACCGTGGTCCACAGGTAGCTGTCGCCGAGCAGGTCGGCGTAGTTCTGGAGCCCGATCCAGTTCGACTCGCCGCTCGCGATCTGCCGCAGGCCGTAGTCCTGCAGCGAGAGCAGCACGACGCGCACGAGCGGCCACAGGAGCAGGACGCCGAGGACGACGAGTCCCGGGGCCAGCAGCAGCCAGGGGCGCAGCGGGGAACGGTGGCCGAGGCCCGTGCGGCGCCGTCGTGCGGCGGTCGGCACGGTGCTCGACGGCGGCCGGTCGGCCTGGGCGGCCGGGGCCGGCGAGGCGCCGGGCGCGGCTCGAAGGTCTGCCATGGGAGAGGTCCTGTCGCGGGGTGCGGGGCGTGGTGCGGGCGCCGGCGGTCGGGGTGCCGGCGGAGGCGGCGTCCGGCCGCGGGCGTGCTGCCCGCGGCCGGACGCGTCAGGTCAGGAGCCGAACGTCTCGTCCATGTCGGCGGCCGCGGTGTCGGCGGCCTCCTGGACGGTCGCGCTGCCCGACAGGACGGACTGGAGCATCGTCTCCAGCGTCTTCTTGCCCTGGATCTGACCGTAGAGCGGCGTGACCGGGACCGAGCGGCCGGCCTCGACCATCTGCTGGGCGAACGGCGCGACGATCGGGTCGTCCTCCTCGATGACCTTCTCGAGGAGCGACGTCTGGCCCGGGAAGTAGCCGGACTGCTCGCCCCACGCCTGCGCGAACTCGCCGGTCGTCATCATCTCGACGAACTTCCACGCGAGGTCCTGCTTCTCGCTCGCCTCGAAGACGCCGAGGTGCGAGCCGCCGAGGAACGAGTCGGACAGCCCCTCGGTCTGGCCGGGGATCGGGAAGGCGCCGATCTTGCCCTCCATGTCCGGGACGTCGGCGAGGATCTTGCCCGGCGTCCAGCTGCCGGAGATCATCATGCCGACCTGGCCCTGCTCGAACGCGGCGAGGAGGTCCGTCTCCTTCCACGTCGTCGCGGCGGCGGTCGAGAAGCCGTGCTCGGTCGCGAGGCCGGTGTAGAACTCGAGGCCCTCGACCGACTCCGGCGAGCTGATCTCCGACGTCCAGGTGTCGCCGTCCTTCACCGCGAGGTCACCGCCCGCGCCCCAGACGAACGGCATGGCGCCGTACTGGCTGTCGCCCGCGACGGGGAACGGGATGATCTCCGGGTTCGCCGCCTTGAGCGCGTCCGCCGCGGCGACGAGCTCGTCCCACGACGTCGGGGTCTCGATGCCCGCGGCCTCGAAGAGGTCGGCGCGGTAGACGACCGAGCGCACGCCCGCGTACCACGGCATGCCGTAGACGCCGCCGTCGAGGGTCGCGGACTCGACGAGCCCGGGGACGAGGTCGTCCTCGAGGCCGGCGTCCGCGATGCGGTCGGAGAGGTCGGCGAGCGCGCCGACGTCCGCGAACTCGCCCGTCCAGGTGGTGCCCACCTCGGCGACGTCCGGCGTCGTGCCGCCGGCGATGGCGGTCGTGAACTTGTCGTGGGCGCTGGCCCACGGCTGGAACTCGATCTGGAGGTCGGCGCCGGTCTCGTCCTTGAACGCGGTCGTCACCTCGTCGAAGAACGCGTCCGCGTCGGGGTTGGTGCCCTCCATGATCCAGACGGTGAGGGTCTCGCCCGAGAAGTCGGTCGCGTCGTCGCCACCGGTCCCCTCGGAGCCGGACCCGCCGCCGGAGCTGCACGCGGCCAGGCCGAGCGCGAGGACGAGGGTGCCCGTGACGGCCACCGTGCTGCGTCGCTGCATGCCGTGACACTTCCTTTCTGGTCGGCCGTCGGGGGAACGGCCGGGTCGTGTGTCCTGACGGTCCCGCGCGGCCGGTCGGCTCCCGCGGTGTGAAACTTACTTCCATCAGTGGACGTATGTGTGGAGATTACTGCCACGCGTGCGCGAACGGAAGCCACGGCGGCAGATGTTGCACGTTCTTAACAATCGCCGGGCGTCGCCCGGCTCTGGCGACCGCTCAGGCCGCGGGGCCCTGCCCGCGGGCGGGCGTCACAATCCCGCGCCGGCCGCGCACGTCCCCGCGCAGCACCCCGCGCGTCACGGGACGCGCGCGGTCCACTCCGGCGTGGAGAACTTCGTCCGCGCGAGCTCCTGCGCGCGCTCGCGCTCCTCGGGGGTGACCGCACCCTCGACCGTGCGGTACCGCGAGCGGAAGTGGTCCTTGAACGCCTCGATGACGTCCTCGCGCGCCATGCCTGTCTGCGAGCGCACCGGGTCGACGCGCTTGTTGGCGCTCGTGGTGCCCTTGTCCGAGAGCTTCTCGCGCCCGATGCGCAGCACCTCGGTCATCTTGTCGGCGTCGATGTCGTACGCCATGGTCACGTGGTGGAGCACCGCTCCCCCGCGCAGCCGCTTCTGCGCCGCGCCCGCGATCTTGCCGGCCGGCGACGCGATGTCGTTGAGCGGCTTGTACGTCGCCTCCACGCCCAGGTCGGCGAGGGCGCCCAGCACCCAGTCGTCGAGGAACGCGTACGAGCGCTCGAAGCTGAGCCCTTCGACGAGCGACCCCGGCACGTACAGCGAGTAGGTGATGGTGTTCCCGGGCTCGACGAACATCGCGCCCCCGCCCGAGATGCGCCGCACGACCGTCACCCCGTGCCGCTCCGCACCCTCCGGGTCGACCTCGTTGCGCAGCGACTGGAACGAGCCGATGATCACCGCGGGCGACGCCCACTCCCAGATCCGCAGCGTCGGGCCGCGACGGCCCTCGTCGAGCTCCTCCGTGAGCACCTGGTCGAGCGCGAGGTGCATCGCCGGCTCCTCGGGGCCCTCGTGCACGATCTCGAACGTGTGGTCGCCCCACCCCGTCGCCCGGCCGAGCGCCCGGCGCACCGCGATCGCGACCGCCTCGGGCGAGAACCCGACCATCGTCACGTCAGGGCCGAGCGCGGCCTGCACGGCGCTCGCGAGCTGCGCCACCGTCGCCGTCTCCGGCATGCCCGTCAGGGCGCCGTCGATGTCCTCGAGCGCGTCGTCCGGCTCGAGGAAGAAGTCGCCGCTGACCGCGACCCGGGCGAGCCGCCCGGCCTCCACCTCGACGTCGACCGCCACGAGCTTGCCACCGGGGACCTTGTACTCACCACGCACGCGTCCACCCTAAGCCCGACGCGCGCACCTCCGGCTCAGCGCGGCTCGACGCCCGCGTGGACCAGCCCGTAGATCGCCGAGTCGGTGAGCGCCTCCCAGGCCGCCTCGATGAGGTTGGGCCCGACGCCGACCGTCGACCACGACGTCGAGCCGTCGGTCGTCTCGATGAGCACGCGCGTGACGGCGTCCGTGCCCTGCTCGGTGTCGAGGATGCGCACCTTGAAGTCGATGAGCTCGAACACCTCGATCTCCGGGTAGACGCGCCCGAGCGCGAGCCGCAGCGCGTGGTCCAGCGCGTTGACGGGGCCGTTGCCCTCGCCCGTGGAGACGATGCGCTCGCCCCCGGCGTGCAGCTCGACGGTCGCCTCCGCCGTCGCCTCGGTGCCGCGCGACCCGGCGCGCTCGACGATCGTGCGCCAGCTCTCGACCCGGAAGTACGGCGGGCGCTCCCCCGCGATCTCCTCGCGCAGCAGCAGCTCGAACGACGCGTCGGCGGCCTCGTACGTGTAGCCGCGCGCCTCGTCGTCCTTGACCCGGTTCGTCACGCGGGTGAGGAGGTCGCCCTGGCCCGACAGGTCGAACCCGAGCTCGCGACCCTTGAGCTCGATCGACGCCCGTCCCGCCATGTCCGAGACGAGCATGCGGATGTCGTTGCCGACCGCCGTCGGGTCGATGTGCTGGTACAGGTCGGGGTCCACCTTGATGGCGCTCGCGTGCAGGCCGGCCTTGTGCGCGAACGCGCTCGCCCCGACGTACGGCTGGCGCGCGTACGGGGAGATGTTCGTGATCTCGCTGATCGCGTGCGAGATGCGCGTCGCCTCCTCCAGGCCCTCGCCCGTGAGCGTGCGCACCCCGTGCTTGAGCTCGAGGTTCGCCACGACCGTGAGCAGGTCGACGTTGCCCGTGCGCTCCCCGTACCCGTTCACCGTGCCCTGGACGTGCACGGCGCCCGCCTCGACGGCGGCGAGCGTGTTCGCGACGGCGCAGCCCGAGTCGTTGTGCGCGTGCATCCCGAGCAGCGCGTCCCCCGGCAGCGCGTCGCGTCCGTGCGGGAGCCCGACGGCGTCGCGCAGCTCCGCCACGGTCTCGGCGACCCACGTGGGGAGCATGCCGCCGTTGGTGTCGCACAGCGCGACGACCTCGGCGCCGGCCTCGAACGCGGCCTGCACGGCCGCGCGCGTGAACGCGGCGTCGTACCGGTAGCCGTCGAAGAAGTGCTCCGCGTCGACGACGACGCGGCGTCCCTCGCTCACGAGGAAGGACACCGTGTCGGTGATCATGGCGAGGCCCTCGTCGGGCGTCGTGCGCAGCGCGCGCTCGACGTGCCGGACGTCGCTCTTCGCGACGAGCGTGACCACCGGCGCCTCGGAGTCGACGAGCGCCCGCACCTGCGGGTCGTCCCAGGCCCGCAGCCCGGCCTTGCGCGTCGCGCCGAACGCCGCGAGCACCGCCCGGCGCAGGTCGAGCTCCTTGGCCGCGCGGCGGAAGAACTCGGTGTCCTTGGGCACGGCGCCCGGCCAGCCGCCCTCGATGAAACCGACGCCGAGCTCGTCGAGCAGCGGGGCGATGGCGAGCTTGTCGGCGACGGAGAGGTTCATGCCCTCCTGCTGCGCGCCGTCGCGCAGGGTCGTGTCGTAGACGTGGAAGACCCGGGGCTCGTGGGGACCGGTCCCGGGGGTCGTCGCCGAGGTCATGGTGCCTCTTCCTGCCGTTCGTCGTGTCGCGGGCGTCGCTGCGCCCGCCCCTGCGGTGCGTCTCCCGACGCCGGGCGGGGCCCTCGTGAGGCGGTGGGCCCGGCGTCCGTGCCGCCGGGCGGAGGTGGTGCCCAGCAACAAAAAAACCCCCCGAGGGTGCGGGAGGTCTGCGCGTCCGGTGGGTGCTACCGGGCGCGCTACTCGATAATGAGCTGGGAGACGAGGTGTGTCACAGGGCACATGGTGCCACAGGTTCCGCCAGGATGGACCAGAGCGTCCATCCACTGAGCCGCCCGCCGCCCGTCGGCGCGACGGCGACCGAGCGAGGAGTGACGATGAGCGACCCGACCCCGGGCGGTTACGACCCGCAGAACCCTCCGACGCGGCGCTACGGCCAGCCGCCGGTCCCCCCGCAGTCCCCGCCCCCGGCGATCCGCCCGACGGACCCGCAGGCCCAGTTCCCCGAGCCCCGCACCCCCGTGAGCCCGGCGGACCCGCGCCTCACGGTCGAGGCCGGCCGGTTCTGGGCGGGAGCCGCCGCGACCGCGCTCGTCGCCGCCCTCATCGGGCTGCTCGGCGTGATCATCTTCGAGCGCATCTTCGCGATCACCCTCGTCCCGCCGCCCGACCTCTTCGCCACGGGGTCGCGCCAGGCGGCGTGGGCGATCGACGGCGCGATCCTCGCGCTGCTCGCCGCCGGGGTGCTGCACCTGCTCATCCTCAGCACGCCCCGTCCGCGCGCGTTCTTCGGCTGGATCATGGCGCTCGTCGTGGTGGCGATCGCCGTCCTGCCGTTCGCGTGGTCGAGCGACGTCACCGCGGCGGCGCTGTCCGGGCTCATCAACCTGCTCATCGGCGTCGCGGTGTGGTCGCTGCTCGCAGGCGTCGCGGGGCGGACGATCGTCGCGCGGCCCGCGCCCGTCGTCTGACCTGGAGCACCCGGGCGCACCAGCCGCGCCGCACGCCGGACGACGACGGGGCGCCCCTCCCGCGGGAGGGGCGCCCCGTGTCGTGCGGGCGGGCTCGGGCGAGCCGACGCAGCCGGCGCTCAGGCGAGCCGGCGCAGCCAGCCGTGGCGGTCGGCGGCGCGACCGGTCTGGATGTCCGTGAGCTCGGTGCGGATCGTCATGGTCAGCGAGCCCGCCTCGCCGGTGCCGATCGTGTGGTCGAAGTCCGAGCCGGCGAGCCGGCCGATCGGCGTGATCACGGCGGCCGTGCCGCACGCGAAGACCTCCGTCACGGAGCCGTCCCGGATCCCGGCGAGGACGTCGGTCAGCGGGATGCGGCGCTCGACGACCTCGTGCCCGCGGTCGGTGAGGAGGCGGATGATCGACGAGCGCGTCACGCCCTCGAGGATCGAGCCGCTGAGCTCCGGCGTCTCGACCGAGCCGTCCGCCTTGACGACGAACACGTTCATGCCGCCGAGCTCCTCGAGGAACGTGCGCGTCGCGGAGTCGAGGAAGCACACCTGCTCGCACCCGTGCTGCTGCGCGACCACCTGCGGGAGCAGGCTCGAGGCGTAGTTGCCGCCGCACTTCGCGTCGCCGGTGCCGCCCGCGCCGGCGCGGCTGTACTCGCGGTCCACCCAGATGGACACGGGCTTCACGCCGCCCGAGAAGTACGGGCCGACGGGCGACGCGATGACGAGGTACTCCGCCTCGAGCGACGGGCGCACGCCGAGGAACGCCTCCGAGGCGTACATGAACGGGCGCAGGTAGAGGCTCGCCTCCTCGCCCGACGGGACCCAGTCCACGTCCGTGCGCACGAGCGCGGTGATCGAGCCGACGAAGTCGTCCACCGACAGCGCGGGCAGCGCGAGGCGGTGCGCCGAGCGGGCGAAGCGCGCGGCGTTGGCCTCGGGCCGGAACGTCCACACCGACCCGTCGGCGTGGCGGTACGCCTTCATGCCCTCGAAGATCTCCTGCGCGTAGTGCAGGACGGCGGTCGCCGGGTCCAGGAGGAGCGGGCCGTACCTCTCGACGCGGCGGTCGACCCACCCGTCGGTCGAGTTCCAGCTGATCCGCGCCATGTGGTCCGTGAAGACGGTGCCGAACTTCGGGGCCGCGATGGCGGCCTCGCGCTCGGCGGGCGGCGTCGGGGAGTCCGTGGGGCGGACGTCGAACAGGGCGACGAGGTCCTCCGCCGAGGAGGACGGCTGGTGCTGCGCTGCGAGGGTGCTCATCATGAGGCCTTTCACCTGGCGACCCGGGTGGTCTCCGCCTAGTTTTCCACGCCGGTGCGGCTCGTGCGGGGATCCGCGCGAGGGCACGACGACGCGGGGCGCCACCGGGTCAGAACGGGAGGGATCCGGTCCTGGGGCGATGACGACCGAGGTGCGGGGACTGCGGCGAACCGGTGCCCGGGCCTGCGAGGGGCCCGTGACGGCGTGTCAGCCGGCGACGCGAGCGGCGAGCTCGCGGCCCACCTCGGCCGTCGAGCGTACTCGGCTCCCCCGCTCGGCGAGGTCGGCGGCGACGGCCGCCTCGACGCGCTGCGCCTCGTCGCCGAGGCCCAGGTGGTCGAGGAGCAGCGCGACCGACAGCACCGTGGCGGTCGGGTCGGCCTTGCCCTGCCCGGCGATGTCCGGTGCCGAGCCGTGCACGGGCTCGAACATCGACGGCGCGGTGCGGTCGGGGTTGATGTTCGCGGACGCGGCGAGGCCGATCCCGCCCGTGATCGCGGCGGCCTGGTCGGTGAGGATGTCGCCGAACAGGTTGTCGGTGACGATCACGTCGAAGCGCGAGGGCTTCGTCGTGAGGAAGATCGTCGCGGCGTCGACGTGCAGGTAGTCGGTCGTGACGTCGGGGAACTCCGCGTTGACGGCCTCCACCGTGCGGCGCCACAGGTGACCCGCGTGCACGAGGACGTTGTGCTTGTGCACGAGCGTGAGGTGCTTGCGCGGACGCGCCTGGGCGCGGGCGAACGCGTCGCGCACGACCCGCTCGACGCCGAACGCCGTGTTGAGGGAGACCTCGGTCGCGATCTCGTGCGGCGTGCCGGTGCGCAGCGAGCCGCCGTTGCCGACGTACGGGCCCTCGGTGCCCTCGCGCACGACGACGAAGTCGATCTCGCCAGGGTCGGCGAGCGGCGACGTGACGCCCGGGTACAGCTTGCCCGGGCGGAGGTTGACGTAGTGGTCGAGCGCGAAGCGCAGCTTGAGCAGCAGGCCGCGCTCGAGGACGCCGGACGGGACGCTCGGGTCGCCGATCGCGCCCAGGAGGATCGCGTCGTGCCCGCGGATCGCGTCGAGGTCCGCGTCGGTGAGCGTCTCCCCCGTGGCGTGCCAGCGGCGCGCACCCAGGTCGAACGGCGTCGTGGAGACCTTCACGTCCGAGCCGGCCACGGCGGCCTCGAGCACGGCGAGCCCCTGCTCGACGACCTCGGTCCCGATGCCGTCGCCGGCCACGACTGCCAGATCAATGGTGCGCGTCATGTCGGCGAGCCTACGCCGCGCCGCCACCCTTCGGGACGGTGGTCTCACGTCTCGGACGGGCGTCGAGTTGCGTTCCGCGCTCAGGCGGTCCACTATTAGTAAACTTTCCTAAAGCCCGTCGAAGGACCGACCATGACCGCGCCCGCCACGTCGAGGGTCCCCGGTACCCCGGGGCTCCTGCGCACCATCAACGACCGCGCGGCCCTGGAGCTCCTCCTCGACGTCGGGCCGCTGACCCGGTCCCAGATCGGTGACCGCACCGGCGTCTCGCGACCGACCGCCTCGCAGATCGTCGCACGGCTCGAGCAGTCGGGGCTCATCGAGCCCACGGGCTCCGTGCAGGGGGCGCGCGGCCCCCAGGCCACGCAGTACGCCGCCCGGACGGACGTCGTCGTGGGACTCGCGCTCGACGTCGTGCCCGGCGGGGTGCGCGCCAGCGTCGTCGACGCGCTCGGCCGCACGCTCGGCGAGACGACCGTCGCCGCCGGTCCTGAGCGCTCGGCGGCCGCCGACGTCCTCGCCGCGCGCGACGAGGCCTGCGCCGACGCCGGCATCCCCGTCTCCCGTGTCGCGACCGCGGTCGTCGGCGTGCAGGCCGCCGTCGCGCCGCGCACCGGCGACATCGCCCTCGTCGGAGAGCTCCCCGGCTGGCCGCGTCGCGGGCTGCGCGCACACCTCGAGGACGCGCTCGGCATCGACGTCCACGTCGAGAACGACGTCAACCTCGCCGCGATCGCCGAGCGCGACGCCGGCCGCGACGAGGAGAGCTTCGCGCTGCTGTGGCTGGGCGAGGGCATCGGCATGGGCGCGTGGCTCGAGGGCCGCGTGCACCACGGCACCGCGGGTGGCGCCGGTGAGATCGGCTACCTCCCCGTGCCCGCCGCCGGCATCGACGACTCGGTCAACGTGCAGGACCTCGTCGGCGGTCTCCGCCTCGTCGAGCTCTGCGCCCGCGCGGGGGTCCCCGGCATCACCGAGGAGGGCTCCTCCTACGGCGACGCCGTCGCCGCCCTCGCCGCGCACCGCGACAGCACCGCGGTGCACGACCTCGTGCAGGACCTCGCGCTCCGCGTCGCGATCGTCCTCCAGCCCGTCGTCGCCATCCTCGAGCCCGACGCCGTCGTGCTCGGCGGGCCCACGGGCGTCGCGTGCGGCGCGCCGCTCGCCGAGGCGACCGCCGCCGTCCTGCGCGGCACCGACCAGCGGACGGGAGCGGTCGTCGCGAGCGCCGTCCCCGAGCTCGCCGTCCTGCGCGGCGCGCGCTCCGTCGTCGCCGAGGACGTGCGCACCCTCCTGCTCGCCGCCGCGGGACGACCGGACCACCCGGTCGTCGCGCCCTCCGTCCCGGGGTAGTCCTCTTCACCTACCTCGCGAGCGGTGGCCGGCCGACCGTGGCACGGCCGGCCACCGCTCATCCTCGCCGCGCTCAGCGCGGGTAGCGCAGCTCGAACCGCTCGCACACCAGCGGCATGTCCCGCGCGAACTCGCGCGACAGGACGCGACGGAAGTACTTCTCGTGCTCGACGCGCCACGACTCCAGCGACCGGTCGTCCTCGCCCTCCGCGTGCGCGAAGTCCGCGTCGACGTCCTCGAACGCGACCACCTCGACCGACGTCGTGCGGATCAGCGCGCGCGGGTGGCCCGCGCCGTCGAGCAGGATCGACAGCTCACCGACGCGCGGCACCGCCTCGCCCGTCTCCTCGTACTCCCACAGGGCCGACGACGTCGCCGTCTTCTCCCCCGTGAGCACCGCCATGAGCAGGTCGTCCGCCAGCGCCGGGTTGTCCCCGAACGACCACGCGGGAGGCGGCACGCTCTCGGACACCGTGGTGCCCGTGACGACGCCGAGCCGCGCCATGCCCGCGCTGGGCCGCGCCAGCTCCCAGAACGCCAGGATCTCCGCCGCCCGCTCGTCCACCGTCACGTCGTCCGTCACCGGGTCTCCCTCGTCCGCCTGTCGGGTCATGCCCCCCATCCTGGCGCACGGGGCCGCGCACCACCCGCACCGCTCACCGGCCGGTCGCGACGGCGACCGGTGGGACGACGAAGGGGTGGGCGACCCCTCGCACGGAACGCGCGAGTCGGTCACCCACCCCCGGTGGAGCGGAGTGGTCAGCGCGCGGCGCTGCCCTCGGTACCTACGGTCGGGCAGACACCTCCCGCCGACTCCGGCAAGAGCTCCTCCGTCGCCCTGCCTGCGTCAGCGTGCGGCGCTGCCCTCGGTGTAGTCGGCGTCCTGCTGCTTCCACGCGAACAGCGACCGCAGCTCCTTGCCGACCTTCTCGATCGGGTGCTGCGCGGCCTTCTCGCGGAGTGCCGTGAACTCCGGCGCGCCGGCGTCCTGGTCGTCGATGAAGCGCTTGGCGAACGCGCCCGACTGGATGTCGGCGAGGACGCCCTGCATGTTCTCCTTGACGCGGGCGTCGATGACGCGCGGGCCGGAGACGTAGTCGCCGTACTCGGCGGTGTCGGAGACGGACCAGCGCTGCTTGGCGATGCCGCCCTCCCACATGAGGTCGACGATGAGCTTGAGCTCGTGCAGCACCTCGAAGTACGCGATCTCCGGCTGGTAGCCGGCCTCGGTCAGCGTCTCGAAGCCGTACTGGACGAGCTGCGACACACCGCCGCAGAGCACGGCCTGCTCGCCGAACAGGTCGGTCTCGGTCTCCTCGGTGAACGTCGTCTTGATGACGCCCGCGCGGGTGCCGCCGATCGCCTTCGCGTACGACAGCGCGACGTCCCAGGCCTGGCCCGACGCGTCCTTCTCGACGGCGATGATGTCCGGGATGCCACGACCCGCGACGAACTCGCGGCGCACCGTGTGGCCCGGGGCCTTCGGGGCGACGAGGATGACGTCGACGCCCTCGGGGGCCTCGATGTAGCCGAAGCGGATGTTGAACCCGTGCGCGAACGCGAGCGTCTTGCCCGTAGCGAGGTTCGGCTTGATCTCGTCGTTGTAGATCGAGCGCTGGTGCTGGTCCGGCGCGAGGATCATGATCAGGTCGGCCCACGCCGCGGCGTCCGCCACGGACTTGACCTCGAAGCCCTCGTCCTGGGCCTTCGCGACGGACTTGGAGCCCTCGCGCAGGGCGACGACGACCTCGACGCCCGAGTCGCGCAGGTTCTGGGCGTGCGCGTGACCCTGGCTCCCGTAGCCGACGATCGCGACCTTCTTGCTCTGGATGATGGACAGGTCGGCGTCGTCGTCGTAGAACAGCTCAGCCACGATGGATCTCCTCGGTTCTTCGTTGCGGTGCAGGGGTCTGTTGCGGTGTCGCGCGGAACGGCGACCGGTGCGCACCGACGCCCGCAAGGGTCTCGGTGCGAGGGTAGGCGATGGTCAGGCGGAGCGGACGACGCGTTCCAGCGCGCGGTCCGTGATGGAACGGGACCCGCGCCCGACGGCGACGGTCCCCGACTTCACGATCTCGCGCACGCCGTAGGGCTCGAGGGCTCCGAGCAGCGCGTCGAGCTTCTCCCCCGTGCCGGTCGCCTCGATGGTCACGGCGTCGGGCACGACGTCGACCACCTTCGCGCGGAACAGGTTGACGACCTCGAGGACGCCGGTGCGGTGGGCACCGTCGGCGCGGACCTTGACGAGCAGGAGCTCGCGCTGCACCGAGGCGGTCGAGTCGAGCTCGACGATCTTGATGACGTTGACCAGCTTGTTGAGCTGCTTCGTCACCTGCTCGAGCGGGCGCTCCTCCACGTCGACGACCACGGTGATGCGCGAGATCTCCTCGTGCTCCGTGGGGCCGACGGCGAGGGAGTGGATGTTGAAGGCGCGGCGGGCGAACAGGCCCGCGACGCGCGTCAGCACGCCGGGCTTGTTCTCGACGAGCACGGAGAGGGTGTGGCGGGACATCGGTCAGTCCTCCAGGGACAGGGGTCGGATCGAGGCTGCATTGCGCTGCAGCCGAGTGCCTTGCTTCGCTGCGGCCCTCAACCTCCGCTGCATTTCGCTCAGTCCTCCCGGTCCCAGGCGGGCGAGATGCCCCGCGCGTACTGGATGTCGTCGTTGCTCACGCCGGCGGCGACCATCGGCCACACCATCGCGTCGCGCGAGACGTTGAAGTCGATGACGACCGGGCGGTCGTCGATCTCCATCGCGCGCTTGATCGCGGCGTCCACCTCGCCCATCGACTCGACGCGGATGCCCTCGCACCCGTACGCGTCGGCGAGCTTGACGAAGTCGGGCACGCGCGCCGTGCCGTGGCCGGTGTGCAGGTCCGTGTTCGAGTAGCGCTGGTCGTAGAACAGCGTCTGCCACTGGCGCACCATGCCGAGCGAGCTGTTGTTGATCAGCGCGACCTTGATGGGGATCTCGTTGATCGTGCAGGTGGCGAGCTCCTGGTTGGTCATCTGGAAGCAGCCGTCGCCGTCGATCGCCCACACCGTGGCGTCGGGGCGGCCGACCTTCGCGCCCATGGCCGCCGGGATCGAGAAGCCCATGGTGCCGAGGCCGCCGGAGTTGAGCCACGTCCGCGGGTGCTCGTAGCGGATGAACTGGGCCGCCCACATCTGGTGCTGCCCGACGCCCGCGACGTAGATCGACTCGGGGCCCGAGATCTCGCCCAGGCGGGAGATGACGTGCTGCGGGGCGAGGTGGCCGTCGTCGGGCTCCGTGTAGCCGAGCGGGTACGTCTCGCGCCAGTCGTCGATCTGGCGCCACCAGGCCTCGACGTCCGGCTTGCCCTTGGCCTCGTGCTCACGCTCGAGCTCCGGCAGCAGGTCGGTGATGACCTCCTTGAGGTCGCCGACGATCGGCACGTCCACGTCACGGTTCTTGCCGATCTCCGCGGGGTCGATGTCGGCGTGCACCACCTGCGCGTGCGGGGCGAAGCTCGACAGCGCGCCGGTGACGCGATCGTCGAAGCGGGCGCCGAGCGACACGACGAGGTCGGCCTTCTGCAGCGCCGCCACGGCCGGGACGGTGCCGTGCATGCCGGGCATACCGAGGTTCTGGGGGTGCGTGTCGGGCACCGCGCCGCGGGCCATGAGCGTCGTCACGACGGGCGCGCCCGACAGGTCGACGAGGCGGCGCAGCTCGGCCGACGCGTTCGCGCGGATCACGCCGCCGCCCACGTACAGGACCGGGCGCCGGGCCGTCGCGAGCAGGCGCGCGGCCTCCTTGATCTGCTTGCTGTGCGGCTTCGTCACCGGGTGGTAGCCCGGGAGCTGCACGTCCTGCGGCCAGGAGAACGTGGTGCGGGACTGCATCGCCGACTTCGCGATGTCGACGAGCACCGGGCCCGGGCGGCCGGTCGAGGCGATGTGGAACGCCTCGGCGATGGTGCGCGGGATGTCGTCCGGGTCGGTGACCAGGTAGGAGTGCTTGGTGATCGGCATCGTGATGCCGACGATGTCCGCCTCCTGGAAGCCGTCGGTGCCGATCATCGACTCGGCGACCTGGCCGGTGATCGCGACGAGCGGGATCGAGTCCATGTTCGCGTCGGCGATCGGGGTCACGAGGTTCGTCGCGCCCGGGCCCGACGTCGCCATCGTGACACCGACGCGGCCGGTCGCGTGGGCGTAGCCCTGCGCCGCGTGGCCGCCGCCCTGCTCGTGGCGCACGAGGATGTGGCGCAGGCGCTGGGAGTCCATGAGCGGGTCGTACGTCGGGAGGATCGCACCACCCGGGATGCCGAAGACGACCTCGGCACCGGCCTCCTCGAGCGAGCGGACGATCGACTGCGCGCCCGTCATCTCCTCGCCCGTCGGGGCGCCGTTCGAGGCGCCGGCCGGGCGAGCCGTGGCTGCGCGCCGGACGTCGCCGCGCGGGGCGACCGACGCGGGTGTCGGGGCGGGCTTCGGCGCCGCGGCGGCGGGCGCCGGGGCGCCCTGTCGCGGAGGTGCCGGGGTGGGACCCTGGGCCATGGTGTCTCCTGCGTGTCGTGGCCTCGGCCCGGCGGGCGCCCCGTGGGGCGCTCCGCCGGGAGCCGGAGCCGACCGTGGTGGTGCGGTCGTGCTGGTCGCGGTGTGCGGGTGCCGGTCCTCGCGGGTCTCGCGGGTGCGGCGCTCGCGGTGGCCGGGTAGGCCTGCCGCGGTCTGTCTGCCGTGCTGATGGCGTTGTGGTGGCAACAAAAAACCCCTCGGACCCGGGATGCCGGGCTGGACGAGGGGTGAGCGCGCTGACGAAGCCTGGTGGCGTGGCCTCAGCCGGCGCGCTCAGGAAGTACTACAAGGAGGATCGTCTGCACGTCTGGGACTGTACGCCCATGTCCCGGTGATGTCACGTGTCGAGGCGGCCGTCTCACGCACTGGGACGTGCGGGGCGCGGCCCGGTGCGCCGGAGCACCCGTCCCTCCCACGGCTCCAGGTGCCCGACGGCGCCCGGCCGGGTGCCGTCGTCGGCCCGCCCGGGGTGCGTGGTCACGAGGACCGACGCGTCCTCCCAGCCCGTGAGCGTCCCGGCCGGGACGTCCTGCGGGACGCCGCCGACGTTGACGAGCACGAGGAGCTCGTCCCGGACGGTCGTCCCGTCGGGCCCGGTCGCGTCGAGGGCGCGCGTGAACGCGTAGACCGCCTCGTGGTCGGGCAGCAGCATGCGGAAGTCGCCGAGCGCGACGACCGGCTCCTCCCGGCGCAGCGCGACGAGCCGCCGGTAGAAGTGCAGCACGGAGTCCTCGTCGGCCCAGGCGGCCTCCGCGTTGATCGTCGTGTGGTTGGGGTTGACCTCGAGCCACGGCGTCCCCGTCGTGAAGCCGGCGTTCGCGCTCGCGTCCCACTGCACGGGCGTGCGGGCGTGGTCGCGGCTCGCGTGCGCGAGCACGGCGAGCATCTCCCCGTCGGTCCGCAGGCGCGGGGCGCCCGTGCGACCGGTGAGCTCGCGGAAGTACCCGAGCGACTCGACGTCCTGGTACTGCTCGATCCGCGTGAACGGTGCGTTCGTCATGGCGAGCTCCTCGCCCTGGTAGACGTAGGGCGTGCCGCGGTGCAGGTGCAGCAGGAGGGCGAGCGCCTTCGCCGAGGCGACGCGGTGCTCCGGGGAGTCGTCGCCGAACCGCGAGACGACGCGCGGCTGGTCGTGGTTGTCCCAGTAGAGGGCGTTCCAGCCCCGGTGGGCGAGGCCCGCCTGCCAGCGGCCGAGGGTCGCCTTGAGGTCGGCGAGGTCCCACCGGACCGGGTCGTACCGGGTCGCGCCGTGGTCGATGCCCATGTGCTCGAACTGGAACACCATGTCGACCTCGCGACGGTCCGGGTCGGTGTACCGCACGCCGTGCTCGACCGTCACGCCCGGCGTCTCCCCCACCGTGAGGATCTCCCGGCCCTGGGCGAGGTACGGCGCGAACACCTCGCGGTGCATCTCGGCGAGGAACTCGTGCACGCGCGGGCCGTCCGTGTAGTGCGGGCTCCCGTCCCCGTACGTGCCCCAGTGCACCTCGCCGTCGGGCAGCGAGCCGTCGGGCGCGACGTCCTTGGAGATGAGGTTGATGACGTCCATGCGGAAGCCGTCGACGCCGCGGTCGAGCCACCGCCGCATCATCGCGTAGACCGCCTCGCGGACGTCGGGGTTCTCCCAGTTGAGGTCCGGCTGCTTGGTGTCGAACAGGTGCAGGTAGTACTCGCCCGAGGCCTCGTCGAACCGCCACGCGCTGCCCCCGAAGAACGAGCGCCAGTTCGTCGGCTCGGCGCCCGGGGCGCCGGGCTCCATGCCCTCGCGCGCGGGCCGCCACCAGTACCAGTCGCGCCGCGGGCTCTGCGCCGACGAGCGCGACTCGACGAACCACGGGTGCTCGTCGCTCGTGTGGTTGACGACGAGGTCCATGACGAGCTTCATCCCGCGCGCGTGCAGCCCCTCGATCAGGGCGTCGAGGTCCGCGAGCGACCCGAACAGCGGGTCGACGTCCTCGTAGTCGCTGATGTCGTAGCCGTTGTCCGCCTGCGGCGACCGGTACACCGGGGACAGCCACACGACGTCGACGCCCAGCCGCTCCAGGTGGTCGAGGCGTCGCGTGATCCCCGGGAGGTCCCCGATGCCGTCGCCGTCGGTGTCCTGGAACGAGCGCGGGTACACCTGGTAGACGACCGAGCGCGTCCACCAGGGGGCGTCACCGGGCGTCTCGGCGCCGGGCCACCCGCCGCGGGGCAGGGGGTCCGGGGTGGGTGCGGACGAGGTCATCGCACGGCTTCCTCTCGGGTCAGGGGGTCCTGGTCCCAGCCTGCCCGACGCCGCGCGCCGCGGCGACGCGACGGGCGGGGTCCGTGAGGACGTCGACGTCGTCGACCCACTGCTCGACGGTCCCGACGCCCGGTGGCAGCGCCTGCACCACCGGGTCCTGGATCGCGGACGTCACCACGTCGGCCACCGGCCCGAGCCCCCGGAAGGGCCGGTCGAAGAACGGGACGACGACGTCGGTCACGGTCGGGAGGCCCACCTCGCCCTGGAGGTCGTGCAGGGTCTCCAGCCCTCGGCACAGCGCCGCCTCGCGCGCCCGCCAGTCGTCGGCCGCGAGCGCCTCCGCGAGGTCGGGCCCGGCGGCGGCGGCACGCGGGAGCGCGGCGAACGTCGTCCCGAACCACTTCGCGTACGGCGTCCAGTGCCGCTCGAGCAGGAAGCCGAGGTGCATCGCTGCGCGCACGAGCCGGGCGGCGACGACGCGCGACCCGAGGTCGTCGCCGCGCTCCGCCGTCCGGCCGACGAACGGCAGCTCCTGCCCGATCCGCGCCCAGTCGACGGCGACCGCGTACCGCCACAGGTCGTCGGGATACCAGGCGAGGCGCTCGCGCGCCGCGGTGACCTGGCCGCCGGTGTCCACGAACACCGGCCCGGCCGTCACCTCGAGGACCGCCTGACCGGTGAGCGTGAGCCAGTCGTCGACGGCGAGCGGTCGCGTCGCGTCGACGCCGAGGCGCGACGTGACGAAGCCCGACGGCGACGCGACCTCGACCTGGTGCGGACCGTGCGGGCTCCACGTGGTCGGGAACCGGGTCGGGTGCCCGGCGAACGTGTCGGGCAGCGCCGCGCCGAGCAGCGCGTCGACCTCGTCGACCATCGGCTCGTCGACCAGCAACGTCAGGCGCAGACCCCAGTCGTGGTCGCGCGACGTCGCGTCGTCGAGCCCGAGGACGTCGGACCCGCTCCCGAGGCGTCCCGCCGCGTGCGGCAGCCCGGGCCAGCGGCCGAGCAGGATCGGCCCGACGACCTCGTCGTAGTAGCGCCGCGCGAGGTCGGTCCCGGTCTCCACCCGGGCAACCTAGCGGGTCGGCGTCACGATACCCAGGGCTTTCGCCGCTACCACCGCTCGGCCCCGACGAAGCTCGTGAGAGCCGGGTCGACGCCCAGCACGTCGCGCAGGACCGCGAGGTCGTAGGTGCGTTCCATCGCGAGGTGGCTCAGCGCGTACCGGGTCAGGCGTGGCGGCTCGGGGCGGCGCAGCCGCCGGGCGACCGTCTCGACCGCGCCCGCGAGCGCCCAGGCGGGGCGCACCGGGACGGCGACGACCCGCACGGCGGTACCGCGGCGGCGCAGCGCGTCGGCGAGCGCGTCGCGCAGGACCACCGGCTCGGCGTCGGCGACGTTCACGACGAGCGGGCCTCCGGCCGCGCCGTCCCCCGCGCCGGGCGCGCGGGCCGCGGTGTCGGGCAGCATGACGGCGGCGCGCACCGCGGCGAGCAGCGTGTCCACGTGGGTCAGGGACTGGAGGACGCGTCCGCCGCCGGGCAGGACGAGGCGTCCGCGCCGCACGGCGGCCTCGACGCGCGGCAGGAGCGTCGAGTCGCCCGGCCCGTAGACGGCGTGCGGGCGCAGGACGACGACAGCGCCGCGGTCGGGGTGGCGCGCGACGTCGCGGGCCAGCGCGCGCTCGGCCTCCGCCTTCGTCGTGCCGTAGGCGTCGAGGTACCGGGCGACCGGCGCCTCGTGCTCGCGCGCGCGGACGCTCGGGCGGTACGGGTCGTACACGCTGCCGGACGAGACGTGCACGAACCGCGCGCCGGGGAACGTGTCGCGGACCGCGAGCGTCCCGGCGACGTTCGTGGCGCGCGCGACGTCGAGCGCGCACCAGTCGGACACGGCGGCGCCCGCGTGCACGACGGCGTCCACCGGGGGCGCGTCGGCGAGCGGACCGGTGGTGAGGTCCCAGGCGAGGTGCCGGGCGCCGTCGACCGCCGGGTCGCGGCGGGAGGACGTCCAGACCTCGTGGCCGTCGGCGACCAGCCCGCGCGCGACCGCTCCCCCGACGAACCCCGACGCCCCGGTGACGACAACCCTCACGCGCGGGTGCCGGGGGTGTCTCGGCCGACGGCGGTCGACGCGGCGGCTACCACCGGCTCGACGAGTCCGGCCGGAGCGGCGGGCACGGTCGGCGCGGCGCTCCCGAGCGGCGCGGCGAGCACCAACTGCGCGGCGGCGCGCGAGAGCGCGGCGCGGTCGGGCTTGCGCGAGCGACCGGCGAGCGGGATGCGGTCGGCGAGCAGCACGACGTCCGGCAGCGCGTCGTGGTCGAGCACGCCCGGCAGCGCGGTGCGCACCCGGTCCACGAGCGGGTGGTGCGGGTCCAGATGCACCGCCGCACCGGCGTCGGGCCGAGGGTCGGTCCCGGTGCCCGCGTCCGGCCGAGAGTCTCCCGGCGCCGAGGTGACGACGAGCGCGACCCGCTCGTCGCCGTCCACCTGGGGCACCCCCACGAGCAGCGCCTCGCCGACGCCGTCGAGCGCCGCGACGCGCGGCTCGTAGAGGCCGGGGTAGATGTTCGTCGTGCCGCGGATGATCATGTCCCGCGTGCGGCCGACGAGGACGAGCCGCCCCGCGTCGTCGAGGCGCGCGAGGTCGCCGGTGCGGTGCTCTGCGGCCCGTTCGCCTGCGCCCCGGGCGGGGGCGTCGAGGTCGTGCAGGTAGCCCGCCATGAGCGACGGCCCGGACAGCACGAGCTCCCCGACGCCGTCGTCGCGGCCGTCCTCGGGTTCCTCGTCCTCGACCGGGTCGAGCCGCGCGACCGTGCCGGGCAGCGGGACGCCGACGAGGTCGCCGTCGCCCGCGTGCGCGAGCTTCTCGCGGGCCTCGACCACCGCGACCGGCAGGATCTCCGTCATCCCGTACACCGCGACCCACCGCGTGCCGGGCAGCACGCGCGTCGCGCGCTCCAGGAGCGCGCGGGTCACGGGAGCGCCGCCGACGAGCGCGACGCGCGGCCCGTGCGCAGGCACCGTCCCGGCCTCGATCGCGTCGAGCAGCGCCGTGACGTCCGCGGGCACGAGGTACGTGCCTGCGGCGCCGTCGAGCTGGCGCGCGAAGGTCGTGATGTCGCGGCCCGGCGGGTCGGCCGGCACGGACCACGTGGCGCCCGCCAGCAGCGCCGGGACGCCGAGCAGCATCTGGTCGGTGTGCACGACGTCGCCCGGCGCGAGCGCGAACACGTCGCGCAGCAGGTCGCACCCGGCGAGCAGCGACCCGGCCGTGTGCACGACGGCCTTCGGCTGCGCCGTCGTGCCGGACGTGAAGACGGTGAGCGCCTCACGGTCCGGGTCGAGCGGCGGCAGCGCCGCGCGATCGACCGCGCTCGCGGCGAGGCGGCGGGCGGCGCGCGAGCCGCGCGGCACCCCGGGGAGCCACGCGCCGGCGTGCACGTGCCGCAGCGGGAGGCTCGCGTAGTCGGGCAGGAGCAGGCCTCGTGACCGGGCCAGACGGCGCAGCGGCCCGCGCGAGACGGCGTAGAGGAGCGACTCGGTCGTCGCGAGCGACGGCCCGGCCGCACCCACGCGCGCGGCGAAGAGCTCCGGCGTCGAGCCGGGGTCGACGAAGACGACGGTCCCGCCCGCCCGGACCACCCCGAACGCGAGCACGACGCCCTCCGGCCGGGGCCGCACCGAGAACAGGGCGCGGTCACCCGGCGCGAGGCCGTCGGCCGCGAGCGCCGTCGCGGTCGCCTCGACGCGCCGCGCGAGGTCGACGTACGTGACCTCCTCGCGCACGCGCGCACCGCGGCGGCCCGGCCGCGTCCAGCGCCGGAGCGCGACCGCGTCGGCGGACGCGTGCCCGGCGGCCCCGCGGGCGAGGATCGGGGCGAGCAGGTGGCGGGATACGGCGTCGGGCGTGGTCACGCCGCCTCCCCCGCCGACGACGCGGCCGATCCCGCGACCGGGCCCGACGCGCGCACCTCACCGCCGACGGCCCGTACGACGAGCGAGCGGTACGCCGGGATGAGCACGCCGCGGGCGGCGGCGCGGTCGGTGACCTGGAGGCTCTGACCCGCCGCGGCGACCGGGCGCAGGGCGTCCAGGACGGCATCGACCTGGGCCGTCGCGAGCGGCATCCCGAGGCAGAAGTGCGGTCCGGCGCCGAACCACAGGTGCCGCACCGCCGGGTCGACGGGGGCGTCCGGGTCGAAGGGGCCCGCGTCCTTGCAGCAAGAGATCGTCGCGATCACGACCCGGTCGCCCGCGCGGACGCGGACGTCGCCCACGGTCGCGTCGGCGCGCACCGAGCGCAGCATCGCGGGGGTCGGTGCCGTGACGCGCAGCGCCTCCTCGACGACGCGACCGCGCAGCGCGGCGGCCTCCGGCCCTGCGCCGGGGTCGGCCGCGAGGAGCCGGTCGAGCCAGCCGGTGTCCGCGGTGAGCGCCACGAGGCGCGGCACGAACGACTGGATGGTCTCGGTGCCCGTGAGGACGAACGCGCCGACGGCGCCGAGCGCCTCGTCCTCCGAGAGCCCGAGCTCGCGCATGCGCCCGGGGACGGTCGCGGGGTCCCCCGCGCGGTACGCGTCGCGCGCCGGCGCGGACAGCCGTGCGAGGACGGCGCGCGCGTGCCGCACCTGGCTGGGCGTGAGGCTGCGCCGGTGCAGGCGCACGAGCCCGACCACGGACTGCGCGGCGGTCATCGCCTCACGGACGGCGGCGTCCGTCGGGGGCAGCCCGGTCATCGCGCAGACGACCGTCCCGGCCATGGTCGCCGTCTCCGCCACGAGGTCGACGCGCTCGCCGGCGAGCAGCCGCGGGGCGAGGCCCGCGAGGACGTCGGGCACGCTCACCGCGACGAGGTCGCGCACCGCACGGGGTGTGAAGAGACCCGACAGCGCCCGGCGCAGGCGTGCGTGATCGGCGCCCTCCATGTTGAGGAGCACGGACGGGCCGAGCACGGGCGTCCACAGGTCCGACGGCGACCCCGGGCCCACCTTGGAGAAGTGCTCGGTGTCGAGCAGCACGGCGCGCGCCGTCGCCGCGTCGGACACGACCACCCCGATCCCGGGGACGCGCACGACCGGGCCGCGGTGCCGCAGGGCCCGGATCGCCGGGTACACGAGCGGGTGCGCCCCGCGCTGGACCCGCTCCTCCCAGCGCATCGCCGCGGCGAGCCCGGCGGGCGCGGAGGCGAGCGCCGTGCCGGTCATCGGATGTCCACGAGCTCGGGCCGGTAGCGGTGGTCGGCGTACCAGCCGAGCGTGCGGACGAGGCCCCACGCGTGCGCCCGGCGCGTGGAGGCCCGCACGACGACGTCGCGGTGCGCGCCGTACCGCCGCGTGTGACGGCGCACCGCGTTGACGAGCGCCCGGTCCTCGTGGACGTCCTCGATCGCGGTGCGCGGGAACCCGCCCGCCGCCTCGTACAGCGCCGCGGTGATCGCCATGTTGCAGCCCGGCGCCATGACGTAGGGCCCGAGGTAGGACGGGTCCTGGTTGCCGGGGCGGAAGCGCCCGAACGTGCTCGCGACGCTCACCGCCGCGGAGAGCACGCCCTGCTGGACGCGCGAGACCGGGCGGTCGTCGGTGCGCGGCACGAGCCGTCCCGCGACGAGATCGTGCCCGCTCGCGAACGCGGCGCGCACGCGTCGGGTCCAGTCGGGCAGCGGCAGGCAGTCGGCGTCGGTGCGCGCGAGGTGGGTCGCGCCCTGCGCGATCGCCGCCCGCATCCCCGTGTCGGCCGCCGCGCCCGTGCCCTTCTGCGGCTCGTCGACGACGCGCCACCGCGTCATGCCCCACGCCGCCGCGGTCGCGCGCGCCAGGTCGCCCGTGCCGTCCGACGACCCGTTGTCCACGACGACGAGGTCGAAGTCCGTGTCCTGCTGGTCGCGCAGCGCCTCCAGCGTCGCGACGATCCCGTGCGCCTCGTCGCGCGCGGGCACCACGACGGCGAGCCGCTGCGTGCTCGCCACTCCTCGCGTGAACCGCCGGGTGCTCACAGCCGCACCACCGTCGCGCCGATGCTGATGCCGCCCGCGAGGCCGACGAGCACGACGACGTCGCCCGGCCCGACCCGACCCGTCTCAAGCGCGGTCGCGAGCTGGAGCGGGAGCGTCGCGGAGGCGACGTTGCCGTGGTCGGCGACGGTGACGAGCGTGCGGCCGGTCGGCAGACCGAGCGCGGCGTGCACGTCGTCGAGGTAGGCGACGGCGACCTGGTGCACGGCGACGAGCGCGACGTCGTCCCACGTAAGCCCCGCACGGCCGAGCGCGTCGAGGACGACCCCCGGGCCGAGCGCGAGGAACGCGTCCCGGAGCCGGGACCCGTCGATCTCGAAGTAGGTGCGCTCGAGGTCGCGCGGGTGCGCGGTGCCGCCCCCGGGGAGCATGCCGACGTCCCAGTGCGTCGACTCGGCGCCGAACGCGCTCGCGAGGATGCCGCGGGGCGCGGGGGCGCCGGAGCCGTCGCGCGCGTCGGCCTCCGCCGCGGTGGCGCGGCGCACGAGGACGGCGGCCCCGGCGTCGGACATGGTGTAGCCCGGGGCTGAGAGCAGGTACGTCGCACGGTCGGGGACGTCCCAGCGCACGGCGCGCGACGGGGCCTCCCCGCACGCGACGAGGACCGTCCCGTACCGGCCCGTCGCGACGAGCGCCTCGGCGACCTCGATCGCGTTGAGCACGGAGTTGCACGCGTTCTTGACGTCCATGACGGGCGCCCGGACCCCGAGCTTCGCGGCGACGATGTGGCTCGTCGCGGGCTCGACCATGTCCTGGCTCGCCGACGCGAAGAGCAGCAGGTCGACGTCGTCGGGCGCGAGGCCCTGGGTCGCGAGCAGCTTCTCCGCGGCCGCGACGGCGAGGTCGGAGGCGTCCCAGTCGTCGGGGAGCACGTGGACCTGCCGCACGCCCGTGAGGCGCGAGACCATCGGCACGCGCGGCGCCGCGCCCGGGTTGCGCTCCGCGAGCGCGCGCTCCGCCTCGCGCACGTCGACCACGCGCTCGGGCAGGTGGACCCCGACGGCGGCGATCACCGCCGCGGGACGCACGGGAGCGGACCCGGGGGCTACCGGGCGGGGTGGGTTCTCTGGCACGCGCGACACAGTAGCCAAGCAGACCCCCTCGGACGGCGGTCGTCCACAGGTTCCGATGGGGTGAAGTGCCCATCCCCGGACGGCGGCGCGGCCGCCCCGTGGCCTCCCCGGTGCGCCACACTGACCCCGTGACTGCGACCACGACCGGCCCCGTGCCCGCCCGCGAACGACGTCGCGCCCTGCCCACGACCCGGCACGAGCTGCAGGTCCTCACCGCCGCACGCCCCGCGATGGCCGGTGTGCTGCTCGTGGGCGGCGCGCTCACCGGGCCGCGTCCGGGCGGAGGGCTGCGCCGGGTCCCGGGCCTCGGGTGGGTGACGGCCGACCCGACCGTGGGTCGCCGCATCCTCACCGACCACCGGCACTTCACGATCGTCGGCGAGGGCGGGGTCGGGCACCTCTGGGCCCAGATCCTCGGCGACTGGGTCCTCGACCTGTTCGACGGCCCGGGCCACCACGACCTGCGCACCCGCTCGCGCGAGCTCTTCACCGAGGCGAGCGCCGCGGCGCTGGTCGACGGCGCGTGGTCGCTCGCGCTCGACGACGCGCGCCGCACCCTCGCCGCGGGCGGGTCGGTCGACGTCGGCCGGCTCGCGCGCGTGCTCGTCGGCCGGATGATGATCTCGCTGCTCGGCATCCCGTCCCCGGCGGCCACCGGGGCGGGCTCAGGGCCGGGCTCAGCGGCGGTCGCCGGGACCGGCGCGACGCCGGAGGCCGTTCCGACGGACGACGACGCGCTCGCGGCCTTCGCGACGGGCGAGCGCCTCGCGTCGATCGCGCTCGGGAGCGCAGGCTCGACGTACCTCGCGCCGGGCCAGGTCGCCGCGGCGCGGGAGATCGTCGCCGAGCTGACCCAGGGCGTCCCGGACGGGTGGCGGCACGCGCCGGCCGACCGCCTGCTCGGCCGGTGCCGCGAGCTCGGCCTCGGGCTGGAGGAGACGACCGGGCTCGCGAGCCTGCTCATGGTCGCGGGCACCGAGACGTCGGCGTCCGCGATGGCCCGCACCACCGCGCTCCTGATCGACACGGGCGAGCAGCACCGCCTGCTCCGGCTCCTGGCCGACGAGCGCGCCCACCCCGTCACGCGCGCAGCCGGCGAGCCGGACGCCGTCGAGAACGCAGTGCGCGAGGGTCTGCGCGTGACGAGCCCGGCGTCGGTGATCGGCCGGGGCGTGTCGGCCGACGTCGAGGTCGCGGGCCGCACCCTGCGCGCCGGGGAGCGCGTCATGATCCTCACGTGGGCGGCGAACACAGCGGCCGGGCCGTTCCGCGCCGACCGCCCCTACGTGCGCGAGACGCGCCAGCTCTGGTTCGGCGCGGGGCGCCACCTGTGCCTCGGCGCCGCGCTCGCCCGCGCCGAGATCGCCGCGCTCCTGCACGCGCTGTTCGACGACGGCGCACCCCTGCGCGTCGTCTCGCGCCGCGCCAAGCGGCGGGTCCTGGTGCCCGGCTACGACGAGCTCGTCGTCGCGCGCGCCTGACCCCGCAGGCCGGGTCTCGTCAGCGGCACACCGGGCGTCAGCCCTGCGGGGTGACGCTCCACGTGCCGGCGGTCTTCACGGCGAGGACGCCGGGAAGCGCGAGGTCGTACGTCTCGGTGAACGCCTCGGTGTCGCCGAACATGCGCGACGCCTCGCGCGTGACCCCGAAGTACCGGCCCTGGAACGAGTCCTCGGGGGCCGCCGGCGTCCACGACACCTCCGCGCTCGTCGTGCTGCCGTCGAGCCGCAGGACGGTCGGCCCCGTGCCCGACTGCGGCCCTGCGACGGGCGGCAGGTCGTTCCAGCTCTCGAACCGCAGGGACCACTCCCCCGACGCTTCGAGCCAGATCGACTGCTGCGGCGCGGAGTCCTCGAAGACGTCCATGAGGTACGACCCGGTCGTCTCACCGAGCGCGCCCGGGTACGGCGTGACGTCCGTCGGCGCCATGAACGCGCGTGTCCCGGCGCAGTCACCGCAGTCCAGGTGCACGACGACGGCGAAGTCGCCGTCGCGCGCGAACGTCACGGCGGCGCTCCCCGTCCCGCTCGCCGCGGCGGGTGCACCGGCGGCGACCGTTCCCGCGTCCACCGCCTGGGCGGGTGGCGCGGAGGGACGGTCGGCGAGCGGGTCGACCACCTCGGGCGTCGTCTCCTCCGACGGCTCGTCGCGCGTGCCCGGCGCGTCCTCGGTGGCCGTCGGGCTCGGGGCGGAGGACCCCGGAGCGGCCTCCGGCTCCCCGGCGGCCGTGCACCCGCCGAGCGCGACGACCGCGGCCGTCACGATGGCCAGCGGGACGACGGCGGGCGCGGCTCGACGACGGCGCGGCGATCTCTCCGGACGGGCGCTCACGGGACCAGCCTCGCAGGGGCCGGACGGTTCTTGCGCGCTCGTCTCACCCCCGGCGCCACGGGGCGCGGTCAGTCGCGCGCCTGCCAGGTGCACACGCACGCCTCGTTGCCCTCGGCGTCGGCCAGGACCCAGAACGCGGGCGCGCGACGGTCGGACACGAGGTGCCCGCCCGCGGCGATGGCGGCGGTGACGCGCGCCTCCGCGACGTCGTGCGGGACCGTCACGTCCACGTGGATGCGGTTGCGCTGCTCGCGCGGCGCGTCCATCTGCTGGAACCAGAACGCGGGGGCGCGCCCGCTCGGGTCGCGGAGCTCGGGCGCGGGCAGCTCGGGCGCGCCCTCGTCGAACCCGAGGACCGCGCGCCAGAACGGCTGCACCGCCGTGCCGACGAGCGTGTCGATCGCGATCTCGAGGTCCTGCACCGCCGTCGGGTCCGCGACGAGGTCGAGCTCGCGCGCCGCCGCGGAGATCTGCCGGGCGAGGGCCACGTCCCGCTCGCTGACGCCCCCGACGTCGTGCGAGGTCAGCCGGACCGTCACCGTCCCGTACCGCAGGTCCACGTCGGGGTGGTGGTTCGCCGCCTCGGCGAGCTCGCCGATCGCGTCGACCAGCTCCACCCCGGCGGTGAACGACCCCGTGCGGAACAGCGTCTGCACCGTCCTCAGGATGAACCGCCAGTCCTCGACGCCGTCGCTGTCGTGGAACTGGCGCGCGGTGATGCGGTCGTCCGCCGTCTGGGTCATGGCCGTCCTCCGGGGTGCGTCGCTGCGGCGAGGTGCGACACCACGCTAGTGCGCGCCTCCGACGCCCGCGCGCTCCGCGGTCACTCGAGGATCGCGCCGCGCGACGCCGACTGGACGAGCTTGGCGTACTTCGCGAGCACCCCGCGCGTGAACGTCGGGGGCAGCGGCGCCCACCCGTCGCGGCGCGCGGCGAGCGTGTCGGCGTCGACGAGCAGGTCGAGCGTCTTGTTCGCGACGTCGAGCCGGATCGGGTCGCCGTCGCGCACGAACGCGATGGGGCCCCCGTCGACCGCCTCGGGCGCGACGTGCCCCACGCACAGGCCGGTCGTCCCGCCGGAGAAGCGGCCGTCCGTGAGCAGCAGGACCGTCTTGCCGAGCCCCGCGCCCTTGATCGCGCCTGTGATGGCGAGCATCTCGCGCATCCCCGGGCCGCCCTTCGGCCCCTCGTACCGGATGACGACGACGTCCCCGTCGGTGATCGTGCCGTCCTCCAGGGCGTCGAGCGCCGCGCGCTCGCGCTCGAAGACGCGCGCGGTGCCCTCGAACACGTCCTCGTCGAACCCGGCGGACTTCACGACGGCGCCCTCGGGTGCGAGCGACCCGTGCAGGATCGTGATGCCCCCGGTGTGGTGGATCGGGTCGTCGAGCGCGCGCAGGATCTTGCCGTCCGGGTCTGGCGGGTCGATCTCGGCGAGGTTCTCCGCGACCGTGCGGCCCGTCACGGTGAGCGCGTCGCCGTGCAGCAGGCCGGCGTCGAGCAGGGCCTTCATGACGACGGGCACGCCGCCGATGCGGTCGACGTCGTTCATCACGTAGCGCCCGAACGGCTTGAGGTCTCCGAGGTGCGGCACGCGGCTCGCGACGCGGTCGAAGTCGGCGAGCGTGAGGTCGACCTCGGCCTCGTGCGCGATGGCGAGCAGGTGCAGCACCGCGTTGGTGGACCCGCCGAACGCCATGACGACGGCGATCGCGTTCTCGAACGCCTCCTTCGTCATGATGTCGCGCGCCGTGATGCCGAGCCGCAGCAGGTTGACGACGGCCTCGCCCGAGCGGTGCGCGAACGCGTCCCGGCGTCGGTCCGCCGACGGCGGCGCCGCCGAGCCGGGCAGCGACATGCCCATCGCCTCCGCGACCGACGCCATCGTGTTGGCCGTGTACATGCCGCCGCACGCGCCCTCGCCGGGGCAGATGGCGCGCTCGATGCGGTCCACGTCCTCGCGGCTCATGAGCCCGCGCGCGCACGCGCCGACCGCCTCGAACGCGTCGATGAGCGTGACGTCCTTCTCCGTGCCGTCGGAGAGCTTGACCCAGCCGGGCATGATCGAGCCCGCGTAGAGGAACACGCTCGCCAGGTCGAGCCGCGCTGCCGCCATGAGCATCCCCGGGAGGGACTTGTCGCACCCGGCGAGGAGGACCGTCCCGTCGAGGCGCTCCGCCTGGACGACCGTCTCGACCGAGTCCGCGATGATGTCGCGGCTCACGAGCGAGAAGTGCATCCCCTCGTGGCCCATGGAGATGCCGTCGGAGACGGAGATCGTCCCGAACTGCAGCGGGTACCCGCCGCCCGCGTGCACGCCCTCCTTCGCGCCCTGCGCGAGCCGGTCGAGCGACAGGTTGCACGGCGTGATCTCGTTCCACGAGCTCGCGATGCCGATCTGCGGCTTGGCGAAGTCCTCGTCGCCCATCCCGACGGCGCGCAGCATGCCGCGCGACGCCGTCGCCTCCAGGCCGTCGGTGACCTGGCGGGAACGCGGCTTGAGGTCGGGTCCGGCGTCGGACCCCGAGGTGTGCCCAGTCATGACCCCACTCTAGGAACGGCACCGGCGCGGGGCGCGGCGGGACGCGCCGCGGCACGGAGGCCCGCCCGGCCCGTGCAGGCCCGAGACGGGCCGACCGCGGTGCGAGGCGCACGGCATCATGGGGCCGTGCACACACGCCCCGGAGCCGTCCGAGCCGTCCTGCCCGTCCTCGCCCTGGCCGCGACCGCCGCGTGCGCGGCTCCCGCGCCGTCGGGCACGAGCCCCGGCTCCCCCACCTCCGCGACGTCCGCCCCCGCACCGGACGCGACGACCGGGACGCCCGACGACGCCGCGACCGCGACGGAGACCGCGAGCGCCGAGGAGGCTCCCCAGGGGCAGGTCGAGACGCCCGAGGAGTCGTTCCGCGCGTGGCTGGCCGCGAGCCGCGCGCCCGACGTCGAGGTCGCGTGCGGCTACCTCGCACCGGAGCTCGTCGACCGGATGGTCGCCGAGATGACGGCACAGGGGTGGCCGGGCATCACGGACTGCGCGTCGATGACCACGACCACCGCCGGTCTCTACGCGGCCGTGGGCGACGTGCCGGAGGTCGAGGTCGGCGTCCGCGAGGAGCGCGCCGACGCGACGGTGCTGTCCGTCGTCTACGACGGCGGCGACTGCGGGACCGCCGTCATGGTGCCGCAGGGCACGCGGTGGGTCGTCACCGAGCAGTCCGAGGAGGAGTGCTGACCCTCGCCGCGTGGGGCTCCGCGCCCGCGCACGACGACGAGCCCGCACCTCGGGAGGTGCGGGCCCGTCGTCGTCGGGTCAGCGGCGCTTGATGAGCGACACGTCGCGGACGGCGCCGCGGTCGGCGGACGTCGCCATGGCGGCATAGGCCTGGAGGGCGGGCGAGACGTAGCGGTCGCGGTCGACCGGCTGCCACGGGTTCTCGCGCGCCTCCATCTTGGCGCGGCGCTCGGCGAGCACGTCGTCGGGCACGTTGAGGCGGATGAGGCGCGTGTCGACGTCGATCTCGATCTCGTCGCCGTCCTCGACGAGGCCGATGACGCCGCCCGCGGCGGCCTCGGGCGAGACGTGGCCGACGGAGATGCCCGACGACCCGCCGGAGAAGCGGCCGTCGGTGATGAGCGCGGTGACCTTGCCGAGGCCGCGGCCCTTGATGAACGACGTCGGGTACAGCATCTCCTGCATGCCGGGGCCGCCCGCGGGGCCCTCGTAGCGCACGACGACGACGTGCCCGGGCTGGACCTGCTTGGTGAGGATCTTCTCGACGGCCTCGTCCTGCGACTCGCAGACGAGCGCCGTGCCGACGAAGTGGAAGACGTCCGGGTCGACGCCGGCGGTCTTGAACACGGCGCCGTCCTCGGCGAGGTTGCCGCGCAGCACGGCGAGCCCGCCCTCGACGGTGTACGCGTGCTCGAGGTCGCGGATGCAGCCCTCGGCCGCGTCGGTGTCGAGCGACTCCCAGCGGTTCGACGTCGAGAACGCCTGCGTGGTGCGCACTCCCCCGGGCGCCGCGTGGAACAGCTCGACGGCCCGCTCGGTCGCCTTGCCGCCCCGGACGTCCCAGTCGTCGAGCCACTCGCGCAGCGTCGGCGTGTGGACGCTCGTGACGTCGTGGTCGAGCAGGCCCGCGCGGTCGAGCTCGCCCAGGAGGGCGGGGATGCCGCCGGCGCGGTGCACGTCCTCCATGTGGAAGTTCGGGTGGTTCGGCGCGACCTTGGACAGGCACGGCACCTGGCGGCTGATGCGCTCGATGTCGGTGAGGTCGAAGTCGACGCCCCCCTCCTGCGCGGCGGCGAGGATGTGCAGCACGGTGTTCGTCGAGCCGCCCATCGCGACGTCGAGCGCCATGGCGTTCGAGAACGCGGCCTTGGTCGCGATCGAGCGGGGCGCGACGGAGTCGTCCTCGTCCTCGTAGTAGCGCTTCGCGAGCCCGACGATCGTGCGGCCGGCCTCGAGGAAGAGCTCCTTGCGCGCGGCGTGCGTCGCGAGGGTCGAGCCGTTGCCGGGGAGCGACAGGCCGAGCGCCTCGGTGAGGCAGTTCATCGAGTTCGCGGTGAACATGCCGGAGCACGACCCGCACGTGGGGCACGCGTTCTCCTCGACCTGGGCGAGCGCGGCGTCGGACACCGCGTCGTCGGCCGAGTAGTTGATCGCGTTGACGAGGTTGAGCGGGGTCTTCGCGACGCCGTCGGCGACGACCGCCTTGCCGGCCTCCATGGGCCCGCCGGACACGAAGATCACCGGGATGTTGAGCCGCAGCGCGGCGTTGAGCATGCCGGGCGTGATCTTGTCGCAGTTCGAGATGCACACGAGGGCGTCGGCGCAGTGCGCGTTGACCATGTACTCGACCGAGTCGGCGATGAGGTCGCGGCTCGGGAGCGAGTAGAGCATGCCGCCGTGGCCCATGGCGATGCCGTCGTCGACGGCGATGGTGTTGAACTCCTTGGAGACGCCGCCGGCCTCGCGGATCGCGGACGCGACGAGGTCGCCCATGTCCTTGAGGTGGACGTGGCCGGGGACGAACTGCGTGTACGAGTTGGCGATCGCGATGATCGGCTTGCCGAAGTCCTCCGCGCCCATGCCGGTCGCGCGCCAGAGGGCGCGGGCGCCGGCCATGTTGCGGCCGTGGGTGGACGTCCGAGAGCGCAGGGGGCGGCTCATTCCGGGTCAGCTCCTTCGACGGGGTGCTGCGACCGATCCTCCGGCCGCCGGGTCACATTACGCCTCGTCGGGGCGGTCCGGCCGAGGCGTCCGTCTCGTGGTCGTGCGGCCTACGTACGTAGCCCCGAGGGACCTACGGGATGTCCACGCGATCCGGACGTAAGGGTTGAACCGCCTCCCGTACCCCTGCCACCGTGGGCGAGCACGTCACGGCCGGACGACCACCGCGACGCCTCGACGGGGAGCGGCACACCGCTCGGGTCGGGGTGGGTCCTCGCCGGCCCCGACCCGACCACTTCTCTCCCGAGGGGGCACCTCCATGTCCACGTCCACCACCGCCGCGCCGCCCGGCGCCACCCCGGGGGCCGCAGCGCGCACCACCGGCCCCGTCACCCAGGACGACGTCGTCACGCGCTCGTCGGCCCGCCACGCCCTCGCGCTCACGCGGATCGGCACGGCCGTCGTCTTCCTGTGGCCGTTCACCGACAAGCTCGTCGGCCTCGGGTACGCGACCCCGCGCGAGCGCGCGTGGCTCGCGGGGGGCGCACCCACGCAGGGCTACCTCGAGAACGGCGCCCAGGGCCCGCTCGCGAGCACGTTCGCCGCGATGGCGAGCCCCGTCACCGACTGGCTCTTCATGCTCGGGCTGCTGGGCGTCGGCCTCGCGCTCCTGCTGGGGATCGGCCTGCGGGTCGCCGCGGTGAGCGGCACGGTCCTGTTCGCGATGCTGTGGCTCTCGCAGTGGCCGCTCGCGGCCGGTTCGAACAACCCGGTCGTCGACGACCACGTCCTCGTGATCCTGCTACTCGCCGTCCTCGCGACGACGCTCGCGGGCGACACGTGGGGCCTCGGCCGACGCTGGGCGGCCCTCCCCCTCGTGCGCCGGGCGGCCTGGCTGCGCTGACGCGCCGCGGGACTGGCACCACCACGGGTGCAGGACCGGAGCGGGGCCGCGACGTCGCGGCCCCGCTCCGTCGTCCGACGCCGCCCTCAGGCCCCGGCGGTGTGCGCGCCCTCGAGCTCGTCGGCGTGGCGGATGTGCCGCGTGACCCACGGCGCGAGCGCGAACAGCGCGAGCGCGAACACGAGGGTGATGGCGCCGATGCCGCCGAAGTACGCGGTGTCGGAGGCACCCTCGGTGACCTGCACGACCTGCGCCGTGATGGCCTGCCCGGCGGCGGGCGCGAGGAACCACAGGGCCATCGCCTGGGACCGGAACGCCTTGGGCGCGAGCAGCGTCGTCGCGGCGAGGCCGACCGGCGACAGGCACAGCTCGCCGAGCGTCTGGATCACGTAGACGAGCACGAGCACCCACGACGGCGCCTTGCCGTCGCCGACGACGGCCGACGCGGCCGCGAGGAAGAGGAACGACACCGACGCGAGGGTGAGGCCGATCGCGAACTTGTTGGCCGTCGTCGGGCGGTCGCCCGTCTTGAGCCAGATCCACGCGAACACGGGCGCGAGGACGATGATCGACAGCGGGTTCACCGACTGGAAGAACTCGGGGCTGATGCCCACGCCGAAGAACGTCAGGTCGGTGCGGTCCTTCGCGAACGCCGAGAGCGTCGTGGCCGCCTGCTCGAAGATCATCCAGAAGAGCATCGCCGCGACGAACAGCGGGATGTACGCGATGACGCGCGGCCGCTCGGCGTCCGTCACGCGCGGCGAGCGGTACATGACGATGAAGTAGGCGATCGGCGCGAGGAACGCCAGGTAGGACATCGTGTCGATGAAGGTCGAGATCTCGAACCCGCCCGCGACGAGGACGGCGACCAGACCGACGAGCACCACGCCGCCCGCGATGAGGAGGAAGATCCGCGCGATCTTCGCGCGCTCCTCGGGGCGGACGGGGTTGGGCACGTGCGCCCCCGCCTCGCCGAGGTAGCGCCGGCCCGCGACGAAGAACACGAGCGCGACGGCCATCCCCACCGCGGCCACGGCGAAGCCCGCGTGGTAGCCGCCCCAGGCCCGCGCGGCGCCCACGAGGAACGGCGCGACGAACGAGCCGAGGTTGATGCCCATGTAGAAGATCGAGAAGCCCGAGTCGCGGCGCGGGTCGTCGCGCGCGTACAGCTCGCCGACCATCGACGACACGTTCGGCTTGAGCAGGCCGGTGCCGAGCGCGACGAGCGCGATGCCCACCATCGAGAAGCCCGCGCCGGGGACCGTGAGGCTCACGTGCCCGGCCGCGATGATGATGCCGCCGTACAGGACGGAGCGCCGGGACCCGATCACGCGGTCCGCGAGCCAGCCGCCCACGACGGACAGCAGGTACACGCTGGTGCCGTAGATCGACACGAGCGCGAGGCCCGTCGTCTCCCCGATGCCCAGGCCGCCGTTCGCCACGGTGTCCGTGAGGTAGAACAGCAGGATCGCGCGCATCCCGTAGTAGCTGAACCGCTCCCACAGCTCGGTGGTGAAGAGCGTCAGCAGCCCGCGCGGGTGCCCGAAGAACGCGTGGTCCCCGACGATGGCCCCCGCTGCGGGGCCCTCGGCGGCCCCTACACCGGCCGCGGTCCCCGGCCCGAGGGGCGGTGCCCCGGCCTCCGGCTCGGTGCGCGCCTCGCGCCCGAGCGCACGGCGTCGCGCGTCGTCCTGCTCTCGTCGGTCGTCACCACCCATCCTGCGATGCTCCCACCGGCGTGCACCGCCTGCGACCGTTAGCGTGGCCGGATGCCGACGCTCTGGTGGTGCCGCCGCGACCTCCGCCTCGCCGACAACCCGGCCCTCGTCGCGGCGGTGCAGGCCGCCCGGGACGCGGACGACGAGGTCGTCGCGCTCTACGTGCTCGACCCCCGCCTGTGGGGCGCCGCGGGCGACCCGCGCCGCGCCTACCTCGCGCGCAGCCTCGCCGCGCTCGACGAGGCGACGGGCGGCCGGCTCGTCGTCCGGCACGGCGACCCGCGCGCCGTCGTGCCCGCCGTCGCGCGCGAGGTCGAGGCGCGCGAGGTGCACGTCGCGGCGTCGTTCGAGCCCTACGGCGTCGCCCGCGACGTCGCGGTCGAGGAGGCGCTGCCCGACGCCGACGCGCACCTCGTGCGCACCGGCTCGCCCTACGCCGTCGCGCCGGGGCGCCTGCGCACGCGCACCGGGACCCCGTTCCAGGTCTTCACGCCGTTCCGCGACGCGTGGGTCGAGCACGGCTGGCGCGACCCGGCGCCGAGGCCGCGCGACGTGCCGTGGGCCACGCTCCGGTCGGACGGCGTCCCCGCCGACCCCGGTACCGACGCCCGGCTCCCCGCGGCGGGCGAGGCCGCGGCGCGACGGCGCTGGCGCGACTTCCTCGCGGACCACCTCGCGGGCTACGCGACCGAGCGCGACCGCCCGGACCGGCCCGCGACGTCGGGCATGTCGGTGCCGCTGAAGTGGGGCGAGCTGCACCCGCGCACGCTCCTCGCCGACGTGCGGAGCGCCCTGCACGACGGCTCCGCGCCGTCCGACGACGCGCTCGCCTACCGCTCCGAGCTCGCCTGGCGCGAGTTCCACGCGGACGTCCTGTACCACCACCCGGGGGCGGCGCAGCAGTCGTTGCGGACCGTCGTCCCGGAGGACGCGTGGGCGGAGGGTGCCGCCGAGGACGCGTACCTCGCCGCGTGGGCCGAGGGCCGCACGGGCTACCCGCTCGTCGACGCCGGGATGCGCCAGCTCCTCGGCGAGGGGTGGATGCACAACCGCGTGCGGATGGTCGTGGCGTCGTTCCTCGTCAAGGACCTGCACGTGCGGTGGCAGCGCGGCGCGGAGCACTTCATGGCGCACCTCGCGGACGGCGACGTCTCGCAGAACCAGCTCAACTGGCAGTGGGTCGCGGGGACCGGCCGCGACGCCGCGCCGTACTTCCGCATCTTCAACCCCGTCACCCAGGGCAAGAAGTTCGACCCCGACGGCACGTACGTGCGCCGGTGGGTGCCGGAGCTGCGGGAGGTCGAGGGCCGGGCGGTCCACGAGCCGTGGACGCTGCGCGAGCTGCCGGCCGGGTACCCCGAGCGGATCGTCGACCACGCCGTCGAGCGGAAGGTCTCGCTCGACGACTTCGAGCGGGCCCGGCGCGTCTGACGCCTCTTTCTCAACCAAAGGGTTGACGACTCTCCGAGTGCGGCGTAGCGTCGTTGTCAACCGATGAGTTGATGACCGGACGCCGCACCCCGGCGCCCCACGAGGAGGTCCCGTGACGGCCGACCCGCTCTCCCGCGTGTTCTCGGCGCTCGCCGACCCCACGCGCCGCGACATGGTGGCCCGGCTCGCGTCGGGAGACGCCAGCGTCGGCGAGCTCGCCCGGCCGTACGACATGTCCGTCCAGGCGGTGTCCAAGCACCTGCGCGTGCTCGAGGACTCCGGCCTGGTGACCCGCACGACGGACGCCCGGCGCGCCCCCGTGCACCTCGAGGCGGAGGTGCTGGACCTCATGACGAAGTGGATCGAGCGCTACCGGCGCGAGGCCGAGGACCGCTACCGCCGCCTCGACGACGTCCTGCGCGACCTGCCCGACCGACCGGGCACCACCGAGAACGACCCGACGACAGGAGCAGCACCATGACCACCACCGGCACCCACGAGACCGAGATCGTCGTCCCCACGGACCTCCCGATCGTCCGCATCGTGCGCGAGTTCGACGCGCCCGCGGCGAAGGTCTTCCGCGCCCACCTCGACCCGGAGCTCTTCGCGCGCTGGAACGGCCCGCGCTACCTCACCCAGCGCAACGAGCTCTGGGACGTGCGCACGGGCGGCGCGTACCGGTACGTCCAGGTCGACCCGGACGGCAACGAGTACGCGTTCTTCGGCAGCGTCCACGAGGTGCGCCCCGACGAGCTCATCGTCCAGACGTTCACGTTCGAGGGCTTCCCCGACGGCGTCTCGCTCGACCGCCTCGTGTTCGAGGACCTGCCCGACGGCCGCAGCCGGCTCACCGCGACGTCGCTCGTCGACTCGTTCGAGGGCCGCGACGGCTTCGTCGCGAGCGGCATGGAGGTCGGCGTGCGCGAGGGCTACGAGCAGCTCGACGAGCTCCTCGCGGATTCCTGACCCCCACGCCCTCCACCCCGCCGAGGTAGAGCCCTGGTCCGCCGAGGTAGAGCCCTGGTCCGCCGGGGTAGAGCCGTGGTCACGACCACGGCTCTACCCCGGGCGACCACGGCTCTACCTCGGCTGACCCGGGCTCTACCAGCGCGCGACGAGGGGCGGCACCCACCAGCGGTGCCGCCCCTCGTCGTGCGCGGGTCAGGTGGTTCCCCGTGCCCGGCCCCCGCGGCCGGGCACGGGAGTCTCAGCCCCTCACGCGTCGCCGCGCGAGAGCAGGCGGCCCGTGGGGCGGTCGAGGGTGATCTCCTCGCCCCGCAGGTACGTCGCGACGACGGCGCCCGAGAGCGCGCGGTCGGCGTACGGCGTGATGGGGTTCTTGTGGTGCAGGGCCTTCGGGTCGACGACGAACGCCGTGTCCGGCTCGACCACCGCGAGGTCCGCGTCGAAGCCGAGCGCGATCGAGCCCTTGCGCCGCAGGCCCGCGACGGCCGCCGGGCGAGCCGACATCCACTCGACGACGCGCGCGAACGGCACGCCGCGCGTCCGCGCCTCGGTCCACACGATCGCGAGCCCGAGCTGGAGCGACGACACGCCGCCCCACGCCGTCCCGAAGTCGCCCGTGTCGAGCTCCTTGAGGTCGGGCGTGCTCGGCGAGTGGTCCGAGACGATGCAGTCGATCGTGCCGTCGAGCAGCCCCTCCCAGAGCAGCTCGCGGTTGTCGATCTCCCGGATGGGCGGGCAGCACTTGAACTGCGTCGCGCCGTCGGGGATCTCCTCGGCCGCGAGCGCCAGGTAGTGCGGGCACGTCTCGACCGTGAGGCGCACGCCCTCGCGCTTCGCGCTCCGGATCATCGGCAGCGCGTCCGAGCTCGACAGGTGCAGCACGTGCGCGCGCGCCCCGGTCCAGCGCGCCGCCTCGATCACGGCGGCGATCGCGACGTTCTCCGCGCCGCGCGGGCGCGACGCGAGGAACGTGTCGTAGTGGTCGCCGTGCGGGGTGGGCGCCCGCTCGATCGCGCGCGAGTCCTCGGCGTGCACGAGCATGAGCCCGTCGAAGTCGGCGAGCAGGCGCAGGTCGGCCTCCAGCTCGTCCGGCTCGAGGTACCCGAACTCCTCGACCCCCGAGTGCAGCAGGAAGCACTTGAACCCGAACACGCCCGCGTCCCACAGGGGCCGCAGCTCGTCCGCGTTGCCGGGCACGGCGCCGCCCCAGAACCCGACGTCGACGAACGCCTGGTCGCGCGCGACCTTCTGCTTGGTCTCGAGCGCCTCGACGTCGACCGTCGGCGGGATCGAGTTGAGCGGCATGTCGACGATCGTCGTCACCCCGCCCGCGGCGGCGGCCCGTGTCGCGGACGCGAAGCCCTCCCACTCGGTGCGCCCCGGCTCGTTCACGTGCACGTGCGTGTCGACGAGCCCGGGGACCAGCACCTGGTGCGGCCCCAGCTCGACGACGCGCGCGCCGTCGAGCCCCGCGCCGAGCGGCTCGATCGCGCGGACCACTCCCCCGACGACACCCACCTCGCGCGGGTGCTCGCCACCGGCGACGAGCACGCGCTCGCCGCGCACGACGAGGTCGTACTCGTGCCCGCGACCGCTCACCTCACCCGTGCCCATCGCGCCCTCCGTCATGTCTCCTGCTCCCTGGGTGCGGCGTGCTCAGTCGAGCAGCGCGGTGGCGGTGGGGGCGTCCTCGGCCGAGATCGCGAGGTCCTCGAACTCGTTCACGCCGGTGATCTCGACGCCCATGGCGATGTTCGTGACGCGCTCGAGGATGACCTCGACCACGACCGGCACGCGGAACTCCGCCGCCATGGCCTGCGCCTTCGCGAACGCCTCGCCGAGCCCCTCGGGGTCGGTCACGCGGATCGCCTTGCAGCCCAGCCCCTCGGCCACCTTGACGTGGTCGACGCCGTAGCCGCCCAGCTCGGGCGAGTTGACGTTCTCGAACGAGAGCTGGACGTGGTAGTCCATGTCGAAGGCCCGCTGCGCCTGGCGGATCAGGCCCAGGTAGGAGTTGTTCACGACGACGTGCACGTACGGCAGGTTGAACTGCGCGCCGACCGCGAGCTCCTCGATCATGAACTGGAAGTCGTAGTCGCCCGAGAGCGCGACGACCGGCTCGTCCGGCACGGCCTTCGCGACACCGAGCGCCGCCGGCCCCGTCCAGCCGAGGGGCCCGGCCTGGCCCGCGTTGATCCAGTGCCGCGGCTTGTACACGTGGAGGAACTGCGCGCCGGCGATCTGCGAGAGCCCGATGGTCGTGACGTAGCGCGTCTCGGGGCCGAAGGCCTTGTTCATCTCCTCGTACACGCGCTGCGGCTTGATGGGGATCTCGGTGAAGTGCGTCTTGCGCTGCAGCGTCCGCTTGCGCTCGGCGCACTCGGCCGCCCAGTCCGCGTAGTCGCGCGCACGGCCGGCGTCGCGGCGCTCGCGCGCGACCTCGACGAACAGCTCGAGGGCCGCCTTCGCGTCCGACACGATGCCGTAGTCGGGCGCGAACACGCGACCGATCTGCGTCGGCTCGATGTCGACGTGGACGAACGTGCGGCCCGCGCGGTACGTGTCGAGGCCGCCCGTGTGGCGGTTGGCCCAGCGGTTGCCGATGCCGAGCACGAAGTCGGACGCGAGCAGGTTCGCGTTGCCGTAGCGGTGCGACGTCTGGAGACCGGCCATGCCGGCCATGAGCGCGTGGTCGTCCGGGATGACGCCCCAGCCCATGAGCGTGGGGATCACGGGGACGCCGAGCGTCTCGGCGAGCTCGACGAGCAGGTCCTCGCCGCCCGCGTTGACGATGCCGCCGCCCGCGACCAGCAGGGGACGCTCCGCCGCGAGCAGCAGGTCGATCGCCTTCTCGGCCTGGGCGCGCGTCGCCGTCGGGCGGTGCACGGGCAGCGGCTCGTAGGTCGCCGGGTCGAACTCGATCTCCGTGAGCTGCACGTCGATCGGCAGGTCGACGAGCACCGGGCCCGGGCGGCCCGAGCGCATGAGGTGGAACGCCTGCTGGAAGACCTGCGGCACCTGCCCGGCCTCGAGGACGGTCTTGGCCATCTTCGTCACCGGAGCGGCGATGCTCGCGATGTCGACGGCCTGGAAGTCCTCCTTGTCGAGCTTGGCGACCGGCGCCTGGCCCGTGATGCAGAGCATCGGGATCGAGTCGGCCCACGCGGCGTAGAGGCCGGTGATCATGTCGGTGCCCGCGGGGCCCGACGTGCCGATGCAGATGCCGATGTTCCCCGGCTTCGCACGGGAGTAGCCGTCGGCCATGTGCGACGCACCCTCGACGTGGCGGGCGAGCACGTGGTCGATGCCGCCGTGCGCGCGCATCGCGGAGTAGAAGGGGTTGATGGCGGCGCCGGGCAGGCCGAAGGCCTGGGTCGCGCCCTCGATCTCGAGGATCGCCACTGCGGCGTCCACCGCACGCATACGAGGCATGGTTTCTCTCCTTGCTGGAGGTGACGTCGTCGTCAGGGGGAAGGTCAGGAGCCGTCGCGGCCGGACAGGCGCTCGACGCCGCGGAACAGGCCGGAGTGGTCGAGGCCGCCGTCGCCGTTCGCGCGGGCGGAGGCCATGAGCTGGGCGACGAGGCCGCCGAGCGGCGCGACGACACCCGCCTCGCGGGCCGCGGCGGTGACGATGCCGAGGTCCTTGTGGTGGAGCTCGACCCGGAAGCCGGGGCCGAAGTCGCGGTCGAGCATCTTGCGCGCCTTCTGGTTCAGCACCGCCGAGCCCGCGAGGCCGCCGCCCAGGACCTCGATCGCGGCCTCGGTGTCGACGCCGTAGGCCTCGAGGAAGACGACCGCCTCGGCAAGCGCCTGGATGTTCGCGGCGACGATGAGCTGGTTCGCGGCCTTGACCGTCTGGCCGGAGCCGTTCGGGCCCACGTGCACGACCGTCTTGCCCACGACGTCGAGGAACGGCTTGGCTGCCTCGACGTCCTCGGGCGTGCCGCCGACCATGATCGACAGCGCGGCGTTGATCGCGCCCGGCTCGCCGCCCGAGACGGGGGCGTCGACGATCCGCAGGCCCGCGTCCTTCGCCTGCTGCGCGAGCGCGACCGTGACGTCCGGGCGGATCGAGGAGAAGTCGACGACGAGCGCGCCGGGCTTCGCGTTCGCGAGGACGCCGTCGTCGCCGGTGAGCACCGCCTCCACGTCGGGCGAGTCCGGGACCATGATCGCGACGACGTCGGCGCCCGAGACCGCGTCGGCGACCGACCCGGCCGCGCGACCGCCCGCCTCGACGAGCGGCGCGGTCTTCTCGGGGCTCCGGTTGTAGCCCGCGACGTCGTGCCCGGCGTTCTGCAGGTGGACGGCCATGGGGCTGCCCATGATGCCGAGTCCGATGAAGGCGATGGAGGCCATGGTGTGCTCCTCTGGGTGGTTCAGGTCGGGGGTCGGGGCGGCCGACGGACGGCCGGGGGTCGCGTCAGCGCTCGGCGGCGGGGAGCCACGCGAACGGGTCGGCGGCCGCGGTCTTGTACTCGAGGCCGATCCAGCCGTCGTAGCCGCCGGCGCGCAGGTCCTTGGTCCAGCGCTCGATCGGCAGGTCGCCCGTGCCGGGCTCGCCACGACCGGGCGCGTCCGCGACCTGCACGTGCGCGATGCGGCCGCGGTAGGTCGACAGGGCCGCGTCGACGTCGTCGCCGTTGACGGCCAGGTGGTAGACGTCGAACAGGAGACCGAGGTTCGTCTCGCCGTGGTCGGCGGCGACCCGGTCGATGACGCGCACCGCGTCGGCCGCGGTCTTCAGCGGGTAGGCCGGCGCGCCGCTCACGGGCTCGACGAGCACCGTGCCGCCGATGCGCCCGACGGCCCGCGCCGCGAGCGCGAGGTTCTCGGCGCCGAGCTCGTCCTGCGCCTCGGGCGTCTCACCCTCCTGGCGGTTGCCGTAGAGCGCGTTGAACGCGCGGCAGCCGGTGCGCTCCCCGATCGCGGTGACGACGTCGAGGTTCGCGCGCAGGTCGGCGGAGCGCGCGGGCCACGACACGAGGCCGCGGTCGCCGCCGGGCATGTTCCCGGCGTCGAAGTTCAGGCCCGTGAGCTGCACGCCCGCCGTCTCGATCGCGCCGACGAACGCGTCCACCTCGTCGCGGGCGGGCGTGGGCGACGCGAACGGCCACCAGAACTCGACGCCCCGGAACCCCGCCGCCGCGGCGGCGGCCGGCCGCTCGAGCAGCGGCAGGTCCGTGAGCAGGATCGAGCAGTTGACGGTGTACGTCGGTGCGGGGCTCATCGTCGTCTCCCTGGGTCCGTCCGCGTCTCGCGACCTTGCGATTCCATTCTGCGGAACTTTTCTTCTGCTGTATGGAAGTGTAGGCATGCCCGTCACCGGGCGTCAACAGCGCCACCGCCGTCGGCCCGGAGCGCACGGACGACGAAGGGCCCGGCCCCTCCAGGGGGACCGGGCCCTTCGCGGGTCATCGCCGACGAGCGACCGACGGCCGTCAGCGGCGACGGTCGAGCTTGACCTGCCGGTTCACGTCCTTGTAGAGCAGGTAGCGGAACGGCTTGGGGCCGCCCGCGTAGCAGGCCTGCGGGCAGAACGCGCGGAGCCACATGAAGTCGCCCTCCTGGACCTCGACCCAGTCGCCGTTGAGGCGGTAGACCGCCTTGCCCTCGAGCACGTAGAGGCCGTGCTCCATGATGTGCGTCTCCGCGAACGGGATGGACCCGCCGGGCTGGAACGTCACGATGTTGACGTGCATGTCGTGCGCGAGGTCGTCGGGGTCGACGAACCGCGTCGTCACCCACACGCCGTCCGTGTCCGGCATCGCGCGCGGCTCGACGTCCTGCTCGCGCGTGACGAACGACGTCGCGGTGTGGCCCGGGATCGGCTCGTACACCTTGCGGATCCACTGGAACGCGGCCTTCGCGTCCGACCGGTTGTGCAGCGCCCACCGCTCCCCCGCCGCCAGGTACGCGTACCCGCCGGGGTCGAGCACGTGCTCGACCCCGGCGAGCGTGAGCACGAGCGTGCCCTCGGTGACGAAGACGACGGACTGCACGGTCTCCTCGTCCTCGCCCTGGTCCGACCCGCCGCCGGGCGAGACCTCCATGACGTACTGCGCGAACGTCGTCGCGAAGCCCTCGATCGGCCGGGCGAGCACCCACAGCCGGGTCTTGTCCCACCCGGGCAGGTTGCTCGTGACGATGTCGCGCAGCACGCCGCGCGGGATCACCGTGTACGCCTCGGTGACGATCGCGCGGTCGGTGAGCAGCTCGGTCTGGCCGGGCAGGCCACCCTGCGGGGTGTAGTAGGGGGTGGTCTGGGTCATGGGGTCACTCCTCGGAGGTCGTGGCCGTGCCGGTGGCGGTGCCACGGCGGGCGGCGGGAAGGATGGGAGGGCGGGCGGGCGCTCAGCCCGCGACGGGCTGCGGCGCGCGCCCGGAGACGCGGACCGCGTCGAGCCCGGCACGGTCGAGACCGGTCGCGGTGCGGACCTCGGTCTCGGTGAGCGCGCCGCAGTCGACGCCGCGTCCGAGGAACCAGGCCATCGCCTTGGCCGTCGCCGGCTCGTCGAGGACGCCCCCGGCGTCGGGCACGAACCCGACGTACGCCGCGAGGCGCGCGAGCGCCGACGCCGCGCCCTCGCGGTAGAAGGCGTACGTCGCGGCGAACCGGCTCGGGAGCTGCGCGGGGTGCAGGTCCCAGCCCTGGTAGTACCCGCGCTCGAGCGAGCGGCGCACGAGCCGCCCGTGCAGTCGCCACGCGGCGTCGACGGCCTGGGGGTCACCGACGGGCAGGACGTTCGTCGACCCGTCCGACAGGCGCACGCCCGTGCCCGCGACGGCGAGCTGCATGACCGACTTCGCGTGGTCGGCCGCGGGGTGCTCCATCGACTGGTACGCCGCGGCGATGCCGAGCGACGCCGAGTAGTCGTACGTGCCGTAGTGCAGCGCCGTGACACGACCCGGCGCGGCGTGCACGAGGCGGGCGACCGTCGCCGTGCCGTCGGCCGCGAGCAGCGCCTGCGGCGTCTCGACCTGGACCTCGAACCGCAGGGTGCCCGGTTCGAGGCCGTTCGCCTCCTCGACGTGCTCGCACGCGCGGGCCATCGCCTCGACCTGCTGGGGCGCGGTGACCTTGGCGAGCGTCACGACGAACCCGTCCGGCAGGGCGCGGGCCTCGCCGGCCGCGACGCGACCCGCGACGACCTCCGCGACGAACAGCGCGAGGGTGCGCACGCCACGTCGGCGCGTCGCCTCCTCGAGGCACTTGATGCGGATGCCCGCGAACGGCGTCGCGGTGCCCTGCGCCTCGGCCCGGACGAGCTCGCGCGCCGCCGCGATCACCGCGGCGTCCTCCGCCGCGTCGCCGCGGTCGCCGAACCCGTCCTCGAAGTCGATTCGGAGGTCCTCGATCGCCTCGACCGCGAGCTTCGCGCTCACGCGCTCCGCGACGGCGTCCGCGAGGTCGCCCCCAGCTCCCTCTCCGACGCCCAGCAGGTCCACGAGCCGACGGACGCCGCCCGCGCCGTCGACCGCCTCGCGCGCCCGGGCCGCCCACTCCGGCGCGAGGCCGGCCGCATACCGGTCGCCCGGCACGTAGACGGTGTGCACGGGCTGGCGCGAGCCGTCGTCGCCCGGGTAGCGGGCCGCGAGCTCCGCGTCCCAGGGCGCGAGCAGCCCGTCGAGCGACGCGTGCAGCGCCGCGACGCCGTCCTCGCTGAAGCCGCGGACCGAGCCCGCCTCGGGACCGGCCGGCATCAGGACGCGTCCTGCTCGTGCGCGACGACGTCCTCGTACGCGGGCAGCGTGAGGAAGTCGACGTAGTGCTCGTTGAGCGCGATGTCCTCGACGAGCGCCGCCGCCCGGTCGTACGGCCCGGCGTCGTAGGCCTCGTGCCCGACGTCGTCCCGCAGCCGCGCGGTCTCCTCGCGCAGGAGCGTGCGGACCAGGTCGGCGGTGACGGTCGTGCCCGCGCTCTCGCCCGCGGTGAACGACGCGCCCGAGCGCACCCACTGCCACACCTGCGAGCGCGAGATCTCCGCGGTCGCGGCGTCCTCCATGAGGTTGTGGATCGCGACCGCGCCGTTGCCCGCGAGCCACGCCGCGACGTACGCGACGGACACGTAGAGGTTGTTGCGCAGCCCGGCCTCGGTGACGTCGCCCTGCGCGGACGCCACGTCGAGGAGCTGGTCGGCGGTGACGTGGACGTCGGGGCGCTGCCGGTCGAGCTGGTTGGGTCGCTCGCCGAGCACCCCGTCGAACACCTCGCGGCACACCGGCACGAGGTCCGGGTGCGCGACCCACGACCCGTCGAAGCCGTCGCCGGCCTCGCGCTGCTTGTCGGCGCGCACCTTCTCGAACGCCTGGGCGGTGACCTCGGGCTCGCGGCGGTTCGGGATGACGGCCGCCATGCCGCCCATGGCGAACGCGCCGCGCCGGTGGCACGTCTGCACCAGCAGCTCGGTGTACGCGCGCATGAACGGCGCGGTCATCGTGATGGACCCTCGGTCGGGCAGCGTGAACGACGGCCCGGAGTCGCGGAAGTACTTGATCACGGAGAACAGGTAGTCCCAGCGGCCCGCGTTGAGCCCGGACGCGTGGTCGCGCAGCTCGTAGAGGATCTCGTCCATCTCGAACGCGGCCGGGATCGTCTCGATGAGGACCGTCGCCCGGATCGTCCCGTGCGGGATGCCGAGCGCCTGCTCCGCGTGCGTGAAGACCTCGTCCCACAGGCGCGCCTCGAGGTGCGACTCCATCTTCGGCAGGTAGTAGTACGGCCCGGAGCCGCGCGCGACGAGCTCCGCGGCGTTGTGGAAGAAGTGCAGCCCGAAGTCGACGAGCGCGCCCACGGCGGGCGTCCCGTCCACGGTGAGGTGCACCTCGTCGAAGTGCCACCCACGGGGCCGCACGACCATGACGGCGAGCGGGTCGCCGTCGGTCTCCGGGCGCAGCGCGTACTGCTTGCCCTCGGGCGACGTGAACGCGAGCGTGCGGCGCGTCGCGTCGTGCAGGGCGACCTGCCCCCCGACGACGTTGCTCCAGTGCGGCGTCGACGCGTCCTCGAGGTCGGCGAGCCAGACCTTCGCGCCCGAGTTGAGGGCGTTGATCGCCATCTTGGGCGTCGGGGGCCCGGTGATCTCGACGCGGCGGTCTCGGAGGTCGGCGGGCGCGCCGGCGACCGTCCAGTCCCCCGCGCGCACGTCGGCGGTCTCGGGCAGGAAGTCGAGGCGACCCGTGCGGGCGACCTGCTCGCGCCGCGCGGCCCGGGCGGCGAGCAGCTCGTCGCGGCGGGCGCCGAACCGGCGCTGCAGGTCGGCGACGAAGTCGAGCGCGTCCGGCGTGAGGATCTCGTCGGACCGCTCGACGGCGGGTCCGTGGACGGCGACGGCCGTGGTGGTGGTCATGGTGGTGTCCTTTCTGCGGGGCGGGCCGGGCTGACGAGGGTGCGTCAGGACCGGGCTGCCGACCCGACGTGGTGGCCCGACGTGCTGCTCTCCTGAGCCTGGCCCGCGCGGTCGCGCTCCGCGACCTCGGCGACGGCGCGCGCGACGGCCGTGGAGACGGCCGGCTCGAAGACGCTCGGGACGATGTAGCTCGCGCTGAGCTCCTCGGGCGCGACGGCGTCGGCGATCGCGACGGCCGCGGCGCGCAGCATCTCGTCGGTGATCTCGCTCGCGCCGACGTCCAGCAGGCCGCGGAAGAGGCCCGGGAAGGCGAGCACGTTGTTGATCTGGTTCGGGTAGTCGCTCCGGCCCGTGGCGACGACCGTCGCGTGCTGCGCCGCGGCGATCGGGTCGACCTCCGGCGTGGGGTTCGCCAGCGCGAAGACGATCGCGTCGTCGGCCATGGTGGCCACGTCGTCGCCCGTGAGGATGTTCGGCCCGGAGACGCCGATGAAGACGTCGGCCCCGGCCAGGCCCTCGCGCAGCGTGCCCGTGAAGCCGTCAGGGTTGGTCGTCTCCGCCAGGCGGCGGCGGTGCTCGTCGGTGAGGCTCGCGCCGGGGTGGATCGCGCCCTGGCGGTCGAACGCGACGATGTTGCCCGCGCCCTGGCCCTGGAGCAGCGCGATGATCGCGTTGCCCGCCGCGCCGACGCCGGAGACGACGATGCGCACGTCCTCGATGGCCTTGCCCACCACGCGCAGCGCGTTCGTCAGCGCCGCGAGCACGACGATCGCCGTGCCGTGCTGGTCGTCGTGGAACACGGGGATGTCGAGCTCCTCGCGCAGGCGGCGCTCGATCTCGAAGCAGCGCGGCGCCGAGATGTCCTCGAGGTTGATGCCGCCGTACACGGGCGCGATGGCCTTCACCGTGCGGATGATCTCCTCGGTGTCGGTCGTGTCGAGGCACACCGGCCACGCGTCGACGCCCGCGAACTGCTTGAACAGCGCGGCCTTGCCCTCCATGACGGGGAGGGCCGCGGCGGGACCGATGTCGCCCAGGCCGAGGACGGCGGTGCCGTCGGTCACGACCGCGACCGTGTTGCGCTTGACCGTCAGACGGCGCGCGTCCTCGGGCCGCTCTGCGATGGCCAGGCACACGCGCGCCACGCCCGGCGTGTAGGCGCGGGCCAGGTCGGCGCGGTGGCGCAGCGGCACCTTGGGGTTGACCTCGAGCTTGCCGCCGAGGTGCATGAGGAACGTCGCGTCGCTCACGTGCCGCACGGTGAGGCCGTCGAGCGCGCTCAGCGCGTCCCGGATCTGCTCCACGTGCGCGGCGTCGACGGTGTCGGCCGTGATGTCGACGACGAGGCGGTCGGCGCCCGACTCCGAGACGTCGACGCCCGTGATCGCGGCACCCGTCGCGCTCACGGCCGCGACGAGGTCGCTCGCCGTGCGGTGACCGCTGGGGGCCTCGACGCGCAGCGTGATGGAGTAGCTCGGGCTGGTCGCGGCGTTCTTCGCCGTCGCGGCCTGCGTCTCCGGGGCCTTCGTCTCGGACGTCATGTTCGTTCCTTCTTCTCGTATGCTGATGCGTGTCTTCCGTGATGCGGAAGGGAGCGCGGGAGGTTCCCGCACTGCTCAGGCGAGGTGCGCCCGCCGTCGGGCGGCACCTGGTGGACAGGAGATGGTGAGATGGCCGAGACCTCGGCGGCGACGGAGCCGACGGAGAGCGCCCCGGGCACGCGGCCGGCGAAGCCGGCCGGGGGCGTGCAGTCCGTGGACCGCGCGATCGAGCTGCTCGAGCTGCTCGCCGACTTCGGCGGCGAGTCCGGCCTGAGCGAGCTCGCGCAGCACGCGGGGCTCCCCCTGCCCACGATCCACCGCCTGCTGCGCACGCTGCTCGCCCAGGGCTACGTGCGCCAGACGCCGTCGCGGCGATACACCCTCGGCCCGCGCCTCATCCGGCTCGGCGAGTCGGCGGGCCGCCAGCTCGGCGCCGGCGCGCGCCCCTACCTGGAGCGCCTCGCCCACGACCTCGGCGAGTCGGCGAACCTCGCGATGATCGACCGCGACATGGCGGTCTACGTCGCCCAGGCGTCGTCGAGCCACTCGATGCGCATGTTCACCGAGGTCGGACGGCGCGTCTACACGCACTGCACGGGCGTCGGCAAGGCGGTCCTCGCCCAGCTCCCCGACCAGACGGTGCGCGAGATCATGGGCCGCGTCGGCATGCCGCCCGCGACGGACCAGTCGATCACCGACGTCGACGCGCTCCTCGCAGAGCTCGCCGCGACCCGCGAGCGCGGGTACGCGATCGACGACGGCGAGCAGGAGCTCGGCGTGCGCTGCTTCGCCGTCGCGGTGCCCGACGCCCCGACCCCCACCGCGCTGTCCGTCTCCGGGCCCGCGGCCCGCGTGACGTACGAGTTCGGCGAGCACGCGGTCCCGGTGCTGCACCGCGTCGCGAGCGAGCTCACGCGCGAGCTCATCACCGCGGCGCCCTGAGGCGGGCGCGCCCTGCCGGGCCGCGGGGGCTCCGCGGCCGGGCAGGGCGCGTCCGTCCGTCATGACGCCTCAGCAGAACCCGGTGACGGTCGCCCAGGCACGCGGCTCGGCCGGGACGTCCTCACGCAGGACGGTCGCCTCGATGAGACCGTACGGGCGGTCGGCCGCGTAGAAGACCTCGTTCGGGTTGTCGAGGCCGAACGGCGCCAGGTCCACGAGGAAGTGGTGCTTGTTCGGCATCGAGAACTTGATCTCCGCGATCTCCGGGACGGCCTCCAGGACGGCCTTGCCCATCGCGAAGAGCGTCTGCTGGAGCGCGAGCGAGTGCGTCGTCGCGAACGCCTCGAGCTGGATCGCGCGGACCTTCGCGTACACCGCGTCGAAGTCGACGTCCGTGGTCGTGTAGCGCCAGCGCGAGGTGACCGACGTCGCGAGGATGCGGTCGTCCGTCTCGACGAGCGTCGTGTAGCGGTCGCGGGGGAACCCGTGGAACTCCGAGCCCGTCGACTTGAGGACGACAAGGTCCGTGAGGCCCGAGACGACGAAGACCTCGTCGCCGTCGCGCTGCACGACCGTGGTGCGCGTCTCCTGGTTGTTGCGGACGAACGCGTGGTCGTGCTCGCCGTCCGAGGTCTCGATGCGGTTCCAGGAGTACTGCTCGATCTCCCAGCGCCCGCCCTCGATCCACTCGAAGTCCTCGACGAAGTGCTGCCCGAGGCGGATCGCGAAGTCCTCGATCGCGCCGACGCCGTCGCGGGCGAACGCGTAGATCGTGTTCTTCTGCGTGTCCGTCGCGACGCACCGGGAGTTGTCCCCCTCGCGGTGCGTGGCCTCCTGCCCGCCCCTCAGCTGTGAGGAGACGTTGACGTCCGTGATCTCGTGGCGGGGCGTGGAGCGGTCGACGCGCACGAGGCGCACCTCCGCCTTGCCCCACTGGTTGTCGCCCAGGACGATGGCCCCGCTGCTCTGCGTGGCCGCCGACTGCTCGGCAGTCGTGGTGGTGCTCATGTCAGCTCCCTCGATAGGTCGAGTAGGCGAACGGGCTGAGCAGGACGGGGACGTGGTAGTGCTGCTCAGCGCTCGCCACCCGGAAGACGATGACGACCTCCGGGTAGAAGGACACGGTGTCTCGCCGGTCGAAGTACTCGGCCGTGTCGAACACGAGCCGGTACGTACCGGGGACGAGGGTCTCGGGCCCGAGCTGGGGCACGCGACCGTCGTCGTTCGTGCGGGAGGACGCCACCAGGGACCAGCCCTGCCCCGTCGTCCCCTCCGCGATCTCCGGAGCCGCCTCCAGGCGGACGGTGATCCCCTCGGCGGGCCTACCGCTGGCCGCGTCGAGTACGTGCGTGGTGATGTGGCTGGCGTGGGTGCTCATGCCGTCAGCATTCCCTTCAGCCGCAGCGCGGCGATCTCGCGCAGGTTGCGGGCGGCGTTCGCCCGCTCGGTCTCGGCGTCGTTGCCCAGCCGCTCGGTGAGCTGCTCGAGGATCTCCTCGGCGCTGCGCCCGGCGGCCCGGACGAGGAACACGTGGCCGAACCGCTGCTCGTACGCGCGGTTCCCCTCGGCGAGCCGGCGCGTCACGTCGTCGTCGGAGGTGTCGACGCCGGCCTGCTCGGAGCGCGACATGCTCGCGTCCGCGGCCTCCCCCTCGGCACGCTCGCCGATCCGGGGGTGGCGCGCCAGCGCGGAGTCGACCTCGTCGTCCGTCCACGGGTCGGCGGCGGTGAGCGCCGCCTCGGCGGCGTCCTCCACGGTCGCGTACGGGCGCCCGGCCGCGACCTCCTCGGCCCAGCGGTCCACGTGGGCGCACGCGAGGAGCGCGTCCCGCGCCTCGTCCGGCGACCACCGGTTGAACTCGTCCAGCGTCATCGCTGCGTTCCCTCTCGACGACCGGGCCGGGCGGCACACGGCCCGACCTTCGGAGTGGATTCCACATCTCGGAAGTTTGTTTCCGTCTTATGAATGTACGTCGTGGGTCGGGTGATGTCAACCACGGTGCGTCCCGGCCACGCGTCGGTAATCCCGTCGTCCGCCGCGAGCCGGAGCCGCTACGTTCCTGCCCCATGATCGACGACCTCTGGACCGGCCCGCGCTGGGAGCGGCGGCTGCGCACCGCCGGCGTGCACGCGCTCGTCGTCGTGCACGCGGGGACCACCGAGCGCACGTGGTTCCGCCGGCACGACGGAGCGGACCGCCTCGCCAAGCTGAACTCGGTGACGAAGAGCGTCACCGGCATCCTCGCGGGCCTCGTCGACGTCGACCTGTCGTCCTCGGCGCTTGCGCACCTGCCGCACGTGCCGGTCGACGACGAGCGCAAGCGCGCCATCACCGTCGAGCACCTGCTGGGGATGACGTCGGGGCTCGAGTGGCCGGAGTTCGGCGCCTGGCGGGGCTCGGCCCCGCCGCTCACGGCGAGCAAGGACCTGCTGCGCGCCGTCGTGGAGCGGTCGCTGGTCGACGAGCCCGGACGCACGATGTGGTACTCCACGGGGTCCTCGCACCTGCTCGGTGCGGTGCTCCACCGGCGCACGGGTCGCAGCGTCGAGCAGCTGGCGGAGGAGCACCTCTTCCGCCCGTCGGGCATCCGCCGCTGGCGCTTCTACGCGGACCGGAACGGCTACAGCCACGCGGGCAACGGGCTGTGCCTCCTCCCGACCGACCTCGCGCGCCTCGGGACCGCCGTGCTGCGCGAGGAGGTCGCGCCGCTCGACTGGCTGCGCGAGTGCTGGCGCCCCCGCACCCGGACCTACCCCTGGATCGGCGCGTACGGCTGGCACTGGTGGGCCGACCCGGACCTCGGCATGGTCTTCGCCCTCGGCCTGGGCGGCCAGCTCCTGGCGCTCTTCCCCGACCAGGAGCTCGTGGTCGTCATGACCGGTGGCACGTCCTTCGAGGGCACGCTGGACGGCGTGGAGCTGCTGCGCCAGGCGTACCGCGCCTGACGGGCACGTCCGCGCGGCGAGGAGCCGGTGCAGGACGGGACGACGAAGGGCCCGGCAGCGGATGCTGCCGGGCCCTTCGTGCGGTCGTGCCCGCGGACGGCTCAGGACGCGCCGAGGCCCGCCCGGAACTCGTCCTCGAGGATGCTCATGACCGTCGCGTCCGCCCACCCGTCGCCGTCGCGGTAGACGTCGCGCAGTCGCCCCTCCTCGCGGAAGCCCAACGACTCGTAGAGCATCCGGGCGCGGGGGTTGATGCTCAGCACGTCGAGGCTCACGCGGTGCAGGCGCGGTCCCTCGTGCCGGACGCCGTCCACGTCCGTCGACCCGTCGAACGCGAACCGCAGCACCTCGAAGATGGCCTCGCGACCGTAGCCGCGCCCGCGGTAGTTCGGGAGCAGCGCGAGCCGCAGGTTCGCCGAGCGCGCGTGCTCGTCGAGGTCGTTGAGCACGATCTCGCCGATCAGCTCGTCGCTCACCGGCTGCCCGTCACGCACCGCGCCCGGCGTGATGGCCCAGTCGTACCGGCCGTCCCGGTCGCTGACGGTCGCCACCCACTCGTCGATCTGGTCGCGCGTGAAGGTCGCCGTCGTCCCCGTGAGCCGGTTGGCCTCCGGGTCCTGCAACGACTCCCACATGCGGTCCGCGTCCCGCGCCTCGATCGGGCGCAGACGCACCATCTCTCCCAGGACGACCGGTCCGCGCGTCACGGCGGTCAGCCGATCCGCTCGAGGACGAGCTCGCGCACGCGGCCCGCGTCCGCCTGGCCGCGGGTCGCCTTCATCACGGCACCGATGATCGCCCCGACGGGCCCGAGGTTCCCGCCCCGGACCTTTTCCACGATGTCCGGCTGCGCGGCGAGCGCCTCGTCGATCGCGGCGAGCAGCGCACCGTCGTCGGAGACGACCTCGAGGCCCCGGGCGGTGACGACCGCCTCCGGGTCCCCCTCGCCGGCGAGCACGCCGTCGAGCACCTGGCGCGCGAGCTTGTCGTTGATCCGGCCCGCGTCGACGAGGCCCTGCAGCGCGGCGATCTGCGCGGGCGTGACGGGCAGCGCCTCGAGCGCCACCTCGTCCTGCTTGGCGCGGCGCGCGAGCTCCCCCATCCACCACTTGCGCGCACCGGCCGGGCTGGTGCCCGCGGCGACGGTGGCCTCGATGAGGTCGAGCGCACCGGCGTTCACGACGTCGCGCATCTCGGCGTCCGCGTAGCCCCACTCGCCCTGGAGCCGACGGCGACGCGCGACCGGCAGCTCGGGGAGCCCCGCACGGATCTCCTCGATCCACTCGCGCGGCGGCGCGATCGGGACAAGGTCGGGCTCCGGGAAGTACCGGTAGTCCTCGGCGTCCGACTTCACGCGGCCCGACGTCGTGATGCCCGTGTCCTCGTGCCAGTGCCGGGTCTCCTGGATCACCGTGCCGCCCGCGTCGAGCACGGCGGCCTGGCGCGAGACCTCGTAGCGCACGGCCCGCTCGACGGAGCGGAACGAGTTGACGTTCTTCGTCTCGGTGCGCGTGCCGAGCGGCGACTCGGGCGTCGGGCGCAGCGAGAGGTTCACGTCGGCGCGGACGTTGCCGCGCTCCATGCGCGCCTCGGACACGTCGAGCGCCCGGAAGATGTCGCGCAGCGTCTGTACGTACGCGCGCGCGACCTCGGGGGCGCGGTCGCCCGCGCCCGTGATCGGCCGCGTGACGATCTCGACGAGCGGGATGCCGGCGCGGTTGTAGTCGACGAGCGAGTACTCGGCACCGTGGATGCGACCGGTCGCCCCACCCACGTGGGTGTTCTTGCCGGCGTCCTCCTCCATGTGCGCGCGCTCGATCTCGACGCGGAACACGGTCCCGTCCTCGAGCTCGACGTCGATCCACCCGTCGTAGGCGATGGGCTCGTCGTACTGGGACGTCTGGAAGTTCTTCGGGACGTCCGGGTAGAAGTAGTTCTTGCGCGCGAACCGGCACGTCTCGGCGATCTGGCAGTTGAGCGCGAGGCCGATGCGGATCGCATACTCGACGGCCTTGCCGTTGACGACCGGCAGGGCGCCCGGGAGCCCGAGCGAGACCGGGGTCACCTGGGTGTTCGGCTCGGCGCCGAAGCTCACCTCGGCCGGGCAGAACATCTTGGTCAGCGTGCCGAGCTCGACGTGCACCTCGATCCCGATGACGGGGTCGTAGCGGCGCGTGGCGTCGGCGTAGTCGACGAGGTCGACGGTCGTGGCGGTCATCCGACCTGGCCCTCCTGTGCGTTCGTGGCCGTGGGCAGCGCGGGCGCGCGGTCGAGCAGCGGGCCACCCCACGAGCCGACCAGGGCGGCCTCGAGGGCCGCGCCCACCCGGTACATGCGGTCGTCGGCCTTGGCCGGCGCGAGGATCTGGAACCCGACGGGCAGGCCGTCGTCCGACAGGCCCGACGGCACCGACATCCCGGGGACCCCCGCGAGGTTGGCGGGGATCGTCGCGACGTCGTTGAGGTACATGGCGAGCGGGTCGTCGAGCTTCTCGCCGAACCGGAACGCCGTGGTCGGCGCCGTCGGCGAGACGAGGACGTCCGCCTGCTCGAAGGCGGCGGCGAAGTCCCGCTGGATGAGCGTGCGGACCTTCTGCGCGCTGCCGTAGTAGGCGTCGTAGTAGCCGGCCGAGAGCGCGTAGGTGCCGAGGATGATGCGGCGCTTCACCTCGTCGCCGAAGCCCGCGCCGCGCGTGGCGGCCATGACGCGCTCCGCGGTCACGGGGCCCTCCTCGGGCTCCACGCGCAGGCCGAAGCGCATGCCGTCGAACTTCGCGAGGTTGCTCGACGCCTCCGACGGCATGATCAGGTAGTACGCGCCGAGCGCGTACTCGAAGTGCGGGCAGGAGACCTCGACGATCTCGGCGCCGAGCCCGCGCAGGAGGTCGAGCGACTGCGCGAAGCGCGCGCTCACGCCCTCCTGGTAGCCCTCGCCCGTGAGCTCCTTGACGACGCCGACGCGCAGGCCCGAGAGGTCGCCCGTGGCGCCCTGGACCGCGGCGTCGACGAGCGCCGGCCCGCGCCCGGGGATCGACGTGGAGTCGCGCGGGTCGTAGCCGCCGATGAGCTCGTGCAGCAGCGCGGCGTCGAGCACCGTGCGCGTGACGGGGCCCGCCTGGTCGAGCGAGGACGCCATCGCGATGAGCCCGTACCGGGAGACGCCGCCGTACGTCGGCTTGACGCCGACGGTGCCGGTGACGGCCCCGGGCTGACGGATCGAGCCGCCCGTGTCCGTGCCGATCGCGAGGGGTGCCTCGAACGCCGCCACCGCCGCGGCGGAGCCGCCGCCCGACCCGCCGGGGATCCGGTCGAGGTCCCACGGGTTGCGGGTGTTGCCGTACGCGGAGTGCTCGGTCGACGAGCCCATGGCGAACTCGTCCATGTTCGTCTTGCCGAGGATCGGCAGCCCGGCGGCGCGGATCTTCTCGACGAGCGTCGCGTCGTACGGCGGCACCCAGCCCTCGAGGATCTTGGAGCCGGCCGTCGTCGGCATGCCCTTCGTCACGACGACGTCCTTGACCGCGATCGGCACACCGGCGAGCCGGTGCACCGGCTCGCCCGCGACGCGGCGGTCGTCGACCGAGCGCGCCGTCGCCAGCGCCTCGTCGGTGTTGACGTGGAGGAACGCGTTGACCGCGCCCTCGACCGCGCCGATCCGGTCGAGGTGCGCCTGGGTGGCCTCGACGCTCGAGAAGTCGCGCGCCTCGAGCCCTTCGGCGAGCTCGGCCGCGGAGAGCCGTGTCAGGTCCGTCATCTCACTCCTCCCCGAGGATCTGCGGTACGGAGAACCGGCCGTCCTCCGCCGCGGGCGCGCCCGCGAGGACGTCCTCGACGGGCAGCGGCGGCTCGGGGATGTCGTCACGGAAGACGTTCGACATCGGGATCGGGTGGCTCGTCGCGGGGACGTCGGGCGTCGCGACCTCGCTGACCTTGGCGATGGCGTCGACGATCACGTCGAGCTCGCCGGAGAGCCGGTCCAGCTCCTCGGGTCGCAGATCGATGCGGGCCAGCGCGGCGACGCGCGCGACCTCGTCACGGGAGATGGTGGACATGCCCCCATTCTAGTGGGGACACGCGCCGTGGCCCGCCTCCGGCCGGCCCGCAGCCCGATCAGCCTGCGTCTGCCGGCGCTCGGTGGCGCAGCCACACCGCTCTGCCCGGCGTCCGGAGAAGCGTGGTGCGAGGTGCGCGCCCGGGGGCGCTGCCTCTGCTCCGGCTCGACGCCGGCACACCCCCCGCTCCGCGACGGCTCGGGCGGACGCCGGGGCCAGCGCCGACGCCGACGAGAGGGTCAGCCAAGACGGGTTCGCC